>NZ_JAULSE010000026.1:0-63392 GCF_030518245.1 Rhizobium sp. CBN3
TGCCGGAGAGGATTGAGTGCTAGGTCAGCGGGTCCACTGATCGAGGTTTTTCGCCAGACTCTGCTGTCGTGGGCCAGCAAGTCTTTTGGGGTGGGACGCACTGCCAACAGCTGCTTTTCCGGTGGTCAGCTGACCACAGCTACAACACTCTGAAAAGAAGCGACATTTTCGGGCGCTACTATGGACGGCGCATGACCCGCTCCTCGCGCCACCTCTCACAAGATCGGTTGTGTAGAGATAGGTACCGTCCTGTCGCCGCCATGGGTCGCGGGGTCTTGGCGGTCATTTTTGATCGTACATGACGTTCTAAGGGCATTGGTCATGGTTGCCCGGGTAGAATGGCCGACAGCCCTTCTATGCGGCTGGTGTAGTAAGGTCAGTTGATGCACGGAGCCGATTGAGCGGCTTCGTGTTCGAACGAACAATCGCGGTGTTTGTCACGACTGAAAGGAGACATTGCTTTGTAATCTTAACGGCGGTCTCCGCAGGATGCTTCAGGACGAAGACCTCCCAGGCTTCGAGGACAGTCGAAATTTGCTGGTCGTAAAACGAATGTTTGCAGATCTTCGGCCGTAATCATTCTTGTAGGAAATATAGCTGGCGGCGCGGACAAATGGCTCAATCAAATTGTCGAGCATCCTTGAAAGAACGCCGAAACGCGGACGGATTGTAAAAGAAACAAATACTGTCTGACTGAGTTCCGGCTCGCGCCCGAATTCGTCGTGCAGCCGAGACGGCTTTTTGGTAGCGAGGGGAGCGGCTGTCCTCTGCTTTTACCCGCGCCGCCGAGGGTCATGGCCCGCGCGCCTCTGCGGATCATAATCACCGCGGCTGAAGCCTTCAGCACGTTCCGGGGGAGGGGGCGAGCAGGCGGAGGAAGCCGGCTCCGCGGCGAGGATGTAGGCGCTGAGCTGAAACCGCGGAGCGATAGCGACTAGCGGTCCTGGCGCTACAGATCCCCAAAGGCCGGACCTGACGGCTATGCAGTCGAATAGCGACAAGAAAAGACTCTCTGCCATCGGGCGTCGGATGAACCATGCCCTCAACGGCGAATGAGGCCAAATCGGTGGGCTTCGTCCAGCAGGACCCGCACCGAGGACGGTTGCCAGTTCTTGCCGCTGCGCACAGGCCGTTCTCCCATCTGGTCCAGTTGCGCGGCAATGTCGCGCAGCGACAGGTTGGGATCGGCAATGGCAATTGCCGCCACCAGCTTCATCAGATAGTCTTCGGGAGCCCGGCGAGGGGATCGAGCAAGGAGTTCCTTCTCCGCGAGCTTTTCGCGTACCATGCGATGAACAGCGCGACGAAGGCGTTCGACGGTCCAGTCGTGGCCACGGCGATTGAGAACCCGCACGACATTGTCCCAACTGTGCTGCGGCCGGAGTTGACGCACCATCGGCAGCCACGTCTGCGCCGATGCAATGAGTTCATCGAGATAGAGCTTCTCCCGTGCCTGCGAGATTGCCTTGATCGCCTCCGGCCGTCGTTCTCGCAGACCGGGATTTCCAGGAAGCTTGCCGCGTGCCTTCGCCGCCTTAATGCCGGCTTTGGTACGCTCAGCGATTAGCGCCCGCTCGAGCTGCGCGACGGCGCCGAGGACCTGAAGGGAAAACATGCCCTGCGGGGTCGACGTATCGATTGGATCGCGGATCGACCGGAAATGCACGCCGCGGGCCTCGAGGTCCTCGATCACCGACAAGAGATGACTGACGGATCGGGCCAGTCGATCGAGGCGCACGACAATGAGGACGTCGCCGGCGCTAAGTTCAGCGAGTAATCGCGTCAGCACCGGTCGAGCCCGCGATGCTCCGGAACCATGCTCCTGATGGATCCGATCGCAGCCGGCTGCACGCAGCTCGTCCAACTGGGCATCGTGGACCTGTTCATCCGTCGACACCCGGGCATAACCGATCAGCCGCTTGGGAGATTGTTGGTTGTCAAATGTTTGTGGCTTTGCCATCGCGCTTGTAACGGCCCTGTCTCGAAGTAGTTTGTACAGATAAGGCATGCGTTAGAAATCGAACAGTTGCAAGCGTGTTTTAGGCATCAAATAGCGGCCCGCCAGACTCAAATCGCCGCCCGAGATAAGCAACGGAGCGTCCGCACTGACAAACCCGCGCCAGCGGGCTCCTGTGGCGGAAAGGCCGGAAAAACAACCGTTTTGGAGATGCCGCGAGAGCAGGGGCCCTCGGGAGGTCGCCGGCACATTATGCCGGAAGAAGGGTCGGGATTATGCGGGGCAACTGCGGCGGCCGAATTCTGTCTCGGGGAGTCCGGTCATCCCAGACGAAATCGGCCGAAAAGCCTGGAAAACCGCGCATTTCCTGCGATCCATGGTGACCGACACCCTAATTTGCGGCGTTATAGCAATCACTTCCGATAAGCGGTACTTATCGGTGGCGAGCCGCCACGGGCTCTTTTATAGCATGTGGGGAACCGCAGTGACCTTATAGCTTTCGTTTAAGACATCATTTACCATAATTTCAATGGCTTACGATCTCTCGAAAATCAGCCTGAGTGTCTTAATGCGGCCGGCTTTCGACGCTGTTGTCGCTCTGACGCGTCTGGACGAGCGCATTGAGCGCTCCGTGGTAGGATCAGGCTGGCTAGAACGCCAAAACTTTGCCGACGCCTGCGCCTCGCTGTGGATCGACGGAGAACTCGTCCATCTCGAAGACCTCGTCCTCCACGACGCCACCCGCGATATCCGCACCCCCACTCACGAACTGACCATCGCCCGCGACGTGCTGCGCACTCGCCGACGCATTTGCGGCCAGGCGCCTGACTGGGCGCTATCCGCCGAAGGTTTGCGGACGCTGAGGCAGACATCGGAAACCACGTCGGCCGCCGCGGGCGAGGCGGAGACGGCCGGAGTCATCAGGCCCAAGGCCCCGATCGAGCCAGAAGGGGAGGGTGATGATGGTGATGACGTCAAAGATCTGCCGGGCGTCGACTATGCTGCAATCGATGCGCTGCTCGCGCGCTCGGACGCCGCAATCGAACGAGCCAAAAAGCCCGGTCGGACCCCGGCCAATAACCGCGAGCGAGACCCTCTCGTCTATGATCTCGACTGGGACGAAGATGCTCGGCTCGACGAATGGCGCGGCGCGCTGCGCCAGGCCGAAAACTTGCCGGCCGTGCTGCAGGCGATCGTCGCCCTCGATGCCTGGAATGAGTTGTCGGTGCTGCAGCACGCGCCCTGGCTTGGCCGGCTGTTTGCCGCCTCGATCCTGCGCCAGGCCGGCATCACTACCGGCGCCCATCTTGCCGCCGTCAATCTCGGGCTCAAAACGATACCCGTCGATCGGCGCCGCAGTCGCGATCGGAAGACTCGACTGCTCGCGATTGCCCAGGGGCTGATCGCGGCCGCGGAGATTGGCATGAAAGAACATGACCGGTTGACGCTGGCGCGAAAAATGATGGAGCGAAAGCTGGAGGGACGCCGAACCTCTTCAAAATTGCCAGAACTGGTCGAGCTGGTCATGGCAAAACCGCTGGTCTCTGCCGGGATGGTTGCGAAGACGCTCGACGTCACACCGCAGGCGGCGCGGCGGATTGTTTTGGAGCTTGGCCTCAGGGAGATGACCGGGAGGGGGAGGTTTCGGGCATGGGGAGTGCACTAAGGTCTAAGGTCACCGGGCGATTGTTGGCATTCCGTGCAGGGTCGTGGGCCGCTAGTGTAAGCGACTGAGGCAAAGGGACGATGAGCGTGCGTCTAACAAAGGCAGACGTCATTGAGTGTTTCGAAAAGTGCGATAGATAGTATCGGCTAGCAAGCAAGGCTATCCTAGACCACTATGAACGCAACGACAAGGATTGCTACAAGCGCTGCACAATTGATGACCTGGTTGGGGCATCGAGCTTAAGCCGCTATCACGTTCTCGCTACCCCGCAGATCGTCAGGTACATATTCTTTCCCGGAACCAAAGGAATAGATCCGACTGATAAGTTTTCCGTCCCAGACGAACTTGAAGTGGTTGCCCTGAACGGCCCGATCTAGGACCTCACCCCGAAGTACGCAGACACAAAAGCCGGCACCTCGCTCTGGCGGCCTATAGAGCAGGCCGTCGAAACCGGCATCCATGATATGCCGACCGCGCTTGTATCTCGTGTCAATATCAAGGTCCGGATCCCAATCGCGACCATCAACGAAGCGGCCTTTCACGGTGCGCGACAATTCTCGCATCTCAAGTCCAATCGGTGCCTCGCTAGTGCGAGACAGGAACCTCTCTCGTTTCCAAATGGAAACAGAAAGGGCTGTCTGAATGTCGCTAAATAGTTCTAGCACCGGATTTTCGGGGCCGAAAAACCGCGAGCCCTCCGGGTTGTGATATGTGAATGGGGCATGATTCCAGTTCTGAAGAAGTGGGGCGTTATCATCAACAATCGTAGCTCCACCTCGGAGAATGCGCTCTCGGTCTTTCAGGCGCGGATTGGTTAGGGACTCAATCTCAGCCAGTTCCTTACTCCGACCATTCGCTACCCGCGCAAAAACATCAATCGTCGGAAATCGCGACGGAATGAGAGTAAAGAACGTTTGCTTGACGTCGATCACAGTGAAAGAGTTAGCCGCCACGCTGCGCGTCCACATATTGTCTGACACGGAATATATCCATCACTTGGCCGCCGCGCATAACGTCGAGAGCACTCTGCCCGCGGAAAAACTGGTTAGGTCTTCGGATCCAAGTGTCAGCAGCTCTGCTGTCCGGGAGTAGAATCTCAAGGGCCTTATGGATCGCGAGTAGGTGAGAGACTCGCTCGACGGTGTCTCTTGGAATTGAGCCTCCTTCTTTCTTCCACTTAAAGAAGGTCGATCGGCCAGGCGATCCCAGCAGGAGAAGTTGGTCTTCGGTTGAAAGCTCCCACAACTCCGCAAGTCCTTGAAATGCCTCCATGACTGCCGGAATCGATGATCGCCCTTCGGCCGCTGCGGCGACGGGTTCGATATTAGCCACGCATGAATCTCCCGAAAAGTCCCAATATGGACTTGTATTTCAAATAAGTCCCGATATAGATTAGTCCATATCGGGACTAGAATCGCAGTGTAGTCCACTGACGAATCACGATCAAGAGTCGCCGGAGAACGGAGCGCAGTTATGGTAAAAGACAACAAGAAATTCGAGTTCACTGTCGATGGCGCGATTTATAGCATCGGCGATAAAGTCATGGACGGCAGTCAGATTCGGGAGACCGCGGGCAAAGTGCCTGCGAGCGAGTTTGTCCTCATACAGATCGTTGAGAAATCCGGGCGCTCGATTGGCCTTGAGGATGAGGTGAAGTTCGCCCCGGGTGAAACTGCGGTATTCCGGACTTTCGAAAGCGATCGGGTTTACAACTTCACTGTTGACGAACGCGGTTGGGAGTGGGGCGAGGGAGCAATCGCTGCCGCCGATCTCTATCGTTACGCGGACATTGATGAGGACCGCGAACTGGTCCTCGATAGTGATGGTGACACAATCATCCCGGTCGATGGCAAAATCGATTTGAGCGGTAAGGGCGTCGAGCGCGTCCGTAGCCGCGAACCCAAAACCGTGACAATTAAAGTCAACGGGCGGCCGCGGACCGTTGAGAAGCGTCGCCATAGCTATCGCGAAATCGCCGCGATTGCTTACCCGAATCCCGACTTCGAAAACTTCAACTACACCACGACCTACCTTCATGGGGTCGGTGGTGCAGAGGGTGATCTCGTTGAGGGTGAATCTATCATGGTCAAGAATGGGATGGTGTTCAATGTCCGTCGATCTGATAAGTCGTGACCCGTTTCTGAAGCAACTCGAAGACGAAGGCTTCGAGCTTGAGGTGAGCAACGGTCATTTGATTGTCCGTAGCATTCCTTATGTGACGGTCGATGGCTCCTTGGCCCGCGGCGTCCTCACCTGTGCCCTTTCGCTTGAAGCGTCCTCTGGGTTGACCTCGACGCCGCAGGGCGATCACACCATGTATTTCGCAGGTGGGATGCCATGTCATCGCGATGGAAAGCCGATGAACAATATCGTCAACGGTGCCGTTCAGCAGCGCTTCGCTGATATTGATGTTAGCTATTATTTGTCGTCGAAGCCGGAGATCACTCATCGCTACGAGACTATCTACGACAAGGTAGTAGCTTACGAGGGATTGATCGGCGGTGCCGCGAGATCTTTGGACCGAACGGCTAACGCCAGGACGCATGCCCGCGGGTTGATCTCAAATGACGACAGTCCATTCGCAATTCCTGACTCTGCCTCGGCCCGATACCGTATAGGCGCGGTAAACCGAAAGCTTATGGGACGGGTCGCCATCATAGGCCTTGGCGGGACCGGGTCCTACCTGCTCGACCTTCTTGCCAAGACATGGGTCACGGAGATCCACCTGTATGACGGGGATCAGCTTCTTAATCACAATTTGTTCCGGTCGCCTGGCTCGCCTGAAAGGGAATTGCTCAAGGAGTTCCCTTTCAAGGTGAACTACTACACGCAGGTTTACGCGCGTATTCACAAGGGCATCGTTTCCCACCCGGTCCGCGTTACATATGGCAATGTTGACGAGCTCTCGGGCTTCGACTTCGTCTTTGTCTGCATCGATAAGGGCTCGTCGCGGCGCGAAATCGCTGAGGGACTGGTCCGGTTGGCGATCCCGTTTATCGACACCGGGATCGGCGTTGGCCTGGAGGATGGCAGGCTGGACGGATGCGCGAGGGCGACGTTCATCCGCCCAGGCACCGACTGGAGCGAGGTCGAGAGGCTGCTTCCCTTCGGCGATGACGTAGAAGATGACGATGTCTACCGAACGGATATCCAGATCGCGGCCATCAACTCGCTAAACGCAATCATGGCCATCATGCGCTGGCAGCGGTGGGCGGACTATTTTCGTGATGAGCGTAATGAGATGAATTCGGTTTACATGATCGAGGGGAACAATATCTCGAACAGGGCTGCGATATGACGCGGATTAAAAGGCTGAGAACAGTCTTCACAGCGGAGATACCTGAAACTCTCGACGACGGGGTTTTGTATGTTTCGCGGGAGTGTCGCGTCGCACTCCACAATTGCGCGTGCGGGTGCGGTGAGGAAGTATCGACGCCTCTGGTCGCGACCGAATACAAGTTAACTATGCACGGCGACAACGCATCGCTCTGGCCATCGATCGGCAATCACGACTTTGCCTGTGCTTCGCACTACGTCATCGATCAAGGGATGATAGTTTGGGCCAACAAGATGTCACGGGCTGCAATCGAGGCCGGCCGAGAGAAGGATCGGCTTCTTAAGCGACCGCCCGCGCCTTCCCCTATTGCAGAAACGATGGGACCAACAGCCGGAGGTCTATTTGGCTGGTTCAAGTCCATCTTCCGAAAGTTCTTCAACTGACAGGCGGCGGACGCAGGCGAACAAAGACCTGCGTCCTTCTGACATTTAGTGGCTTGCGGTGACGGGAAGGCGGAAAGTTCTCGCTCGGGCTACCCAATCGGTCCACCGTCGGGCTCCAGTGATAATGACTCGCGTCGAGAGCCGGCATAGTGCAATCTGGGGTAGGGGGAATCAGGGGTAGGACATGCATCTCATCTTCGGCTTGGCAGCAGATGGTCGAGTTTATCCCGACGCGCACGACGCATCCGGAAGTTTGGATGAGGATGTCGTTGGACCCTTGGGTCTGGTTCAGACGCTTGAAACCCAGCTAGGAATGCTTGCACCGAGCGTTTCGAAGGCGGTGCGCATTTCGACTTATCTCGCAAAGCTCCGTGCTTGCGGTGGCGATCGTTTCTGGGCCTCGTCATTTTCGAGGGATCCCTGGTCTACGGCCGCCACCCTCCTTGAGTGGCGCGATACGCTGGTGGGCGGTGGCTGGCACGGTACCGCGACCGGTAGCAATCGCCTAGACGATCTCGCTGCCGCAGAGGCAGTCGAGCCAACATTGCCGGCGGGCTTGGAAGATCGCGCCATAGCTTTGCTCGACGTCCTTAAGACAAGGCCTGGCCTAAGAATTCACCAACTCGGTTTGGCAGACCGGCGGGATCTTTTGCCGCCACTGTGGGCACGCATTGTTAAGGCTCTCGAATCCGTCGGGGTCACGATCTTCCAACACGAGCAGCCCGACCTGGCGGCAGAGGGCTCTGACCTGCGCATAGTGCAGAGGGTTCTATCAGGGGAGCCCGTCCAGCCACTGGCAGGCGACGGCACTCTTACAATGGTGGAAGCCGATACGGAGCTCATGGCTGCTGAAACGATCGCCGACTGGTTAGCAGCCTTGCCGTCGGAGGACCTGCGCGGAAGCGTCATTCTCGCTTCCGACGGCGATACGGCGCTCCTGGACCATGCTTTGCGGGCGAGGGGCATTCCAGCCCTCGGGCTCTCCGCCTCATCACCCTGGCGTGGAGCACTGCAGGTTCTTCCTCTGGCTTTCGCCGCCGCGTGGCAGCCGTTCGATCCCCGCGCGCTATTAAACCTCTTTCTCCTTCCCAGGCCACCTGTTGCGGCCTGGGCCGCGCGTCGGCTCGCACGCGCGCTCAGCGAAGAGCCGGGGGTCGGTGGCCGCGTCTGGCGCGAAGCATGGGTCCAAATCGAGGATCGCCTGCTCGAAATCAATACGCGATCCGACGCGGATACAGCGCGCCGTAAAACCGACACGACGCTTGCGGAATGGCGCGCATGGACGGAGGTCGGGCGCTTTGCGAGAGGCGAGGGGATGCCACTGTCGGAGGCGTTGGCGATCTGCGGGAGAGTGGCCGCTTGGGCGATGCGTTCGGACGGTGGCGATGGCGACCGCTTGCTGATGGCAGTTTCGAATGCTGCGGCTGCTGTGTCTGACGCCCTGAGCCGCCTGGAGCTTTCGGTCATTCCCGCCCTCCTTCTCGAGCGGGTTGTCTTGCAAGTCCTGTCGGAGGGCGTTCCCAATCCGGACCATTTTGCGGAAGCTGGTGCTGTTCGTGCCATCAAGGCGCCAGGAGCATTGTGGTCCTCGGCCCTGCGTGTCATCTGGTGGAACTTTGTCGGTCCTGGCGAAAAGATTGCCATCACACCATGGGACAATGCCGAGCGTGAAGCGCTCATTGCCAATGGAGTGGAGATCGATGCTTCACCAGCGATTGCGCGTCGGATCGAGGCCGCCCATAGCAGTGTCATCCGGCGTTGCCACGGAAACCTCATTCTCGTGCGCCCAGCGCTTGCGCGCGACGCGCAGACGACCCTTCATCCAATGGCGCATCGTTTGCGGCCTCTGCTGAAAGAAAGCGGGGCGGCGATCACCTTCAAGGCGGAACGGCTGCTGCGTGAACCCGATGCCATGCTCGCCGGCAGGATACTTCCTCGCCAGCTTGTTGGACGGCAAGTGCAGCCGCCAGCAGGGGTTCCAGTCTGGACAATACCGCCGGGAACGACACGCCTTACCGACACCCGTCGTGAGAGCGCGACTTCGCTGACACGGATGTTGAACTGTCAATTGAGCTGGTTCGCCCAGGATATTCTCAATCTTCGGCCGGGTCGTTTTGCAGAAATCCCAGGCACCGACCAGCTCTTCGGAAATCTCGCCCACGAGATCGCCCGCCGGCTGCTCCTTCCGGGCGCACCACCGGCCGAAGCCGGTATCAGGACGGAAGCAATCAGGCATTTCGAAAGCCTGCTTCCCGAGATCGCAGCTCCGCTCCTCCAGCCCGAACATGCCGGAGAACTCGCGGCCGCTCGCGAAATGGTGCCACGTGCCTTGGAGGCGCTTGTTCGCCTGCTCCATGCTCAAGGTCTGGAGATCGTCGGGTCGGAGCTCGATCGGGAAGGTATCCAGGGGCAGCTCCTGCTTCAGGGCAGACTCGACCTCCTGGTTCGTCGCGGCGACCGGATCGCAGTTCTGGACCTCAAATGGACCCGCTCCGAACGGCGATATAGGGAGGAAGTCGCGTCCGGGCGTGCCATCCAGCTAGCCATCTATCGCGGGCTTTCGGCCAGCGACGGGACGGGTGCTCCGGGAGGCTATTTTCTGCTGCGCCAGCGACGCATAGTAGCGGGTCCGGGCTCCATTCTGACCGGCAATCCTATTGAAGCGGATATAGATGACCTCGCTACGCTTGGCCATGTGAAAAACGATTGGCGTCTCTGGCACGATCTCACCACGAAGGGGACTCTGATTGCGGCCGGCTTCCCCGATACAGGTGATCTGCGACCTGCTGGGCTTGCGATTGATGCAGCGAAAGAACCCTGCCGCTTCTGCAATTTGCGCGGCCTCTGTCGCGTCTACGAGGAGCTTGTTTGATGTCGCGACTGACGACCATTACCGCCGCCGCTGGCGCCGGAAAGACGACGAGGATCGTCAATGACATCGCCGACGAGGTTCTGGTGCGTACGCCCGAACAGATCCTTGCGACGACGTTCACCATCAAGGCGGCGGATGAACTTGTCGAACGCGCCCGTGCCAAACTATTTGAGCAAGGCAAGGCGGACGCAGCTGCCCAGTTGCTCGGTGCGCGCTTCGGCACTGTCAACGCCGTTTGCAGCCAAATCGTCAGCGAATTTGTCATCGACCTGGGGCGCTCGCCGTCGACCGCTGTCATCGGTGAATCCAACATGTCGCTGGTGTTCAGCGTGGCCGCGGACGGTGCAATCGCCGCACGTGCCGAGGTCCTGAACGAACTCGCGGACCACTTCGGCTACAATGATCCTCGTGCGCCGGGGACGGGAGAACCGCCTGACTGGCGCCGGACTGTGCGCAGTATCGCGACCCTCGCGCGGGCAAATGGAATTGAGGCTGACCAGTTAGCCTCGTCGGCGCAGCGATCAATTGAGGCCTTTCTGGCATGCTTTCCACCTCCCGCGGCAGACGCCGCGGACCTCGACGCAGCACTGGCCAACGCGTTGAAGGATGCCTTCGAAATGCGCCCGGCCATCGTGAGCAGCACGGGAGCGGATTCGGTCGAGACGATCAGGGCGGCGCATGAACGCATTTTACGCGGCGAAACGCTCAGTTGGTCGACTTGGGCGCGTTTGACCAAGGTGAAATGCGCGCCCACCAAGGACGGACAGCCTTATAATCAGGCGTTGATCCATCTTATCGCCGCGGCGGGGCGGCACAGCGAGCATCCGCGGCTCCGGTTCGAATGCGAGCAGTTCATCACGGAGACGTTTCATTGCGCCGCCGAGGCGTTGACCGCTTACCAGGATTGGAAGGCCGAGCGTGGGCTATTGGATTTTACGGATCAGGAAGCTCTCGCGCTAGAGATCCTCAAAACACCTCACCTGGCCGCAAGGCTCAAGGAACGTGTCAGCCGTGTCTTCGTCGATGAGTTCCAGGATTCGAGTCCCTTGCAGCTTGCCGTGTTCACACTTCTTGGGGAGCTGGTCGACGAGAGCACCTGGGTTGGTGATCCGAAGCAGGCCATCTACGGCTTTCGCGGCGCCGACACCGAGCTGACCCAGGCTGCGTTTCTCGGCGCTGGGGGGAAGCCCGAGGACAATCCGGTCCTGTCCAAATCATGGCGAAGCCGCAAAAGCCTGGTCGATCTCTTCAATGCCATGTTTACGCCGGTCTTCGAACGGATGGGACTGCCGGCGGCGAAGCACGCGTTTTCGGATGCGGCGCGATCCGACGCTGGCTTTGACAAGCCTTCAGCAGGATGGTGGTGGCTGATGGGCAAAGTCGACGAGCAGGCACAAGCCCTCGCGGAGGGAATCCGGCAATGTCTGGCCGAAGCCGACAACTGGCTTGTCGAAGACGACAAGCACGATCACAGGCCAATCACGCCAGGTGACATCGCCATTCTCTGCCGTTCCAATACCGATGTCGGACGTTTTGCCCTCGCCCTTAGCCGTGCTGGACTTCCGGTGGCAGTTGAACGATCGGGACTTGCGCGTACACCCCATGTGGAATTCGTGCTCGCCGCTTGTCGGCGCGTGGCTGACGCGACGGATCGCCTTGCCCTCGCGGAGCTCGCCCGCTTCTTCGCTGATGATGCCGGTTCCAATGCATGGCTGCAGGCTGCTACCTCTGATGATGCCGACGCAGCGCTCCGGGCAGCCGTGCCGATATCGGATGCGCTTGATAGGCTCGCAGGTCAATTGCTCAATTTCACGCCGGCCGAACTGGTCGACGCCGTACTCGCGTTGCCAGCACTGTTGAGCCATATCGAGAGCTGGGGCGATACCGCGATGCGCTTCGACGACCTCGAGGCGTTGCGCGGTTTCTCACGCGCCTATGAGGAAGAGTGCGCTGCATCCGGCTCGCCTGCGACCCTGCAGGGGCTGCTGCTTGCGCTCGACGGAGCGGAGCCGAAGCGCCCCCCAAGCCTTGCCAGTGATGCGATCCAGGTCATGACCTATCACGGATCGAAAGGCCTTGAATGGCCAATGACGATCTTGACCGGACTTGCCTGGGAATCGAAGGCGCGGCTGTTCGAGCCGGTCGCCGAGACGACCGGCGAGCTTGATTGGCGCAACCCTCTGGCGGAGCGGTGGATTCGCTTCTGGCCGTGGCCGTATGGTCAGAGTGGAAAAGGCGGCACGATCGATGTTGAGGTAGCGAACTCAGAGACGGGGCGGCGTGCTTTGCAACGCGCTGTCGAGGAAGACACCAGGCTTCTCTATGTTGGCGCCACGCGAGCCCGCGACTATCTGATCTTTGCTCCGCCGGCGAAAGGCCCGCTCAATTGGCTGAGCCTGCTCAATGCGCCGGAGGCCGCAGCGCATGTCGTTCCTCCCCAGAACGACGATAACCAGCTTGGGGTTGGGAACCAGAATTTCACAGTCAATGTGAAGGCGCTTGCGACGAGTGGCGAATTGACGGAGCGTGGCAGGCTGCCCACCTACGTGCGAGCGCGAACGACCGAGCCGCAGGTCCGTCCGCCCTTGTTTCTGAAACCAAGCGAGGCGGTAGGTGGAAGCTGGAAGGTCGTCGAAAGGGTTGACCTTGGCGGAAGGCTCCCGATACACGGGATCGCCGACATTGCAGCGCTAGGCGAAGCGCTCCATTCCATCATCGGCTATGATGATCCAGACCGCGACCGAAGTCAGCGCCTTGCCGACGCGTCGTCTATCCTGACGCGTTGGAACGTGATTGGCTTCAAAGCAGATGATGCGCTTATCGCCAGTGACCGACTAGCAACCTGGCGCCGCGGCCGATGGCCGGTGACCAGGTGCATTGCTGAAGTGCCCGTCACGTCACCCGCAGCCGATCAGCTTCTCAAGGGCCGTATTGATATGCTGGTCGAAACCGGGATTGATTTCGCTATTATCGACCACAAGAGCTTTCCCGGCCGTTTCGAGCTTTGGGAAGAACGAGCCGTTGGCCACGCGCCGCAACTTGCTGCCTATGCAGGTGCGGTGGAATCAATCACCGGACGGCGTTGCTCTGAACTCTGGATCCATATGCCCGTAGTTGGCACAATGTTCCGATTGGCTCCAGTGACGCGCGATCCCTGAAACATAAGCCATGGCCGCCGGCGCAACGCCGGCCAATCTCCTCGAAAGTGTTGAGGTTAAGGTGCAGCAACTTAACGACGTTTTTTGTCAGGCTACGGCTTCCATCGGAGGCCTCTACTTTCATCTACCAGTCCATGGAAGCGATCCCAAATTTCGCGAACGCGTATATTGCTATGAATTATATCACCAACTTCGGCAGATCTGGCCGTCGGACACTGCGTTCGTGTTGAACGGTGAAGTAGACAAACAAGGACACGCTCTGATCAAGGCAACCGGCGCCCGTCTCGCGTCGCCGGATCTGCTTGTTCACATCCCCGGATCGATGGACAACAATCATGCCATCATTGAGGTGAAACCTGGTTCTGCGCGGCTTGGCGGCATATGTAAGGATATTCTAACGCTATCTGAATACTGTCGCCTCGTAGGCTACCATCGCGCTATTTACCTGTTCTATGGCGAACTTCCAGAACGTCTGATCACCCAAGCGATCGAGATTGTCACAAAAGTCAACGGGCCGATCACTCCCATAGAGTTGTGGTTCCACCCTCAACCCGGAACACCGGCCGAGCTAGTCGGCACATTGATTCACGGTGACTCTGCGTCCAAGGGCTTTTGAAATGCCTGGGCGCGCTAACGCGTAGGGGAGTTGACTAATCTTGTCCTGAAAGGGAACAAGCAGATTATCACACGGGGCTTTATGCATGAACAAACAGATCGATCCGCAAGACCGAAACATTAAATCTCTTTTCCAAGACTTTTACCGCGTTCCCGATTATCAGCGGGAGTACGTTTGGGGTGAGACGGACCCTCGCGGTGAGGGTGGCGAAGAGGTCGAACAATTTCTGAGCGACATCTACAGCGAGTACCAGAATGCCAGTAAGAACGACGCGCCTGAGTATTTCATCGGGACCGTTGTTGTTTGTCGCGAGGCCGGCGATGTTTTCGACCTCATCGACGGTCAGCAGCGAACTACAACCGCCTATCTCACATTATGCGCGCTCCGCGATAAGCTGGTCGCTTTAAAGGCAGATGTTCCAGAGGAACTTCCCGGACAGATAATTTACAGCTCCACCAACTGGCAGGGCGAGACAACGCAAAGTCTAAGGCTCGACCTTCAATACGAAGATGCGGGCGACGTCCTAAGAAGGTATGCGGAAGGTGCAGGCACCGACGCCCCCAGCGATGGAACGAGGTCAATCCGAAATCTCTACAATGCATATCTGACAATCAAGGAATTTATTGAGACCACGCTTAAAAACGATCCAGCCGAAGTACGCCGTTTCTACGGCTACTTCACCAACAAGGTGAAGATCATCCGGATCGAAACTCCGACCGTAGCCGTGGCGTTGAAAATATTTGAGACGATCAATGATCGTGGCGTCGGCCTCGACGCCATGGACTTGCTCAAGAACCTCCTTTTCATGAACGCAAAAGGTGAGGAGTTTAGCAAGCTGAAAGCTGTGTGGAAACAGCTCACCGATGCTATCTATCAGGCGAACGAAAAGCCGCTACGGTTCTTGAGGTACTATCTGCTTGCGGCGCATGACGTAGACGGAAGGCTTCGTGAAGACGCGATCTACGATTGGTTTCGGAAGAACGCGGAGCAAACCAATCACGAAAAAAAACCGCTCGCTTTTGCCGGAAAGCTGCTTGACGCTGCCAAGGCGTATGCTCACTTCGCGAAGGGACAGAACGTCGCTGGCGAAGAAGAGGCAGGAATCATCAACACCCGTCTGCTCGGAGGAAAGTCCATAAAGCAGCACTTTATTCTCCTGCTTGCTGGTCGCTCCCTGTCCCCTGCGAATTTCAGCAAACTTGCCGACGATCTGGAGAAAACCATGTTCGTTTGGCTACTGACCGGCACGTCAGGTAAAGAGTATGAGAGACGTATTATCGAAGCTGCGCATCAGCTCAACAAAATCTCTGATGCGCAGCTTGAACTGTTTTTGGAGAAAACCTTGCGTGCCGAGCGTCAAACGCTGGCCCTTGAATTCCGGAGGACGTTGCTTGGTTTGAAGACCTGGCAGCTCCGCGGCTTCCGTCTCCGCTATCTACTGGCAAAGCTCACGCAGTATATCGACCTGCAGGCATACGGCTCGAGTGCATCGCGCGACCGCCTGTCCGACTACACGGCCGGCGGCAACGACATTGAGCACATCTTGGCATCGAATGCTTCTTTCGAGGCTATGGAAGAGTTTGGCGAGGGTGCCGCCGATATTCATATTCGCCAGTGTCTCGGCAACCTGTTACTCATCGAGAAAGCGATCAACAGGGCGCTTCAGAACGGCCGGTATTCCGGAAAAATCGTAGCGTATGAGCAGTCGAAATTTCTGCTAACGAAGTGTCAGGCGGATGCTGCAGCGCACGAGGTGGGCAAGGACGACAGGATTACGGCAACCGTGCGCAAGCTTGAAAGCTGGCAAACTTGGAATGCGGTAGCTGTCACAGAGCGTCAGGAGTTTCTGAGTAAACTGGCGGAGGTCGTCTGGGATATCCCAATGCCTTCAGCATCAAGCAACTGACAAGGAGTACCAGCGGCTGCACGAAGGGTTATGCGCGGACTACCTGACACGACTAAGGTGCTGAGCCAGCGCAGGTAACCACATGCGATAAAGCGCTTCGAGCCCCACCTGCAGTGCGGGCCGGCCCGTCAAAAACGTCCGGGTTGAATATCGCTCCGTGGGACTCTGTATGGAAATCGTTAGGGCTGCTTGATTACAGGCCGCATCTCTATCGAGATCTGCAGATCTCGACCGTCACGCCAAGACCGGTTGGTCCGTCTCCGGGCCCAAAGGGTGCCTGGTCTCCAATTCCAAGATCAGCCGTTCGTTTCAGTAATCTCTGTCTGTTTCTATAGGTTCATTACGCCCGTATGCTTCCGTCAGTGAATGGCAGTTTGTTCAGCCAGATGGAACCCTTGAGGTCCCGCCTAGTCATTGGTCTCCATTGCGCACTCATTCGAGTCACCCAGCGTGGATGTTGGTTTGATTCCTCGTCCCGAAATAGCGCCTGCTTAGGCTAAATCGATTGGATGCGCGGTAATCAAAATAGGTGGTAGGCCGTCTCCGTGATCATTCCAAACCGTCCTAATGCAATAACTGCGGCCATTCGGCATCCCGACAAAGCAGTCAACGACTAGCTTCATTCCGAAGGCATGTTTCTCTACTGAAGCGACAGGATTGCAAGCAGCGTGCTCTCGCATCGTTTCCTTAAATGACTCAATGTCTTCACGTTTGTGGCCAACGCCTTCAAAAAATTTGGCCTTCGCTGCTCCTATTGAATGGTTGTTGTTGAGAAGGTAGTCAGCGACCTTATTGTCGGCAATGCGAAGGTCTTGGGGGTTCTCAATCCACGATTGCTCGCCCAATGGCTGCCAAGGCGGGGTGTCATGCATCGATCGGCTCCAGATCACTCCCGAAGACCGTTACTGTCAAAGCCGGGGCAAGCGAAACCTCAACCTCGTATGCATCTCGCGACGGATAGCTATCGACGATGACTCCTTCTGTGCCTGCGGGAATATCGATTCTCGCGGCCGTGAAAGCACGCCGCAGCCTGACTAGGGAATGTGCGGCAAACCGATGGCCCGCTGTCCTACGGATAATGTCCTCAATCTGATGGGGCGCGAACGCTACGTCCCAATCCCAGCGACCGAAGCCACCTGAAGCATTGATTGCCCCGATCCACTCGTCGAGCGCGAGCCTTTTTGCCTTGTCCTGAGGGCTGTCAGTGCCCTTGACTTCCAGCGCCAGCATCGTCCCACCTGTGAGGCGCACAAGGAAGTCCGGAACATAGCGTCGCCGCGAACCCGCCCACATGTAGTAGATCTGGAAGCCGAGATGATCGTTCTTGGCATAAGCGATGACGTCGTCGCGCTTCTCGAAGATGTTCGCTGCATGTCCCTCCCAGGATGAATCCCCAACCAGGTGGCTGATATGCGACTTGGTTGTCGGAAAGCACGGCTTGGTGGTGTACCAGGTCCGCATCTGGCCGGTGGCGCCGATCGGGTTTTCCTCGTCGAACACCGGCGTCAGACGTTCCGTGTTCTGCTCTGTCACGTTGCTCAGCACATGCTGAACGACGAGGTCGATGTTGAGTGCGATCAGAATCCGCCGCCGAAGCGGGTCGGAGTGGAACAGCGACGGGATGTCGAGGCGGTCGGAGTTGAGGAACGCCTCAACGATCTTGACCAGCTGCGCTGCGAGATACTCGTAGTTACCCGAAAAACCGTGGCTGAGTTCGGCGAAGGCCTTCCGTGCTGCCTGAAAGACGAGACGTTGCAGACGAAAGCCGTCAGGCAGTTTCTCGAGGTCGATGGCTGTCACCTTGCCCATGTCGGTCGCGCCGCCGAGCGCGGGGGCCAATTCCGCGCTGATTGGCGTGCTGGCAGGGTCGAGCACGAGCGGTGTTACCTTGCCCCAGTCCATGGCAAGTTGTGGTCTCACGACCGTTTCAACCCGCAGCACGTTCGGCCAGCGAAGTTCCAGGTGGGCCCGCTCGGGCAGGACTTCGATCTGAGTGGTCGGTTTCGGAGGCGGTGGAGCTTCCCCGCCTTCGCCTGTTTCCGAAATGGAAAGCGGCACACCGAAAACGTTGACGTATTCGGGCAGGAACAGGCCATTCTCGTCCGTGTCATAGGACACCCGACGCAATCCGCGCCCGACGACCTGTTCGCAGAGCAGCTGCGAGGTGAAGGCCCGGAGACCCATGATGTGCGTGACGTTCTTGGCGTCCCATCCCTCCGACAGCATCGCAACCGATATGACGTTCTGCAGATCCTGTCCGGCCCCATCCCGCTTTCCGACGTTGTCCACGATCTCACGCAGCAGTTCTTCCTTCTTCAGGGCGCGGAACTGCTGGCGGCGGGTCTCGGGGATGGTCGCAGCGTCGATGATTGCCTTCAGCCGCGCCTCGTAATCCTTGTCGGAGGTCGCGGTCTCGCCGATCTCAGCCTTCTCCAGCACCTTGGAATCGACCCGGAGCGTTCGGGTCGGTGCGTGCAATTCCGGCCAGTGCGCATCGCCCTTGTTGAAATAGGTCTCGATGCGGGCTGCGGTTTCGGTGCGGTTGCAGACCGTCAGCATGACCGGCGGGGAATGATGCCCGGCCTCCTGCCATTGCGCCCGAGTTTCCCGCCAGTCGGCGCCGAGCAGCGTATAGGCGTCCTGGACCAGCTTCGGCAGCGCTTCATGCGCTTCGGCCTTGCGGTTCAGATCTTCGGAAACGGTCGGGTCGCGGTAAATGTGGTAGAGTTTCGAGCGCAGCGTCTTAGCATCCGGAACCGCATCGTCCCTGACCACCACGCGCGGGGTCTTCACCAGCCCGGCCTCGATCGCGTCGTTTAGGCCGAAATCCGAGATGATCCAGTCGAACAGCGCAGTATCGGTGCTCTTCTTACCCGTCGGCGCGAAGGGCGTTGCCGACAGGTCGAAGCAGCGCTGGATGCGCCGGGTCTTGTGGATGCGGTCGAGCCCCTCGATCCAGCGCGTTGCCTCGTCGAGGTCGATGCCATGCTCCTCGGCATGCTTCTTGCTGATCTTCACCTCGGGCGGCTTGCGATAGGCGTGGTGTGCCTCGTCGTTGATGACGATGATGTCCTTGTGCGCCGCCAGCTTGCCCAGCACGCGCCGTGTGAAGGCTTCGTCGGATTCGCGCCCCTTCTTCACCACCGAGCGGTCCGCTTCCTTCAGCGGCATTAGCGTGTGCCAGTTCTCGATCATCACCTCCGCCTGGTTCAGTTTCTGGCGCAGGGCCTCGGACGGGCACAGGTTGAACTCGTCGTAATAGCTGCCCTCGCTGGGCAATAGCACCTGCAGCCGTTCCTTCACGGTTAGGCCGGGCGCCACGATGAACACCGCACGGCTGAAATCCTTGTTCCGCTTCGGATAGGTCAGCGCGTTCAGCACCTGCCAGGTGATGATCATCGCCATCACCGTGGTCTTTCCCGCGCCCGTCGCCATCTTGTTGCAGAGACGCTCCCATACTCCGCCATCGCCGGGGATCGCGATGCCCTGCTTGTAGCCTGCCGCACCCTCGACCCACCAGATCAGCGTCTCGATGGCCTCAAGCTGGCAGAAATAGAACGGATGCTGTCGCGCTTCGTGGTCGTGCCAGTGCTCCAACAGCTTGCGGGTGACGATGGTCACGCCGGGCCAGCCGTCTTCGCGCCACTGATCCACGCGGATGCGGATCGTGTTCACCAGATCCAGCACCTCTGTGCGTTTGGTGTTGTTGCGCGCGTCAAAGACCTCGTAGCTTGCCGGCCGCCGCTCGGGCTTGATCTCCAGCTTGCCGCCCTTGGCCTCGACCCAATGCTGCGCCGGGCAAACGAAGGGCGAATTGATGATGAGGGACATGGGCTTATCCCTCCAGCGACATGATCTTGAGCGACTCGATCCCGCGGTCGTCCACGATCTTGACCGCGATGCGTCGGTTCTCGCCCGCTTCGAAGGGCAGCGAGACGGTGCCGTGGAACTGCTCCAGCAGGTCTTCGTCCAGCTCTGCCCTCACGGTTTTGCGCAGGCGGTTCCAGCCGCCCTTCGCATCCGCTATCGGGAAGAACACCTGATGCGGCATCAAGGATCGGTTGTCGTAATCCACGTCAAGCGACCACATGGCGATCTGCTTGGTGCCGCCCGAGACCAGATCGCCCTTGCGCGGATCGAAATAGTCGAAACCGTTGACCTGAACCTCCCACAGCCCGTCCTTGCGCTTGCGCAGGTCCACATCGGGCTGGCCCATCAGCCAGAAGGACTGGTTGGAACTGCGGCCCTTCTTCAAGTCTTCGGTCAAAAGGTCGGTGTTCATCTGCGCCTTGAGCAGCGTTACGCCCGGCCAGTTCACCTCGGCGATGTCTTTCGCAGCCTCAGGGTCAAAGGTGAAGGCGCAGAATAGGATGAATTTCGGCGACGGGCGCAGGGTCTCGGCTTCGGTCAGCGCCAGTTCCACCTGCCGCTGCTCCAGCGCCGCGTGCTCGGGGCCGAAGCTGACGACGACGCGTTCGCCCGTCTCGGCCAGCAATCCGCTGGCGTGTATGTGTTTCAGCCCCGGCAGCGTCTCGAATTCGGCGAAGCGGAGCATGGCGCCGCCCTTGCCACGCACGCCGGTCTTCAGCAGTTCGTCGCGCCAGAGCGCTTGGCGCGACGTCTCGCCGGAGCGGGCGACGGTTTCGTCGGCCTCTTGTGGGGGCAAGCTGTCGTCCAGCGACAGGACGGTAGGCGCCGGCACCGCCTCGACTGAGAATGGCCCGCAGATGCGCAATTTGGATTTGTCGATGCGCGGCTTGTCGTAAAGCGTTTCCTGCTCGGCGTGGTCACTTATGCTCTGGTCCATGCGGCGCAGCATCGCCTGCCGGGCTTTGTGGAAGCTTTCGAAGGGCGCACGGGCTGTATCGGGCCATGCGTCGGGCCAGTCTAACGGCACTTCCCATTCGTGCAGGGTGTCACCTTTGGCGAAGTCTACTGGCTCACCCTTGCGCACGCCTTGGCTGGGCTTGAGTGGCTTTGGTGGAGTGGCGGCCAGCGCACTGATCAGATCGGCCAGCGCCGCGGCGATTTTGGGATGGTCTTCATCAAATATCTTGTCGATATCCGTATTGCTGCCAATCGACCCCAGGCTAATGCGCTTTGCAGTTTCATGATCAAATCCGCCCTTCAATCCTTCGTGCGGGTATTTTAGAATGTAGTAGTCAAAGCTGGCAGTCATCAGCCGCTGCTTTGCGAGCGTGATGGCAATACGTGAGGTATCGCAAGTGATCCAGCGGCGCCCCCATTTTTCAGCTGTAAACGCCGTAGTTCCGGAGCCGCAGGTAATATCTAACACTAGATCACCTGGATCTGTCGTCATCAATATGCAGCGCTCTACAATGCGGGTGTTGGTTTCGACGACGTATTGCATGTTGGATGCGCCACCAAACCCAAGCCAAACTGAGTGAAACACCTTGTATTCGAAATCAGTCGCAAATTTCTTCAAACGAAGCGACGTAGTTTTCGGAACTATCCGCCCAGCTTTAGCCGCGCGATCAAGTCCTTCGATCGGCACCTTCCAATGTTCATTCGCGCCGCACGGCCAGCTCTTTCCCATGAAATTGTATGGGCAGGTGGTCGTACTTCTGAAGCCATCCGATTTCAGCGGGTCTTCAGAATAGTCGCCATCCATATCCGGCTTTTTTTCATAGAGAGTTCGGTACTTCAGGCGATCTTTGTTCTTCGCGTAAAACAACAGGATGTCGCAAACCTTTCCGAGGTGGCTGCCAGTCACAGATCCTGTTTTCGAGAATGATATCTGCGAGACAAAATTTGTAACGCCGAATATTTCGTCAAGCACTCCCCTGACCAAATGTACATTCTCATCAGATATCTGCACGAAGACTGCTCCACTATCGTTCAGCAGCTCTCTTGCCAATATTAAGCGGTCACGCAAATAGGTGAGGTATGAATGGATGCCGAGTTCCCACGTGTCCCGAAAGGCCTTGATCATCTCGGGTTCTTGGTTGAGGTCCTCATCTTTATCCGAGTCTGACAGCTTTCTTTTGTTCGTGAAGGGCTGGAAGTTTGATCCGTATTTGATGCCATAGGGCGGATCGATGTAGATCATCTGCACCTTGCCGCGCATGCTCTCCTTGGCCAGAAGCGAGTTCATGACCAGAAGGCTGTCGCCCGCCACCAGCCGGTTCGACCAGCCCTTTTCATGGTGATAGAAATCCAGTGCTTGGCGCAGCGGCAGGTTCTCGAACGGTGCGGCGAACAGGTCCGGCTGCCGCCACTGGGTCGGCGCATCCTTGCCCTTCAGCCGCTTCGCCGCATTGGCGAGGATCGTCGCCGGGTCCACCCGTTCATGGACATGGAGCGAGACGGTATCGACCTCGAAGCTCAATCGCTCTGCCTTGCCAGTCCAGTTCAAATAGGGCGCCTGCAGCCGCTTCAGTTCCCGCAGCGCGTCCTCCATCCGCTCGGGATCTTCGCTGGCCAGCGCGTCGTCGATCAGCTTCTCGATTCCCGCGCGCGCAGAGTCAAAATTCAGCACCGGGTCGAGATGCGGGTCATAGGCCCAGACCGTCTTGTCGCCATCTGGATCTGTACCGGCATGGACCATCCCGACCTCGGGGTTGTTCACCCGCGTCTCGCCGTGGCGGTAGGACAGCACCTCCACGAGCCCGTCCGCCCTGCGCGCGACCTTCTTCCCGGCCTTGGCCCTTCGCTGACGCGAGGCGGCCTCTTCGGTGTGGATCAGTTCGAACTGGTCGTCCTCGTCACTCTCATCCTCGTCTAGGTCGTCTTTATCATCGTCCGGTTCATCCGTGACACGGAAGATCGACCCGCCACGTCCCTGGCCACTCCCCAGCACGCCCTCATCGATCAGCGCATCGCGCGCGGCGATGTAGTCGTCTTCGGCAAGGTCCGGCATGTGCTCGCGCAGCAGCGCAAGCATCGCCCCGTTGCCAATGGTGGAGCCATCTTCGGGTGTCAGGGACAGGATTAGATTGGAAATATCGGACATGGGGCCAGGAACTCATAAACGGTCTTGTTCTTCATTACCTATCGCGCCGGTTGTCCGTTTGCACCTAGGAATTCTATTTCCTGATGCCCGACTGAAGATCATAAAGCGAGCAAGTATGCGAATGGTCGCTTCGGCGAAGCTCTAGCGCAGCATCGAGGGTTGTCGCAAATGGCCCCTGAGGAGCGTGAGCGAGCCGCTCTCAACGCGGAACGTTTGCTTTACCCGCTGCACTCCAACAAACGGCCTGACAGGTTGCGGTCCCCTTCCGGACAGCCCATAGCAGACCAGATGCTTGATCTGGCTGATTTATTTACCGCCTTGCATCCGAAATTCTGGCGGGTCGTTGGTTCATATCCCTTCAAGGCGTCTATCTTGAACCTCATCCAATTCATTTCGTGGACATGGGTTTGGGTTTTGGTTGGTACAGGCGCCGTTTGACGAGCGCAAAGCGTTGCGGAGATCCTTGTCCACCACCGCAAGATCGAGCCATTCCGGATCGAAGTAGCCGCCGCACCACCGGATAGTTTCAGTATATTCCGGATCTTCCTTGTCGGCGATGATCTCCAGGAAGCGCTCATAGCCGGAAACGCCGCCAACATCTTCGGGTGGCCGCGCCCTTTCGCCAGCAATGCAGCTTCCCTGTTTTGGCGAAGGCGCGAGTGTCAGGAATTCCTCGACCGCAACGGTGTGCCGCCAGCCATCCCCGAAATCATAGTTATAGCTGAAGACAGAACCTTCTTCAAAGTCCAGCAAGCGAACCTCTGTCTGATCGAAGACGCGAGGATCGTCGTCGGTCGCGTCCTCTGTGAGGACCTCGATATCACCATAGCGTAGACCACCAATCCGAAACTCGTAGAGATGATAGTTCCACCAGTTGAAGGCAGCCTGAATTCCGAGATGCAGGTGCTGAAGATTCCAGTCGATGGGCAGGACTAACCGACGCCAGACTTGCGGCTGGATCTCGTCGATGGAAACTTTGATCTGCACGGCGTTTGCGGGCTTGAACATGACAGGAATGAACAAGGTCGCAAGGAGATCGTCAAGAAGGTCGCTCGACGATATGGCTGGGATCGGCACGCTCCTGGCAGCAACCTGCCGGCTTGTGCAGGCGTCGATGCTCACTATCTCTGGTATGGGCCTGAATTGGAGCATCGCCATGGATCAAAGCGCGGCCGATATGGTGTCGAAGGTGTGCATCGAAATTCTTCCGCCGGAACGGGAAGACACCTGCACTCCGGACGCAGCAATCTGTCCCTGCTGTCGAAAGTTGCGCCCGGCATCGAGCATGGATGACGATGGCTGTGGGATTTGTGACGAATGCCTGGCGCCCTGACCTCCAGCAAAGAAGCGTCTGCTGTTTCTGCCTCATTTGAAGCCGCGCTTGCCAGACTATCTGACGGCTATATTCACGGGAATTTCGGTGGTCGAGCATGGGGCGTGACCGTCAAGCGGTCGGAGGACGGAAAGCGGACTTGGCTCTATGGCGAGGAGCTTGGCGGAACAGATATCATCAGCTTCAACTTCTATCGATTGGCTGCATCAGGCTCGCTGCTGAAGCCGTGCGAAATGTCATCCACCAAGGTGATCGAGTTCGTTCTCGGCTTTGAGCCGAGTACGCAGAAAGCTGTGCCTTCATCATAGTGGCCGAAAAATAAGCAAAAGATTTATGTTGCAATGCAGCATACGCATGGCTGCATTGCGATCTGAATGCTGGCGATCAAAGAAGCCTCTGGTATCCTCAGGGCATCGAAGCAATGCACCTCCTCCCGCAGGGCTTCGTGTTTCAGGCGACCCACCCCTCCTCCCAAGGGACGTCTGACGGAACAGCGGCACTCCTCCTCCCAGCCGTTGTTCAATTCTTTCGAAAAGCCTGCCGCACCTCCTCCCGCTGCAGGCTTTTTCGTTTTACGACAGATTCGTGGTCTGAGATCAGGCGTCAAAGCAGACTACCCTGTTCCACCGGCTCTCCGGATTTCGACACGATCGTAGATCCGTATGGTTCGCGTGAAGAAATGATGAGCGCATCATTCTGTAGTGGTCGAGCGAGGTGCTTTGCCTCGTCCCAAGGCGCCCGCATCCAGATGTCGGTTTCTTCCTTTGTCAGCAACAGTACCGGCATGGCCTTCTCGTGGATGGGCTTGACGAGATCGTTGGGATCCGTGGTGAGAAACCCATAGAGGTCGTCAGTGGTCAGGCCGTCCCTGACCTTCCGCACGCTTTTCCACTGCGGCACATGAATGCCCGCAAAGAACATCAGCGATTTCGCCTCATCGCGGGCAAACCAGGTATTGGGTACCTTGCCGCCGGTTTCCTGGCTTGCCGGATCCGGTTCGGCAAAGCTTGTGACCGGGACCAGGCATCGATGCTCGATGCCAAACCATCGTGTCCAGTGGGGAAGGTTAAGCTTGCGGACATTGGTCACGCCCCGGTCCGGTTCCATGCGGATGAGCTCGTCCATTTCGACTGCCTGACCCTTGGCTCTCAGTTTCTCCGCCCGAGCTTCCGCAGCCTTCTTTTGCACGAAAATCGGCGATGGCAGGCCCCAGCGCGCATGCACGAGCTGCTTTCTTCCGTCAGCCGTGTTGCGGACGACCGGCCCCATCTGGTCGGGGTTCATCTGATAGGCCGGCATCAGATTGATCAGGCTTTCGGCATCCTGGGCCCACTTCGCGACCCAGTCCTTGTCTTCCATCCGGTAGAGATTGCACATCCAACGCCATCCACGTTCGCAAGGTCGTGGAAGACAATCTAACGGACGATACCGATTTCGCTAGTCGAGCGTGAAGACGTCGGCATTGTCCTGACGTTCCCGCAAGCCCTTGTAGGATGGATGCCGCAGTTTGCCGTCTCCGGTCCAGGCCCGAAACTCGATCTCGGCGATCAAGGTCGGCGCGACCCAGACGATGTCAGCTTTCCCGGCGAAGGACACAGGTGGCTGCTTTTGCTTCCAGCGCAGATTGTCGAGCGTCTTGCGCAGCCTATCCATCTCGGCTTGCTTGAAGCCCGTGCCGACGCTCCCAACATGAACAAGATCATGGTCGCGGTAGGCGGCAAGCACGAGAGACCCGAAGCCGCCAAGCGACGCCGTGGATGGCTCATAGCCGACGATCATGAAGGCTTCGCTCTCAACGCATTTGACCTTCACCCAGTCGCCGGTGCGGCCGGAGCGATAGGGCTGATCGAGGTTCTTGCCGACGATGCCTTCGAGACCAAGGCGGCAAACGTTCTCAAGCAGGACAGCGGGATCCGCGTCGAACGTCTCCGAAAGACGGATGGCGCCATCTTTCTCGGTGAGCGTATCCTCAAGAAGATGCCGGCGCGAGCGGTATTCGATCCCGCGCAGATCATGGCCGTCGAGATAAATTAGATCGAAGGCGTAGAGAATGGCGTCCGAGGCGCGGTTGCCAGCGGCCTTTCCAGAAGCGCCGAGCGATTGCTGCAGCAGCTCAAAATCCGGTCGCCCTTCTTGGTCAAGCACCACCGCCTCGCCATCGATGATCATCGTCGCCGGCCCGAGCGCCCGAGCGGCCTCTGCTATATCAGGAAAGCGATGCGTCCAATCATGGCCACCACGTGTAAGGATGCGCACACCTTGCGGCTCGATATGGACCGCCAGGCGATAGCCGTCCCATTTCAGCTCCCAGCTCCACTGATCACCTTTTGGCGGATGTGCCTTCAGCTCAGCCAGCGCTGGCTCAACCCGATCGGGCATGGGATCGAAAAGCAGCTGTGGCTGTGCCGGATTGCGTTTCCTGCGTGGCTTCGAGCGGATCGGAGCTTCGCCGTCACGAAGAAGCGGCTTTGTTCTAGGTGGGTTTGACCTGGGAGGCTTTGTCATGGCTGAAGTGCAGCACAAAAAGCTTAAGAACATTGCGACGAACTGACTTCTTTCCCCGCTATCCACCGGCAGGGCCCAAACGCCCGGAAACTGCGCCAAAAATTCTTTTCGGCCTTACGCGATTGATTCCGTTCGCAATCTTCAAGATCGCTAATGCTAGGCGAATATTCCTACGCTCAATGTGTCTTGACTCTTTGCTGGCACAAGAACAGATAGTGAACATATCGCCCGCCCGACATGATGTCGATCCCGCCAACGCGACCTTGAAGGGAGCCGTGAACGATGAATGCTGCCCGTGCCACGAGGGCCCCTGAGGAGGTTTCCGATGTGATCGCCAATCTGCGCGAGCGCATCGCATCAATGGAGGGTGCGCAGGCCAGACGTGCCGGCTGTCTGCCCTTCGGTCTGTCGGAGATCGATGCGGTCCTGCCGGGCGGTGGTCTCGCCCATGGAGCGCTGCATGAGTTCGCGGGCGGCGGTTCCGGTACTGTTGATGGCGCGGCGGCGGCACTCTGTGTGGCCGGCATTGCCGCGCGAACCAAAGGCCCCGTCGTTTGGTGTTTGACCCGACCGGATCTATTCTTTCCGGCGCTTGCCCAGGTGGGCCTCCATCCCGACCGGGTGATTTTTGTCGAGTCCGACAGGGAAGAGGATGTTCTGGCCAATATGGAGGAGGGACTGTCGTTCGGCGGTCTCGGAGCGGTCGTCGGCGAACTTGTCCGCCTGCCGATGGTCAGTTCCCGCCGATTGCAGCTAGCCGCCGAGCGAACCGGGACGATGGCTCTTGCCGTCCGGCGATGGCGACGGCAGACCGAGGCGAATGATTTTGGCCAGCCGACGGCGTCAACAACCAGATGGCGGGTCAGTGTGATGCCATCGGAAGAGCTGCCGGTACCGGGGGTGGGCAGGCCTCAATGGTTTCTTGAATTGATGCGCGTGAAAGCGGGTGAGTGTGCTGAGTTTCTCGTGAGGGCGTGTGATGACAAGGGTCGTCTCGATCTATCTTCCGGATCTGCCGACGGATCGTATTCGGCGGGCGGATCCCTCCATTTCGCCTGAACAGCCAATTGCCGTGATCGCAAGAAGCGGGTCGAAGCGATGGGTTTCGGCTGCCGACCCGGCTGCCCGGGTGGCAGGCGTGCATGTCGGCATGCCGGCGGCAAAGGCGCAGTCGCTGTTTCATGGCCTGATGATGGTCGACGCGGATATCGAAGCCGATCGGGTAGCCCTCGAACGCATCACACTGTGGGCACTAACAATCTATTCGCCGATCGTCGCGATTGACGGGATCGACGGCATCGTGATGGACACCGAAGGCGCCGACCACCTGCAGGGCGGCGAGCTGCCAATGGTGACAAAGATCGCCAACCAGTTTCTGGGCAGGAAGCTGACTGCCCGCGTGGCGGTCGCCGACAGCTGGGGTGCAGCCCATGCCTGCGCCCGCGCAATCAAGCGCGAGACGATTGTCATTCCGCCGGGTGAGACAGTGCGGGCCGTCGAAAAGCTGCCTATATCGCTCCTGCGCCTGCCGGCAACGATTGTCAGCGATCTCCGCATTCTCGGATTTCAGACGATCGGGGAGCTTGCCAATACCCCGCGCGCGCCGCTGACGTTGCGCTTTGGGCCGGAGGTTGGGCGCCGTCTCGACCAGATGCTCTGTCGCATCGCCGAGCCGATCAAGCCAATCCGGACGCCTGAGCTGGTCGAAGTCTCGAAAGCCTTCGCTGAACCAATTGGCGCTGCCGAAACGATCAACAAATATGTCGGCCGCCTCGTCGTCCAACTGGTCGATGAGCTTCAGAAGCGCGGCCTTGGGGTGCGCCGCGCCGACCTGATCGTCGAGAAGGTCGACGGCACCAGACAAGCCATTCGCGCAGGCACTGCCAAACCTGCCCGCGACGTTGCCTGGCTGACGAAACTGTTTCGGGACCGGACGGAAAAGATCGAGCCGGGTTTCGGGATCGAGAGGCTCACCCTTGTCGCCGTCATGGTAGAGCCATTGGAGGAGGCGCAGAAAGTCTCTGCTCTGGTCGAGGATGACATCACCGATGTGACACCGCTCATCGATATCTATGGAAATCGGGGCCAGCGGGTCTATCGCGTCGCGCCGGTTGCATCCGATGTGCCGGAACGTTCCGTCCGGCGGATCAGTCCCGTTGCTGAACCGATCCCTGTTGCCTGGGTGAGCCATTGGCGCCGTCCAGTCCGGCTTTTGCCACGACCCGAACTGATCGAGGCGATTGCGCTGATGCCGGACCGGCCGCCTGTTTCCATCGTCTGGCGCGGCAAGCGCCGTAAGGTCAAACGCGCCGACGGCCCGGAACGCATCTTCGGGGAGTGGTGGCAGCGTGACGCCGAGATGGAGGCGGTGCGGGACTACTTTCTCATCGAGGACGAGGCAGGCGAGCGCCTGTGGGTGTTCCGCTCCGGCGACGGAGTGGATCCCGAGACCGGGTCCCATCGCTGGTTCTGCCACGGGATCTTCGCATGAGCTACGCCGAGCTGCAGGTCACGACCCACTTTTCCTTTCTGCGCGGCGCCTCCTCTGCACAGGAATTGTTCGAGACGGCGAAACAGCTCGGCATCGAAGCACTCGGCGTCGTCGATCGCAATTCGCTGGCCGGGATCGTCCGCGCCCTGGAAGCATCTCGCGCCACGGGTCTGCGCCTGGTCGTCGGCTGTCGGCTCGATCTCGCGGATGGGATGTCTGTGCTGGTCTATCCGATGGACCGATCCGCCTATTCGCGCCTGACGCGCCTCATCACGCTGGGCAAATCGCGCGGCGGCAAGAACAACTGCATCCTGCACTGGGACGATATCGTCGCTTACTCCGAGGGGATGATCGGCATTTTGGTGCCGGATCTGCCGGATGATCTTTGCGCGATCCAGCTTCGAAAAATGGCTGAGCTGTTTGGTGATCGCGCTTACGTCTCTCTCTGTCTGCGTCGGCGACCGAACGACCAGTTGCGGCTGCATGAGATTTCCAACATGGCGGCTCGGTTCAAGGTCAGAACCGTCGTCACCAATGATGTGCTGTTTCATGAGCCGGGCCGGCGGCAATTGCAGGACATCGTTACCTGTATCCGGCACAACACCACGATCGACGATGTCGGTTTCGAGCGCGAACGCCACGCCGACCGCTACCTCAAGCCACCGGAGGAAATGGCACGCCTGTTTCCGCGCTACGCGCAAGCACTCGCGCGAACCCTGGAAATCGTGCATCGCTGCAAGTTCTCGCTTGAGGAGCTGACCTACCAGTACCCGGAGGAAGCCATCGTTCCGGGCAAGGACGCCCAGGCGTCTCTCGAGCATTATGTCTGGGAATGTGCGCCGGACCGGTACCCGGAAGGTCTGCCGCCGGACGTGTTGAAGACCGTACGCCACGAGCTCGATCTCATCCGCACCATGAAATACGCGCCGTACTTCCTGACGGTGTTTTCGATCGTGCGCTTTGCCAGAAGCCAGGGCATTCTCTGTCAGGGCAGGGGATCGGCGGCCAACAGCGCCGTCTGCTATATTCTCGGCATCACATCGATCGACCCCTCGACCAATGATCTCCTCTTCGAGCGTTTCGTCAGCCAGGAACGCGACGAGCCGCCGGATATCGATGTCGACTTCGAGCACGAACGGCGCGAGGAGGTCATCCAGTGGATCTACAAGACTTATACCAAGGAGAAGGCGGCACTTTGTGCGACCGTCACCCGATACCGGGCCAAGGGCGCAATCCGCGATGTCGGCAAGGCGCTTGGCCTGCCTGAAGATGTCATCAAGGCGCTGTCGTCAGGCATGTGGTCCTGGTCGGAAGAAATTCCCGACCGAAACATCAGGGAACTCAATCTCAACCCGGACGACCGGCGCTTAGCGCTCACCCTGAAACTGGCACAGCAGCTGATGGGCGCGCCGCGTCATCTCGGCCAGCACCCCGGCGGCTTTGTCCTCACCCATGACCGGCTGGACGATCTTGTACCGATCGAGCCGGCGACGATGAAAGACCGGCAGATCATCGAATGGGACAAGGACGATGTCGAGGCTCTGAAGTTCATGAAGGTGGATGTCTTGGCGCTCGGGATGCTCACCTGCATGGCCAAGGCTTTTGATCTCATCCGCGAGCACAAAGGGCAGGATCTTGATCTCTCGAAAATCAGCCAAGAGGATGCGGCGACCTATGCAATGATCCGCAAGGCTGACACGCTCGGCACCTTCCAGATCGAAAGCCGTGCGCAGATGGCGATGCTGCCGCGGTTAAAACCGCGCACGTTCTACGATCTCGTTGTTCAGGTGGCGATCGTGCGGCCGGGCCCAATCCAGGGCGACATGGTGCATCCCTATCTCCGTCGTCGCGAAGGCAAGGAGCCCGTCGAGTATCCGACACCCGAGTTGGAGGCGGTGCTCGGCAAGACACTTGGCGTGCCGCTGTTTCAAGAGTCAGCGATGCGCGTCGCCATGGTCTGTGCCGGCTTTACCGGTGGTGAGGCCGACCAGCTGCGCAAATCCATGGCGACCTTCAAGTTCACCGGCGGCGTCTCGCGCTTCAAGGACAAGCTGGTGTCAGGCATGGTCAAGAACGGATATTCGGCCGAGTTCGCCGAAAAGACCTTTTCGCAGTTGGAGGGCTTTGGCTCATACGGCTTTCCGGAAAGTCATGCGGCCTCCTTTGCGTTGATTGCCTACGCTTCGAACTACATCAAGTGCCATTGCCCCGACGTCTTTTGTGCAGCCCTTCTCAACAGCCAGCCAATGGGATTTTATGCTCCGGCCCAGATCGTCGGGGACGCGATCAAGCATGGCGTCGAGGTGCGGCCGGTCTGCGTCAACCGCTCGCGATGGGACTGCACGCTGGAAAGGATTGGAGGCAGCGATCGTCATGCTGTGCGCCTCGGGTTTCGGCAGGTGAAAGGGCTGGCTGTCGCGGACGCCGCACGGATCGTTGCAGCGCGCATGAACAACCCGTTCGCCTCAGTCGATGACATGTGGCGCCGGTCTAGCGTGCCGACCGAAGCGCTTGTTCAACTCGCGGAGGCCGACGCCTTTCTGCCATCGCTGAAACTCGAACGACGCGATGCGCTTTGGGCGATCAAGGCGCTGCGCGACGAGCCGTTACCCCTGTTTGCCGCCGCCGCCGAACGTGAGGCAACAGCAATTGCCGAGCAACAGGAGCCGGAGGTGGCACTTCGGCAGATGAACGACGGCCACAACGTGATCGAGGACTACAGCCACATCGGGCTGACTTTGCGCCAGCATCCGGTCGCCTTTCTGCGCAAGGGCCTGTCGGTACGCAATATCATCACCTGTGCCGAGGCGATGAATGCTCGGGATGGCCGATGGGTTTACACCGCTGGACTCGTGCTGGTGCGGCAGAAGCCGGGATCGGCCAAGGGTGTGATGTTCATCACCATCGAGGACGAGACGGGTCCGGCCAACGTCGTTGTGTGGCCGTCGCTATTCGAGAAGCGTCGGCGTATCGTACTGGGATCCTCAATGATGGCGATCAACGGGCGGATCCAGCGAGAAGGGGAGGTGGTCCATCTCGTCGCCCAGCAACTCTTCGATCTCTCAGCCGATCTGGTTGGCCTTGCCGATCGAGATACGGAGTTCAGGCTGCCGACCGGGAGAGGCGACGAGTTTGCCCATGGGGGTGGGCCGGATTCACGTGATCGGCTAAAGCCGGTCGTTCCGCGGGACATGTTCACACCCGATCTTCATATCGATACGCTGAAGGTGAAGAGCCGGAATTTTCATTGAGCGATCTGGGTAAATGTCTGGTCGGAGGCGCTATTGGTTCAAAGCGATGTTACTTCTCAGTGGCCACTTCGCTGAAAATCTAGATGTTGACCGAGGCGTCGGGGAATTTCGCGGTGATCTCGAACGTGCCGCCCAAAGCCTCCATATAGCGTCGCAGGCTGCTGACATAGATATCGCCACGCTGCTCCAGCTTTGCGACAGCCGGCTGCTTCACATAGAGTGCGCGTGCCAGATCCTGCTGAGTTTTTTCGGGCCACGCGCAGCTCGTGTAGCGCCAAGTCTTCGAGAATTGTCTTTGTCGCTTCATCTTGCGGGCACGGCCTTCTGGGCCATTCTGTTGTGCAAGGTGTCGGATGAGAAGGGGAGGGAAAGGAAGTTGCTGCCGTTTGGCTTCTAGAAGCCCCGACTGCCCTTACAATATCGTCCTGAACGGCCTCGATCAGCGTCGTGTACCACTCACCAAACTCGTCGTTTATTGGGGGAACAAGAGGCGTGCGAAGCATACGCTAAGGGCGAACGGAATGAGAATTTAGGCTCCCGCAATGCGACGCTCTCGCTGAGAACGTCGCGCAGTGTTCAGGCACTGTGATGATTAGTCCGGACCTGCGAGCGAAGCTCGTCTCGTCGCCCAAGAACCTAGAGAATTAGTAACGTAAGGTTGTTACTTAGGTGTATTGGCGGTGGCGAATGTATGGCGACCGGGCAAATGAATAGACGCTCAATGCAGAAACAGAGAATATGACCGTACACACTTTCAAATCCTCTTCCAGCTCTCCCGAAATAATTAAGATCAACAAAGGCTTAATCCGCGAGAATTACCGGAACCGAAGGCAGACAAATGTGATGGTGGACACCAACATCCTGCTGACGATTGAAATCGCGTATAACGGATCGCAGCGGCATAAGGACTTGAAAGACGCAGGCATTGTCGATCTGGCAAGGTTGATCGAGACGACGTCAAAATACGGCGTTTTCATATCGCCTGCTGCTGCCTACCAGGAGCTTCCGCCGGGGCGACGGGCTCCGGTCGAGGCTGCGTTCGAAAGGTTTTGCAGAGACTACCTGCCCAAGTTCCGGGATGACCCTAACTCAGTGAAGGTTCCTTTCGCCGGCGAAAGTTTTGAGCCCGAGGCCTTCAGTGCACTATCACCGGAGCGTCAGACGACCATCGCCTGCTCTTATGCGTCACTGCTGGCCTTAAACATTATTTATCGCCTGGAAGCGTTGGACGGGTTTGAAAAATTCACGCTCTACATCGACTACTGCGAGGAAGTCCTTAACCTCATCAGCCTGAAGGAATTGTCGATCGCGCGATACGTATTCGCTCCTGAAAAGGGTATGACTGACGTTGTGAGGACGCGGAAGTCGGCCACTGTGAACAATTTCACGAAACTGAAGAAGGGCGGCGCCAAAGGCTTGACCCGGGTCCAAGAGCTACACCGTATCGCGCTGAACGGTGCTAATGACCTAAAACTGATCTCCGCCGCTGATATCGTGAATAATTCACGAGAGCAGTTCATGTTTGGAGTGATCGAGCACGATGTGTGGATCGCGACTCGTGACGAAAAACTCTACGAGTTCTGCCGCGCATGTCCAGGTTTCGTTGGCTGGGGGGCCGGGGGACCCCTTGCCCGCTTCGTTGACACACACGCAGATATAAAAGGCACCCGCTATTGGAAGGACACCATAGACCTGCAACAGCAAAGGCTCGAAGCGCGTTACGCAACGGTTGATCGAGCCAAGGAAATGGACGACATCGTGGCGGCGGCTTTCAATATTGAAGCTGACCTCTTGGACGATAGGGCAATCGGGTACTTTTCAAAGAGATCATGGAGATCTCAAGGGTGACGAGCATTTGCGTCTAAAAACCTCGACAGAGCTATGGTCGGCACTGAGCAGGTAAAAAACCGTGCCACTAAGAGTCCGTGCCGAAACTGGTCATGATTGGCGTGCGATGCGTCTGACGAGGATCATGACGGCTGCCGCGTAGAGGAAAGCGGTGGCGGATTCGATGGTCGCCTCGGCGTCCTTCCATAGCCTGCGGTTACGGCTGATCCAGGCGAAGAAGCGCTCGACCACCCATCGCCTCGGCTGCACGGCGAAGCCGATCTGATCGGGCTTTCGCCTGACAATTTCGACTGCAATGGACGTGGCTTCGGCCACGCGCGGGCCTTGGTAGCCTGCATCGGCGAAGACCTTGCCGACAAATGGAAATGGCCGCCGCGAGGCTTGCAGCACCGGGCCCGCTCCGTCGCGGTCCTGGATATTGGCCGGATGCGGGAACAGCACCAGCGCCCGACCGTCGGTGTCGACCAGTGCATGGCGCTTGCGGCCCTTGATCTTCTTGCCCGCATCATAGCCGCGCGGCCCGCCGCTCTCGCAGGTCTTGACCGTCTGGCTGTCGATGACCGAGGCCGTGGGCGAGGCCTCGCGTCCGCATCGCTGCCGATCCTGCATCAGAAGCTGGTGATTGATCTTCTCGAACAGGCAGTCGTCGCGGAACCGGCAGAACCACCGGAACACCGTGCTTCTCGGCGGAAAGTCGGACGGCAGAAGCCGCCAGCCGATGCCGCCGCGCATGACATAGAAGATTGCATTCATGATCTCGCGCAGCGGCCATCCGCGCGGACGTCCCGTCTTCGCCGCAGCCGGCATCATCGGCGCAATCAAATTCCACTCGCGATCCGTCAGATCGGTTTCATAACGCAGGCTTTCTCGGTTATGCTGGCGACGGGTAGCTGGCGTCCACATCAGGTCTCTCCGATTAGGCTTCGACACCCAATTCGGAATCACGACCGCGCCAGCTACTCAACCCTTTCGAGACGGGCTCTTAGGTATGCTTCCGGATCACCGAGCATGTTTTGTATCGGAGACGTCACCGGGAATATGCCGTGGATCTATCAACCGATACAAATATACGTCTATTTCGCTCTCTTCGGGTGGTGCAGTTACATCGGCGTTCAGACAAAGAGAACTTGGTCGAAGTTTCGCGGAACTGATAGTGTCACCAATGCCAATTCCCAGGGTTAAGATCGGAACGCTCAAGATCATCCTTTGCTTTCTGAGCGGCATCGGCGATCCCCTTCGCGAGATCGGCGGCAGCCTTCGCGGCGGCATCTGCTGCAGCTTTGGCGTTGTCGACTGCGCCCTGAACGCCTTTCGTCCCCTCCCGCCAGGCGTTGTCAGGAAGATCTTTGAGGGAGTCGAAAGGCCGCTCGTAGAGCTTGGTCAATTCTTTTTTCGTTTCCTCCGCCACATGCTGCCCCGCCCGAACGGCGTCCATGATTGCTTTGGCAAGCAAGTTCTTATCTAGTAGCGTGACATTCCAAGACTTAAGAATGAAGTTGTCATCGGGCTCGCAGGCAATAGCGGGAACGGCTTCGTTAAGGGCTGTCTTGAAAGCGTCAAACTGTTCCTTCGAAACCGGACCCGCATCACCCGTTTTTGGAACTATCGAGTAACCTGCGGAGAGCTCAAGATAATCCGCCCCCACCACGACGTCCTTCGGATCCCATGCGACCTCAACACCTCTGCGACCGAAGTTCGTATACTCGCGTTCGTCGGGCCTTGGCTCCTCGTTTTTGCCGAAGGGGTAGAATGTCGGGAGGCTGGAGATCAAAATTGAAGGCGCTTGTTTCCCGCCGCCGATGTTGCGCTCAACGTCAATCCTCAACTGATGAATGGTAAGCCACGCATTCGCCGCGATGTCGCTAGGCGCGCTCGGGGTAACGCCAATGGTTATACGTCGGCAGGCAAGCTCGGGTATCAGAACAATCGCCGAGCCGGCGGCGACCGTTTGCTTCGCCACTTTTATCGAGACTGGAAGATCGAGTGACGTTTTGGCGTGAAGATCGATATCATTGCCAAAACCTCCTCCAACAAAGGCGGCATTCGTGTGGGTGTGCAGTTCCACTTTCAGGCTTGCATCTACTCGAAGTGCGGTTTGAAGGCCAACCCCAGGCACCCACTTGATGTCTGGTGGCTGAACGTCGAACAATCCGGAGAGAAATGACGGCCCACGTGGCGTGACGACAAGGCTGACCTCACCTAAGAGGTCGTCCTTCAGCAAGGCTGGGTGAGCGATCTCTCCGCTCGCATTGGAACTGCTGATCGAGCCCGTCGTTGCCTGACGGAGCTCTGAAGCCATCTCTAAAATCGGAGTATTGTGGATTCGGACATAGACGAGATCGCGATCGTCGCGGAAAGGGCGCAGACGGTCGGAAACCGATTTCCTGCGGCGCTCAAGCGCTTCAGAAGTCGTTTCTTTTGTTTCGGCCAAGTGCGAGAAGACCTCGTCGATAGTTTTTCCGCCGAGCATCCAAATGCCGTTTGTCGTCGATACGGGGATTTCGGCTGCAATGCTTCTATGAAGCTTGTCGCGATTGATCTTAATCGCAAGATCATACCCGCCGCTCACTTCGAACTTGTTGTGACTGGAATTCGCTTTGCCAATGTCCAGTTCTAAGTCACTCACAATGCTTGGCCCCGGAATAACGAGTTCCTTGCCCCAACCCGTAAAAGCTCCGTCGGCGATTAGTTCGGCTAAGAGGTCCCCCGAACTTAATGATAAATTTCCCCAATTGAATTTAGGCTTAACTGCGTACGGGACGAGATGAAGGCGGATTGCGTTCCGGCCTTTGTCGTCCTTGTCGGGCAGCGGAAGGAGCATGGTATCGAGTTCAGCAAATGCTGTCGTTCCTGCCCACCAAGACGTCTTTTTATCGGCTTGATAATGAGCGGAAAGCGATAATTTGGCATGAAATGAGCCATCGTTCGTGCTCAGCACCGCTTCTTCGACCCGCACTATGACTGCGCCATCATAGTGTCCTTCGGGATCCTTATCGCCGAGGCGAACGACGCGTTCGATCCCATTGAGCCCGCTTACAAGTCCTCTCAGCGCGCGCTCGGGTAGAAAGATGCGGTTGCTCCAGTCGTCTGGCTTGGCCCCGGTTTGTAGAATGGCTTCGGTGAGGGCCAGCGAGCGCTCTTGCAACGCAAGTGTCTCTTCGAGTCTCCGCTCTTCAAACAGATGATAAAGATATGTCCCAGCTACACCGCAGACCAACACGACGATGGCGGCAAGTCCAATTAAAAGTTTCCTCATGTCGTTCCCCCAGGTTGCCACAATGGTGCACATTATTATTGTATTTTTCACCATAAATCTTGCACCGGCTGGCGAACTCAAGCGTCCCTAAGATCGACCCGGACATATCCGGGCGATCATACATGAGTGTACGGCCGGCTCACTGAGCCGGAGCCGCTTCGGCATAGCCGATCTCGTCGAAGACGGTGAAGGTGATCTCGCTCGGGCCGGCAAGCTCCTTCATGCGGCGAGCGATATGGAACGCGATGACAACAATGCACCCGGAAGCGCTGCTTCGACACAACTTACTATTGACGCGCCCGGCTGCGATTGGACGACCCCATGAGTTTAACTGCGTGCTATCCCTTGACCCAGGATAATAGAATTCGATCGCATTGAGAACGACCGTTGCGCGGTCGCTCGATGGTAATATCTAAAAGATCATGCCGCCCGCGACGTCGATCGTGCTTCCCGTTATCCAATCCGCGTCGCTAGATACCGCGAAGGAGACTGCTGCGGCGATGTCAGTAGGCTCGCCTATTCGACCTAGCGGCGTTTTACCGATCAAGTAGCCATCGGACGCAACGTCTCGGATATCGGCGTTGCCTTCCGTGGCGGTGAAACCGGGGGCGATCCCTACTACCCGAATCTTGCGAGATCCCAGCTCAAGCGCGAGAGACCGCGTGAGCGTGTTGACCGCTCCCTTCGTTGAGCAGTAAGCGTGCACAGTAGGATAAGGACTTTGCGCCATTCCGGAGCTGATATTAACGATCACGCCTCCTTCACCCAATTCGCGAGCCGCGGCCTGCGTCATAAGAAGAAGGCCGCGCACGTTAAGAGCAAAGTGCTCGTCGATGCTCGCAGCGGTTAGGCTTTCAAGGCTGTCCATTTTATAGACAGCCGCATTGTTGATGAGAATGTCCAACTTTCCGAACTTCTCGATGGTAGCGCGAACGAGGGACGAAATTTCGGCCGGGTTGGAGATGTCGGCTTTGATTGCGAATGCGGAGCCGCCAGCCGCCGTAATTCTATCGACGACGGCCTGCGCCATGTCCGACGATCGGGCGTAGTTCACGATTACAGAGGCGCCATCCGCAGCCAAGCGCTCAGCAATGCCAGCGCCAATGCCCTTCGACGACCCGGTCACGATCGCGACTTTCCCAGTAAGCTTTTGCATATCTTAATTTCCTATCAATCACTAGGAAACACATTTATGGGACTTGAACACAGCCGTCAAGAGTTTAATAATGATCACTATGATTGACGACCTTTATCATGCGCCTAGGAAGGGTGGACGGCCCCTGTCCTTTGACCGGGATGCTGCTCTCCAAAAGGCGATGGTGCTGTTCTGGCGGTACGGCTATGAAGGGACATCTCTCGCCACATTGACCGCCGCGCTCGGGGTCAAACCGTCGAGCATCTACACCGCCTTCGGAGACAAGAAGCGGTTGTTTCTGGAGGCTGTCGAACTCTATCTCGCGAGCGGGCCGGCAGTTGAGGACGTGGTCAGCGACGGAAAGTCGCTCACGGAGGTCGTCCACGAGTTGCTTGTCAATGCGGCTACCAAGTTTACCGGAGAGGAAACCCCTCGGGGCTGCTTGCTGGCAACGTCGGTCATAAGCTGTTCACAAGACTCGATGGATCTGCAGGAGATGCTTGCCGGCATCAGGCGCCATCTTGAGGCACAGCTACTGATTCGAATTTCCTACGCCATAGATAAAGGCGAAATAGGCCCAGACGTAAATCCGGTAGCGCTTGCGGGGCTCATCATGGCTGTTGCGCAGGGCATGTCGACCCTCGCACGCGATGGCGCATCGCGATCCCATCTTATGTCGATCGTCGATATCACGTTAGCGTCATTACCTTTTCGAACATAAGTCTTAGGTGCCGTTGCTCTTGAATATCAAATAAAGCGGCGGGCCTCGCGCGACGTGCACTAATGGCGCAGGCTCATCGCGCCGTACGAATCGTTCGCGCTCAGCATCCTGGTTCCACGTGTGTAACAACGCCTGATCCCGCACTATATGGAGTCCCCGCCATTCCGCCGTATCCGCTTATACGCTTCTAACTGAGCGGCGAGATGTGCTTCACAGAGTATCAGGAATATCTGTGCCAGTGATGACGCTAAAGGCGGAATGGTGACCTTCGATGCTGATTTTGAATTGGTCATGGCGCGGCTACGGCCGCTAACGACTCCACAACACAGGTGCACTTCTGGCTTCGATACTGCAGTTCCCATAAATAGACTTTGGCAATATGTTATAACGCCACAGTGCAATCATCGGCACAGGCCGGCCTGCAGCCGGACGACGTTATCGTCGCTCTCGACCAGCAGCCGGTGACGGACGTCGGGCAACTCCTCTCAATACTCGTGAAGGAGCATGCCCGTGCTCTCATCACCGTCGTGAGGAACGGCCACCGCCTCTTCGTGGCCGCTGACGTGCAGACCCAGTAGCAGCCCGCAGACCGTGTTCTGTCCGCTGAAATTCCAAGGTCGCTCTCGTGCTTGATGAAGATCAACGACGAAAATCTGCGGCGCTGTCACGATCGGCACGTCGCAAACCTGAAGGAGGTTGTCATGAACGACATTCAACTCAGACAGAACATTCTCGACGAAATGGAATTCGAGCCCAGCATCGACGCGGCTGATATCGGCGTCGCGGTCGATAGCGGGATCGTCACACTGACTGGTCACGTGCGCACCTACGCGGAGAAAGAAGCCGCAGAGCGCGTGGTTAGTCGCGTCAAGGGCGTGCGCGGAATAGCTGCCGATATCGAGGTCCGGATTTTCGGGCCGAAGGAAACAGACGACGACTACATCGCCCGGCGCGCTGTCAAAATGCTCGACTGGAACGTTTCCGTGCCAAAGGATTCGGTGCAGGTGCGGGTCCTCAAAGGGTGGATCACCTTGCGGGGAGAGGTCGAGTGGCAATATCAAAAGAACGCGGCCTACGACGCCGTGCGGGATCTCGCCGGCGTAGTAGGGGTGTCCAACCTAGTGGAGCTGAAGCCGCATATTACGGCGGTGGATGTCAAGAAACGCATCGAGGATGCTTTCCAGCGCGACGCCGCTCTTGAGGCCGATGCAATCAGAATCGACGTCCAAGGCAGAAAGGTAATCCTCTCCGGCAAGGTGAAGACCTGGTCGGAACGGCAGGCGGCGGAGCGCGCTGCATGGTCCGCTCCAGGGATCAGCACTCTCGACGACCGACTGACGGTCGGGTGATCGAATATCGGGATTGGCTAGACATTACTGCTCTGCCCACACTCAGCAGCAAGGGCGCCGCTGAGCGCCCTTCGCATAGAGCCCAATTTCCTTGATCGACTTGCGCGCAGATCTCGTCTTCGGAACGAAATTCCGCACCACCCGTTGCAGAGCCTCCGTCGCGAGCACAAGGCGACCATTGATGTTCTTGGAGAGCGACCTTGGGTGGCGACGTAGGCTGGGATCTTCCGCGAAGAAAGATATGAGTCCCCGCAACGGCAGCGCGATTGAGGTTCGGGTTTGATTTTTCTAAATTGAAATCCTGCTGTCGAGCAGAATCGCTATTAGGCCTCGCGGCGAGCAGCAGCCTGAGACGGGTCGACATCTCCGATGCAGTGTACGGCTTCTTCAGCCAGCCGGCGCCCGCTTCGATCTCCTTGTCCGCGGCATGGGGTTCAGAAAAGCCCGACGTCAGGAGAATTTTCACCCTCGGCCAGCGCTCCCGGACATTCCGGGCCAGTTCGTCGTCGTTCATTCCCGGCATGGCCACATCACTGAACAGGAGCGCTACGTCATGCCCCGCCTCCAGCTCCTTCAACGCGTCGATCCCGTTCGTAGCTTCGATCACGAAGTAGGCAAGCGTCTGCAGGCGGCTGACCGTCACTCGGCGAACTCTCGCGTCGTCCTCGACCACCAGGATAGTTTCCGTGCCCCGAGGCGGGGCTTCCTCAGCCCGCTGCTCGTTCGGATGAGAATCCTTTCCGGCGTCGGCGCGTGGAAGAAAGAGGCGCACCGTCGTCCCTTCGCCAAGTTCGCTGTAGAGCTGCAGGTGCCCTGCGGATTGCTTTGCGAAACCGTAGACCATGCTCAGCCCAAGCCCCGTTCCCGAGCCCGTCGGTTTCGCGGTGAAGAACGGTCGAAAGCCCTCTCCATCACATCGGACGTCATTCCGGTGCCGGTGTCGGTCACGGAAATGAGGACGTAGCTGCCGGGGCGGATCGCCGGGTACATCAGGACATAGTCGGAGTCGATCTTGCAACAGAGCCCTTGCAGGCGGGCACCTCAAAGCAGACAGGAGCTGCGATGGAGGACAAGGCTTCGCAGGTTCTATCGAGCACGAAATACAGCACTGCTACCAAGCAGTTGGCAGGATCCGTGCTCTCACAATCCAACAAAAAGCGCTGATGAACGAACAAGAACTTTCGAACCAGTTTCTGTTGTTTTTCCCGGGCTTCTCGTCAACCAGTCTTATTCCGTTTCCTGCCACCTTAACTCATCATCTTCCGGAAAAGCGGCAGTTGGTTGCGAACATCCAGTGCCTCGGTCGGTGGACTCCGCTGAAGCGCCTATTTGAAGTCACTCTGCCCCACGCTTCAATGCAGCTAGGAATGGGAAGCGATGAGCAAAGTGCGTAGGAGATCAAAGTTTCCCACTCCTTGTGGCCTGCCGAGGTCGGCGATCGATGACAGGCGTAATCGAGAGACACTGGCCCCGAGACATCAATGCCGCTTGGGGGAGACGTATCTGACAACGTTGGTTGTAAATCCGCTTTTGTTTGCCGATGCACATTCAGTGCCATGGCTGGATCGCATGGTTCAGATACACGCAGATAGACATCGCGACCGATCGCGCGCGTGCCCGGCCTCGCCGAAAAGGTGCCAGATGTGACGGCAGCCTTGCATGCAAAGCTCGACGAGCACCGGGCGTTCGTACGGGAGCGTGGAGAAGACTTGCCGGAAATCCAGAATTGGCGCTGGGCACGCTCCTCCTAGTGCGACAGAGGACCGGATTGGGTAGCGACTACCACCAGCCATACTGCCGCAGCTACGCCGGCACGCAGGAGAAAGGATTCGAGTGCGAGGTGGCAACCTCGCCTTCGACTTGGGGTGTCCCACGGCAATCGCAGCCTTTGCAGCGTCAGCTATCTGTTTCGAGTCCTGTTCGTTCTGCAAACGATGCGATCTTAATACGTCCTGGAGAATGATCGCCGGGTCATGCTGCAGCCGTCAACGAGAGGCAGCTAAGGGTGAAGCCCGGTCCCATCGCCGTCAGGACAGTTCTCCTGGGTAGTCCTTGCGCAAGAAGCTTCTCGAGTACGAACAGCGCGGTTGGCGAGGACATGTTCCCATAGTCCGAGAGAACCTCACGTTCCTGGTCGAGGGTTCCCTGGCTTAGTTTAAGCGCCGATTCCAAGGCGGTGATAACCTTTGATCCACCGGGGTGGCACGCAAACCGGTCAACGTCGGCAGGAGCAAGATCTGATCGGGCGAGTATGGACGTTACGCCCTTCAGCACATGAGTTTCGGCGAACGGTGGTATCGCACGATCGAAGATCACGCCCAGACCCTCCGGATCGACGCTCCATCCCATGATGTCTAGCGTGTCGGGCCACGTATGCTGGCCTGCAAGTTCGACCTCGGCCAGACCGGTCTCACTAGCACGCACCACGCAGGCGGCGGCCCCGTCGCCGAAGAGGGCGGTCGCCACGATGTTCGCCTTCGTAAGCTTGTCCATGCGAAATGCCAACGTGCAGGTCTCGACGGCGACCACCAGCACGACTGAGCCTGGCCGGGATGCCGCCAGCCGTGACCCGATTGAAAGCCCAGAGACTCCGCCGGCACAGCCGAGGCCAAACACGGGAACCCGTTCGACATCGTCCCGGAAGCCCAGTTCTCGGCTTACCCTCGCTTCCAGACTAGGTGTCGCAATACCAGTCGAGGAGACGGTTACGATCGTGTCGACATCGCCTGCTGCAATGCCCGCCGACACGAGAGCTTTGCTGGCGGCGGCGACGAACATTGCACCCGCGCCCTCGATATGAGCGAGGTTTCGTTCGGGCCATCCCGACGTCTCGAGATACCACTCGATCGGCCGGACGGCATAGCGGCGCCGAATTCCCGAGGTTTCGAACACCCTTGCCAGCTTTTCGAAATCGTCAAATCGCGATGAGAACGCGGTGTGCGAGGCTCGCGCCGCGTCACGCTGGTCGATGACATGTGGCGGAACGGCGGTGCCGACGGATACCAGCTTGACGGGTTGCTGCATAAGACTCCTTGCGACGGCGCGGGAAGAATTTGGTACGCCGCGCGAGGACGAGACCGAACCGTAACGCCTCGATCCTCAATAAGTTGCAATGCGGGCGAGCCTGACGCCGCACTTCGTCGGAAGGCTTCAGAGACGACGACGCGTGAAGAATGCCTCCCGCGGCTTCGTGTCTGCCTTGATCCACGTCAATGCGCTCAACAAGTTGGCTCCGTAATTGTCCGATCGAAAAGGAGACAGCGCGATGCTTGCTAGAGACATCATGACGACCCCGTGACGACGCTCGACGAGGGACACAACGTCAGGGAAGCCGTCGAGATCGTCAACGCCAGCAAGATCGGCGCGGTGCCCGTCATCGATGGCGAAGGGCGGCTCACCGGCATCGTCACCGGGGAGACCTGCTGCGCCGGGTGGCGTCATCCTGGGCGAGACGGGCGGTACCGCATACGCGCGACCGCGAAGATGCACTGGCGGACTATGTGAAGGCCCGAAGCTGGCGCGTCAAGGACGTGATGTCGACGCCCGTCGTCAGCGCCGCCCCGAGCGCAACCGCGAGCCAGCTCGCAGAACTCCTGCAGGCCCACGACATCAAACACCGAACGGCAGACTCGCCGGCATAATCAGCCGTCACGACTTGATGCGAGCGCTTCTCGATGTTCGACGGCAGTGTACTGCTTCCGGCGACGAGGCCCTAGGGACGGCCGTTCGTGGCCGCCTGGAAACCGAGTTCGAAATAAGGTTCCCCATCGTCAATGCGACCGTCTCCAACGGGGCAGTCACCCTGAGGGGAGAGGTCGAGACGGAGCTGGAATGCTCGGCGGCCAGGGTGGCGGCGGAAAGCATCCGCGGCGTCGGCGGCGTGGTAAACAACATCACCCTGGCTACCGCATGGTGAGCTCTCTCAAACTATGAAATCGTCCCTGGAGTTTCCGTCATGTTTGTCAGGGTCATCGCAGACGCCGTCGTGTCGAGGCTTCTCCTCATCATCCTGATCCTCATGGTGGGGACGGTCGTGAGCGTCCTACTGGTGAGGCCATCCCACGACTCCCGAACCGGGCGCGTCGAGCGCTCTCTCTGACCCGTGAGTGCGCGATGAACATCTGGCCCTCCAGGATTTAATTGTCCGGCCGCGTCCCGCAAAAGACCGGAGGCGCGACGGATTCGATGCTCTCCGAACTATTCGGCTTCATCTGGCTGATGGGAAGGCGTCATCAGGCGTTGGTCGCAGGGCTGTCCCTGGCTCTTTTCGTTATCGGCGCGGCGCCTCTCGAACTCCAGCGCCGGATCGTCAATGAGGCGACCGAGCAAGCGTCATACCGGTCTCTTCTCTTTCTCGTATCCCTCTATCTCGCGGTCGCAGTGTTGAAGGGCGCGATAAAATTCACCTCCAACCTCTAAAGAAGCTGGGTGGGCGAAAAAAGCACGCTTTGGCTCGGGGCGCGCGTTCTGCATCGGGCCGAGACGCCGCCATCGGAATCCACGCTCGAGGGGGTTGAGCTGTCGATCATCTTTGCGGAAGCGGAACCGGTGGGCAGTTTCGTTGGGACCAGCATCTCCGAGCCGCTACTCCAGATCGGCATCCTTGTCACCGTGGGCGGTTATCTGATCTATCTCCAGCCGCTGATGAGGATGGCCGCCCGCAAAGCCGATCACCCGCTACAGCGCAATGAAACGCGCGGGCGCTCGGCTTTACTCCCTACCGTCACCTACGCCACGTACTGGGACACGATCCAGTAGAACGGCCACCTTTTCCCGCGTGCAAGTGGCCATATGGGGGTGGCGTAATAACCAGGCATACGCGAGGTCGGTATGGCAGGTTTGATCTCTCCTTCCAGGTCGCTCGCGTCATAGATCGCGACGACGCCGGGCACCGAGAACGCATCGCCGACATCGATGTTCAGGATTCGGGCATGTGGCTGGTCGGAGCGTCGCAATGCGATATGCAACATACCGCGGCGCCATGTATCGACATACTGACCAACACCCGTCAGCAGACGTGGATCTTCGGTGCGCTTGTCCCGCTTGCCGACAAGTTTGGGCCGCAGCTCGACGGAATGGTCCTGCTGGCTCATTCGTAGAACTCCACACCCTTTCGCAACTCTTGCCATTGCGCGTCGTCGTGGCCGAAAATGATAGAAGCTCCCCGCTCCCGAAGAGCTTTCAGGCGAGCGAGTGCCTCTGCGGCGAGTTCGATGTTCCAAGTATTTCTCGGAGCGATACCGGTGTCGACGCTCGCCTGGAGCGGGGCAGCATCTGAAGCGAGTATAAATGAACCATCTTTTTCCAGCTCGACACGGGCGACGGTCATTCCGGGGGTATGACCCGGCATGGGCAGCAAGACGATGCGCCCGTCGCCAAAGACGTCATGCTCGGCATTGAAGGTCTGGAAACCCTGGGGCTGGTCCCATTCTCCTCGAAGATAGCCTTGATTTTCTGCACCGCTTGCCGTGGCGGCCTGCGCCTCCGCTTCGTGGCAGAGGATCGTTGCGCGCCGAAAGTACGCGTTGCAGCCGCAATGATCGGGATGCAGATGTGAACAGATCACAACATCTATGTCCTCGGGATCGAGAGCAAGAGTCTTCAACTGATGAACGACCGTCCGCTCTGGCGAAAAGATCGGGGTCATAACCTTGCTTAACCCACCCCATCGCGCGCCTGGATCGATGGCGGCCTCTGGATTGCATCCGCTATCGAACAGCGCGTTGCCTTGGGGATGGCGCATCAGGGTGGCGTGAACCGGCAATTCAATCGCTTCTTCCTTCAGCGCCCCAGGGACGTAAATGGACCGGCGCATACGAAGCCGGCCGGCCTCGAGAAAATGCATCTTCATCTTAAAGGTCCTCTCTTGCTAGCCAGTTCGCGGACGGCGTTGACGATGTTTTCATAGCCCGTACAACGACAGATGTTTCCTGAGAGCGCTTCCCTGATCTTATCATCGGTTTCCAGCGGATGGTGGCGAAGAAGGTCGATGATCGCCAACGATGAAACTGGGCCTACAAATTCGCATTGCAGGCCATGATGCTGGCGGAACGCTTCTTGGATTCGTCCGAGTATCGACGCTTCCCTGGCCATGGTTTCGATTTCGCTCCCGTCTGCCTGCACTGCAAGCATCAGACAGGAGCGTGCGCTCCTTCCATCGAGAATGACGGTGCAGGCACCGCAAACGCCATGTTCGCACCCGACATGGGTTCCGGTCAGGCAAAGGATCCTGGCGCAGGAAGTGGCTCAGCAGCGTTCGTGCTTCGATCGTGCGCGTCATATACGCTTCGTTGACGCTGACGGTGATCGTCTTCTCACTCATCTTGCTTGAAGCCTTTCGTGGTTCGCGCGGCTCCAGGCGGCGCGAAGGGCCCGTTTGGCAAGGACGCCTGAGAGATGCCTGCGGTAATCTGCAGAGGCATGGATATCCGTGTTGGGCGTGAGGATTCCAGCCAGGCGATCCGCCACCGTATCGAGAACCGGCTCGGAAACATCCGTCCCCTCGATGATGCCCTCGATCTCTTCAAGCCGCAGCGGGGTTTCACCAACGCCCATCATGCCAACGCGAACGTCAGACGCCCTGCCATCTACACAATGCAGCGTCGTCGCAAAGCAAGCGAGTGCGAAGTCCCCGTGGCGTTTTGCAAACTCCTCAAATCCCCATCCGGCATCCGGTCTCATCGCGTCGAGCTCGACGCGAATTACAAACTCGTCCGGTTCCAACGAGTTGACCAGCGATCCGACAAAAAAATCGGCTGCAGGTATTTCGCGTCTGCCGCGCTGAGAGGAGGCGATGACCGTCCCACCGAGGAACCGTGTCATCATCGGCATCTCGGTCGCTGGATCCGCATGCGCGACGCTGCCGCCGAAGGTGCCGCGGTTGCGCACGGTCATATGGGTGACGTGATGCATCGCCTCATGCACGATCGGCAAGTGTTGGCGGATGATCGGGTCTGTCGCGGTCATGTGATGGCGTACCGTCGGCGCCGATTCTCACCCGATCTCCGTGCAGTTCGATCCGATCTCCATGAACCGAAGTTACTACGCGCGGCGCCCAAAATCCCGCGGCCCTGCTCGGATGGATACGATCTCTCTGAGCAGTTCGAGGTTCTCGCCGGTCATGGTGGCCACGTCTTCGATCGTGCAGATATGCATCGAACGAGCCATCAGGCGGCCTTTTGCGCAGTGGAGACCGTCGGAAGCATATTCCACGGCAACAGGTCTTCAAGCCTATCTACCGGTTAATCTTTGATCTGGGTTAGGACGTCCGTGAGGTAGCTCTCGGGGTTGCGGCCATGCAGTTTGTCCGTTCCAATGATGGTCAAGATATTAGCGTTGCGCTATCCCGTTCGTAATTTGCATCGTGTAAGTCTTCACTCCTGATGCTCGTTCTCGGGCCGCGCCACGCAACGCGCGGCCCGTCTTTCGGTTTTCTCAACCCGGGAAATTGCTACTCGGATTGATTGATTATTACGAGTTTATATGCAACCTTCGGTACGATCGCCGACGGTCGGCGCACATCAGGAGGAAAAACCATGATCCGTACTAATGCAGTTGCAGCACTTGTGTTTGCTGTAGCAACCTCAGCTCTTGCTTTCGATGCAAGCAACTTCAAGGATTTTTCAAGCATCGCATCGGCTTCCAGCAGTTGGCAGAACCAGTCCGGCTCGACGATGATCATTCAAGTCGACTCGTTCGGAAACGTCTCCGGCCAATATGTAAACAGAGCCCAGGGCACCGGATGCCAGAACTCGCCCTATCCGCTAACAGGAAGGGTAAACGGGACGTTCATCGCATTTTCGGTCGGCTGGAACAATTCGACGGAGAACTGCAATTCCGCAACCGGATGGACCGGCTACGCACAGGTCAACGGCAACAACACTGAGATAGTCACGAGCTGGAACCTCGCTTACGAAGGCGGCTCCGGTCCGGCCATTGAGCAAGGACAAGACACTTTCCAGTACGTGCCGACGACTGAGAACAAAAGCCTCTTGAAGGATTAATCTCCTCTGCCCTGCCGGCGCTGGCCCGTCAGAGATTGTGGAGCAAGAATTCATCGAATATGGCCAAAGGCTTAGACGAAGCTGCTTTCCCTGCCGAATAAAAGCGCCGCGTGCTCGTCCGCGCGGCGCAAATCCTTATTTGATGAGTTCAATGCGGCCAAAACGGCAAGCTTTCCGGACAAAAGTAAGCATCCGAGGATGCGCCGCCTTGGGGCAAACGCGGCGATCTGATCAAGGTCGTTTGGCACGATGGCCAGGGGGCCTGCCTGTTCACGAAAAAATTGGAGCGAGGAAGGTTTATCTAGCGTGACGGCCAGGGCGCTTGTCTGTTCACGAAGAAGCTGGAGCGCGGCCGCTTCATCTGGCCGTCAGCCGCTGACGGCACGGTGGTGATCACACCGGCGCAGCTCGGTTATCTGCTCGAAGGTCTACAGAAATATCCCTGCTTGTGAGTCTGACGAATCATCACCGGACAAGATCGAGGTGCTGGATCCGAGCCATCCGTTATTTGGACGCTCCTTTAATGTGATCCGTGAGGTGGGACGTAGAGGCGGCAACTTCGCGCCGTCGTATGAGGTTGAACATCGTGGTGGATCGACCTTGCTGATACCCGTGTCTGCGACACAGGGATATGTCGAAGCCTGAAATACTGACGCGCAAAGGACACCATTCGCCCAATTGTGAGGAGAAGGTTTTGCCAATCACTGTGCAACGCCTCCGCCTTGCAGCGGGCATCTAGGTAAAGGCACAGCGCAACAGATGGACACACGAACCTAGTTTGCTCAGCGCCGTACAACTTGCCGCCAGGCTCGATATTCCCGTCAATTGGATTTACGTTCAAATCAGGCGGAAGCGCCTGCTCATCGACCAGCAATCAACCGGAGCATATTTGTTCCAAAATTCCCCGGCGGTCGTCAACGCGGTTCGCGACCTTCGCAACCGTACCATTCATCAACTCGATCTGAGAATCATTCAGCCTCACCAGGAGGGGCATCAACATCCGTTGTCGCTGGAGGGAATTGACTGGCGCGCACGGCAGGAAACCTGGCGCCCCAGCCGGGTTTGACTGAATTTTTACATTGAGATTGTTGAGAAATCTGATTCAATGTCGTTATGACATTGCCGCCGCTTACCCTGCCATCGGACCTTGCCAGCGCTCATCCGGCGCTGCTGGCCGAACCTGCTGCGCGGCTGCAAGCTGAGGCGGAAGCGGCCAACGCGAAGGCGCGGCTGTCGAACATTGAGGCGCTCAACGTGCATTTGCAGTTGCTGATCGGCAAGCTGGAGCGCGAGAAGCACGGGCCGCGCCGCGAGCGCACGCAGCGGCTGATCGATCAGTTGGAATTTGCAGCTCGAAGAGCTCGTGGCGTAGGCCGCCGAGGACGAACTGAGCGTCCAAGAGGCCGCGGCCAGAACGCAGTCCGTGCGCGCCTTCGCCCGCAAGCGTCCAGTGCGCAAGGCGTGGCCCAAAGACGTCGAGCGCGCACGCATCGTCATCGAAGCGCCGACGGCATGTGCCTGCTGTGGCGGCTCGCGGCTGTCGAAGCTGGGCGAGGACGTGACGGAAACGCTGGAGGATATCCCGCGCCGATTCAAGGTGATCGAGACGGTGCGCGAGAAATTTACCTGCCGCGATTGCGAGGCGATCAGTCAGGCTCCCGCACCGTTCCATGCGACGCCCGCGCGGCTTCATCGGCCCTCAGTTGCTGGCGACGATCGTGTTCGACAAGTTCGGGCAGCACATCCCGCTGAACCGCCAGAGCACGCGGTTCAAATGTGAGGCATCGGTCCGTCGACCCAGACCCTGGCCGGTGAATGTTGATCCGAATGTCTTCGAGCTGCGGCAAATGCTGGAGCATCACTGTCGCACGGCATACCAGGAGGCAACGTAGCCGGCTGCGGCGACCCCATGCGAATGCGGGACGTCGCGGACGATGCTACCGACAATGGCGTCCCTTTGATCGACGCCATTCGGCCAGTTCGGCACGATGTAGCCGCGATAGCTGTAGATCCAGGTCTCGCCGGCCACATCGCCCTTTCCAGTGAATTGCAGCTCGACAGGGTCTCCCGGACGCACCGTACCGGTCAATTCCAGCGACCACCCGGGCCCACCAATGGTTCCGCCGACCTTGCGCCGAGCCAACTCGGTCAGCACCAGCGTTCCCTGGCCAAATTCCAGTGCATTGAAATCAACCGATAAATCGGGATTGTTGATCAGGCTGCGATAACTCCAAGTGCCAGTGAAGCTCATAGTTCCTCCCAATGGCGATCGACGCCCTAATGATGGCCGGAAACGGTGCCACCCTGGCCGTCCGGCAGGGTGATCCTGATGTTCTGCATCATGCCCTGGTCCTCATGATCGAGGATGTGGCAATGCAGAACGAACTCGCCGATATAGCGCTGGTAGTGCGTCCGCACGGTGATCGTGTAGCGCGCCGACGGATCGGTGCCGGGATTCTTGATCCACAGCGTGTCCTTCCAGACATTTTTCAAGCCTGGATATTGCGGATCGCCGTCGTCATCGGCGCCAAGCGCGCTGACATCGTTGCCGGCCGCATCGACAATTTTGATGATCTGAAACGGATTGACATGGATATGGAATGGGTGGCTGACGAAATCCGAGCGGAGCGTCCATTCGTCGACTCCGCTCAGCGGCAACGTCCGGTCGATGCGGTTGGGATCATAAGGTTTGCCGTCAACCTCGAAGAAGGTGGCACCCGGCTGTTTCACATCGATGTTAAACACCAGTTGCTGCTCGCCGGTGACCTCGCCCGCGTCGATGTCCGGATGGGGAATAAAGCTTGAGAGCGACATCTCGTTCTTGAGGTCATCGATAACCTTGCCGGCGACATTCTGTGACATCGTGCGCTCAGCCGCCGAAATCAGCCAATCCTGCAGATAGGTGCCGATCTCGCCATTGACGGCATGGCCGCCTACTGCAGTGACTATGCCGAGAAGCCGTCGGCTTGGAGCCTCCTGGTTGACGCTGGCCGCTGCCGGTGCGGCGCCATCGATGATGCAGTAGTCACCCGCTCCTGGCAACACCACCAGCGCGTCAACGCGGTAGCCCGGTTGCAGGATCGCTTGCTGCCGCATCTGCACCTGCGCCATTGTCAGCCCGTCCTGGGCCACCACCCCATACGGAATAGTATCCTTGCCGCAATTCTGATCGATCCATCTGTCGGTGTCCGCTGCCGCAAGCGTGCGGAACGCGGTCGTCCCGGTCTTGCGCCGGATTTCGAAATTGATGGTGTCGCGAACCCCGGCGTGTATCATCCGCCACCGCTCGACCGAGCCAGCCTCCGCTAATGCCAACTGACCAAGCACCTGGCCGTTGACGCTGGTGAAGCGGCCCGAAGCCGGCCAACTGCCAGGTCCGAACTGATCGTAGCTTTCGATGCCGCCCACCTGTCCTGGCTGGCAATCATAAGTGATGTCGCCATTGTTATCGGTGCAAGCATATTGAATCTGCTGTAGCACCAAAACCCGTTCGGCGATATCGGAGCCGCCCGGCTGCTTCAATAGGCGGTCGATATCGCCAGTCTCGGTCGGTGTCGGCATGCGATCGCCACGGATGATCAACGCCCCGGACATGCCACTCGACACCTGCAATGCGGTTGATCCGTGTAGGTGTGGGTGATACCAGAAGGTGCCGGCGGGATGCTCAACGGCGATGTTGTATTCATATTGGAACGAAACGCCGGGACGGATTGAGATCAGCACATTATCGCCATTGCCAGACGGATTTACCCAGAGACCGTGCGAATGCAGGTTGGTACCGTTGAAGCAATGGGGGGTATTGGCACTGCCACCGCCGATGCCGCAGGTGGAATCCTGAGGGAACAGGTTGTGAAGCGTTACCCGCACCGTCTGACCGGGCCGTAGATCGATGGTCGGTCCAACCAATGGCGTGTCGGCACCGGATAAGCCGGTCTGGCGGGCGTCTTGATAGCCGCGCAGTTTAACGTGGTCGTAGCGCGCCGTGGCCGGATTGTAGATCTGTCGGTCGAGATAGGTAGCGTTCATATCGAGCAGAACCTCGCCCGGAAATGTCTCCCGGCTTTGTTCGAAGGTTTTCAGCATCCCCTGGGATTTTGTGATAGGTTGCAGCATATAGGCCAGGGGGTTAGTCACGGCCCTGGCCTCTTGAGCGACTGCGAATAGCGCATGGGTGACCGAAAAAACGCTCGCCATACCGAAGATCGCAATTTTGTCAGACACAGACAAACAACCCTCCCAAACCTCTGCCCGGAGTTTTGTTCTCCCCGGGTCGAACCGCATCCACAAAGTTCTACTGCGTCACCATGCGTTCACCTGCAATTCGACTTTGACTCGCGCGCTTTCTCGGGAGAAGACAGCTGCCGCCGCGCGACGAGAAAGTTTCAAGACTCATGCCACTCTGGCCGGATCGAGCCTCAGAAGGAATCTTGTGCCTATGCTTCAAGGACTTCCACGAGAGCGCGGTAGGAAGTCGGGCGGAACAGCACCATGGCGCGCACCTGACAAACCTGACAGCAGGTGTAGTAGGCCCGACATTTTTGTGGGGAGCATCGTTACGTGCGGCAATACGCGTCTCACCTTGTTTGTTTGTCGAGCTGCACTCGAGCAACGCCTTGACGCTCATATCGCGGTCACCGCCGCGGGCATTAATGTCGGCGTCACATACCGTTCATCACACCGCCTAATCGGAGAGACACCACGGGCAGACTACGCCAGTTCTTCCGGCTCTCTGCGCTGCGCGATGATCTCGAAACAAGGTTGCTTGCTCAGGAGTATCGCGCCCTGCTCCTCGACGATCATTTCGACGACGGCAGGAGGGAGCCCTTCCACAATCTTCTCCTACGGACGTCTCTTATGGACGTCCAACGCGATATCTCAGATGCACGGAGCCGAGGCCAGCGGCTTCGGCGCTGATAAACGTGAGCCTCGCCCTGCCGGCAAGCCCATCCTCGCCGCCCTCGAATATGGCCGGTGTATTCGACTTGCCTCCGATCGCAGGGAAGATGACCAGGCTGACCTCGTCAACAAGACCCGCCTTCAAGAAATGGCCATTGGTTTGCGCCCCGCCTTCCAGCATCAAGCGCTTCACACCGAACTCGGTTCCAAGAAGGTCAAGCGCGTTTTTCAGATCGACGCCATCTTTCTCCGAGACGATATAGGAAACGCCAGCCTGGGTGAGGCCCGCCAGGTAAGCATCATCCACGTCAGATCCTGTCAGGACCACAAGGTGAGCTCCCTCAATGTCGCTCTTGTCCCAGCGTAGCCGACCGTCCTTATCCACGATGACAGCGAACTCGCCGGCGTCCGGGTTGGCGATATGGATCGGTCGCGCGGCTGTGCCGGTTGCTTGATAGGGGCGGTCGACGGCGTCCGCGAACTCTTCTCCCGTCGCTCTTCCCGAAAGCCAGGCGTCGGCACCGATCTTCTCATGCAGGCCGTCATAGATCTTCACGAGCTCATCGACCGAATGGCCGGTTGCCTCGGCCCAATCATTGACGATCAATCGGCCATCCAGCGGCGACATCATGTGACAGATTACATAGGGTCTGGGCATTGGATTACTCTCCTCTACAAACATTCCACCGTCAGTGGCCTGCCTTCAACCAGGCTGCGAATTTATCCATCCAGTCGGGGTGCCAACGTGAAAGCGCGGGTCGGTTCAGAATCATGTCATCGGCCGCCCAGCGGATCCGTCTGGCATCTATCGCAGACGTAACCGCGTTATCCGGACAGATGATGTAAAAATTCTCGTCGAGCAGACGGACCAGGAAGTATTCCACCAGTTGCTCTGCGGTCCATGCCTCATCGGGTTTCGCAATGCCCTGCGGCTTGAGTGCGATGTTCATGGGTGTCCACGTGTAGCCAGGGACGAGGAGATGAGCCGAAACACGACCTCCCGTCTCCTTCAGAAGCTCGTGCGACAGCTGTTCGGTCAGGACTTTGACAGCTGCCTTTGCCACCGAATATGCGGCGTTACCTGGAGGAGTCGTAATACCTTCCTTGGAGCCGAGGTTGACAACGGCCGACTGGCGACCGGCTTCGATCATGTAGGGCACGAAGACGTGTTGCGCGGCCAGAACACCTCCGAAGTTTACATCGATCTGGCGTCGCCACTTTGCAGGATTGTCCCAAGGGCCGGCTCCTTGCGTTATGCCCGCGTTGTTTACTAGGACGGCCACGTCGCCAAACCGCGAAATCGTTTCGTCCCGCAACCTGGTCAGTGCCGACAAATCTGATACGTCGCCGCTCACGATCAGGATGTCCGTGTCGAGTGTCGAAGTAACATCCTCAAGTGCGTCGGCGTCGAGATCCAGCAGCGCGAGCTTCATGCCGCGGGCCGCGAGAGCCCTCGCGATTGCCAAGCCGATGCCCTTCGCAGCTCCCGTGATGACCGCAACGCGGCCAGGAGCAACGACGCTGTTCATTCTCTCGCTCATTTTTTGTCTTTCCCGTCATTGGACCGTCACCGCTGGAAGGTGTGCCGGACAAGCCGTCGCCGTGGAATTTTTCTCCGAGAAGCGTGCCGGCCGATGGCACCAGCGCAGAGAAGTCCATCAACGCTACTCGGGCGCTTGGGTCGTCGGATCATATCCGCGGGCTGCGAACGACCGTTCGATCGCACTATAAGAATAGGGTAGCGCGACGGCTACTTGAAGTGAGCGGGATCGCACGCACCGATGAGCCGTGTTCACTCAAGGGCCTTCGTGACGTAGGGAATGCCTGGCCAGTTCGACCGCGGACGGGACCAAAAAGGTAACGCACTCCTGGTCCCTGCCAGATCGGTGGATGATTTTCACTCGCCGCCCCGATCAATTTTGCTCATGTAACCAATCGGCTCCACGGGCATTTGGTCACCAGCGCCTCGAGACGATCGTGGTGCTGACCAAACCAAAGGAGTGAAATCATGACAGGGAATAAACCACTCGCAATGATCACGGGCGGCTCATCTGGAATAGGCTTCGAGCTTGCCAAACAATTCGCCAAGAATGGATTCGATGTCGCCATTTCAGGCTCAAGCGACAAGGTGAACGAGGCCGCCGATGCGCTACGAAGCCTTGATGCCGAAGCATATCCGTTCAAAGCGGATGCCTCGACGTACGATGGCGTCGAGAGGTTCTGGACCTTTACGCAGGGGCTGGGGCGCCCCTTGGAAGCCGCGGCTCTGAACGTCGGTATCGGTATTGGCGGCGCCTTTGTCGATAACGATCTCGAGGATGAGCTTCGCCTGCTTGCGATCAATGTAACCGGGACCGTCCATATGGCCAAACGCGTCGTCCAACATATGGTCAAGAACGGCCGCGGCAGGATTCTCATCACCTCCTCGGTTTCGGCGACCCTGCCCACGCCATACGAAACCGTTTACGGCCCGTCGAAGGCATTCGGTTACATGGTCGCGGAATCTCTGCGCGAGGAGTTGCGCTCGACCGGGGTCACGGTGACGGCACTCCTTCCGGGCGCCACCAACAGCGACTTCCACGCGAACGCTGGAATGGGCGGTACGAAGCTCGGTGGCCAACAAAAAAACGACAAGACGCTCGTCGCCAAGCAGGGCTTCGAGGCCCTCATGAACGGCATCGACCATATCGTCGGCGGAGATCAGAAAACCAAGCGGCAGGTGTTGGAAAACCGGACGACCCCCGAGCCCGTCAAAGCCGCGCGGCAAGCCGAATTGACCCAACCGCAGTGAAGGAGCACGTCATGTCACATCTGAAAAACAAGGTCGCCATCGTCACAGGGGCTTCCTCGGGCATTGGAGCGGCGACCGCCAGAGGATTGGCGGAAAAAGGTGCGCGCGTCGTCCTTGCCGGCCGCAATGAGGAACGCCTCAGTCAGATCGTCGAAGACATCACCGGTTCGGGAGGTATTGCCAGCTACAAGGTTGCTGATGCCACGGATTTTGAGAGTACCAAGGCCCTCGTCGCGTTCGCCACAACGACGTACGGCCCGGTCGATATATTGGTCAACAATGCCGGCCTCATGCTCTTTTCCTATTGGAAGGATGCCGCCGTCGGCGATTGGAACAAGATGATCGATACCAACCTGCGTGGCTATCTGCATGCGATCGCCGCGGTGCTGCCGTCGATGTTGGAGCGCCGGTCCGGCCGCATCCTGAATATGAGCTCTATCGCCGGCGTTCATGTCGGCGAGGCGGCAGGGGTTTACGGAGCCACGAAGTTCTTCATACGCGGTATTACCGAAAGCCTCAGGAAGGAGGTGGGCGTGGGTAGCGGGATCCAAGTGTCTATGATCAGCCCTGGCGTGATCGATACCGGCTGGGCCGACAAGGTTCATGACGAGACGGGCAGAAAGATCGCCGGAGAGCTCAACAAGCAGGGTATTCCGCCGTCGTCGGTGGCTGAAGCCGTGGTCTATGCACTAGACCAGCCCCCGGAGATCACGATCAACGACATTTCGTCCATCCAACCCGGCAGGACTGGTAGCCCGCGTTTTCGAGAGCTCAGAACTAGAACCTCCGGGACTGTTAGACCGCCTCGCGGAACCAACCGGTGCCGTCTCTCGTGGCTGTGGACACGAAGATCTTCATTGCATGACGATCTAATCCCGGACGTTTTCGTTTTTCAGCGACCGGGCCATCTCCGCCGTCCTTCGCAGGATCCAACATGGATCACTAGGTCAAATTTTTGACTGCTTCCTCGGCCATCACATACCAAATACAGGGCCAGTTAAATAAGGATTGAAGGTGCCGGCCGGCCTGAAGCAAGGTCGGCGCCGGCAAGGGCGATCTTTTTCAGTACAAGTGCGAGTATCCATAACTCATGGTATCAACGCGGGCCGATCTGGCCGACCTTGAAACTTTCGTCGCGATCGCGCGTGCGGGGGGGTTCCGAAAGGCCGCCGCGCTTCGCGGCGTTTCCGGGTCTGCCCTCAGCCACTCGATCAGGGGTTTGGAGGCCCGTCTGGGCGTCCGTCTGTTTCATCGGACAAGCAGGAGCATCAGTCTCACCGCCGCCGGCGAAGTGCTGCTTGCCGAACTGGAGCCCCGTTTCCTCGGCATTCAAGCTGCGATGGATCTCCTAGACAGTTTCAGGAGCGGGCCTACGGGCAGAGTGAGAGTGACCACCCTGCGTGACGCCGCCGAGCTGCTGATCGCTCCTCGACTGCACAGTTTTCGCAAGAGCTACCCAGATGTCGAGGTCGAAGTCAGCGTCGAGGATCGCTTCATCGATATGGTCGCCGAAGGTTTTGACGCGGGCATCCGTTATGGGGGAACGGTTCCCGAGGGGATGATCGCGTCGCGTCTGACATCCGAACTCGAATGGATCGTAGTCGGTTCTCCGGCCTATCTCAACGAACGAGGGCGGCCCGCGCGGCCGGAAGATCTCTTGACGCACGAGTGCATCCGGATCCGAACCGGTACGGATCACCTCTGCAAATGGGAACTTGGCGACGGCGATCGCATGGTTTCTCTCGACGTTCCGGGACTTCTCACGCTCGGAGATTCGGAACTATCTATCCGCATGGCGGAGGAGGGAGGCGGTCTCTTTTATTGCCTGCAGGCCCGGGTCGAGGACAAACTTGCGGCCGGTTCACTCGAAGTCGTGCTGCCGGACTGGACCTCTACCGGGCCGGGTTTTCATGCATACTACGTTTCGCATCGACAGGTGCCGTCCGCTCTCCGGACGTTTCTCGACTACCTTAAGGCGCCGGTTGCGGGCGATTGAAGTGACGGCCAGACGAGACAGCTTCACCAGGCAGGAGAATCGCATATGGATGGTAAGGAGTTGTTTTGCTGAGGCAAATCGACTCAAGAACTCTCCGATAATTTGGAGGTACGGATGAATCGATTTGCCACCTGTTTTAAAGATCTGCCCGACCCTCGGGGCGCAACACACGTCATCCGCTGATGTCGATCCTGTTCATTGCCATTGCCGCGATCGTTTGCGGCGCCGAAAGCTGCGCCGACATGGCCGATTCGGCGTTTCCAAAAAGAAGTGGCTCAAGACGATCGTGCCGCTGCCCTATGGCATCGCCGGCCATGGCACCTTCTCCACCGTTTTCCGCTGCCTCAATCAGGTTGCCTTCGAAGCCGCTTTACCGAAGCCTTTGCAAAGGGCATGGAAGGCGTGGTGGCGGTCGACGGCAAGGCGGTACGAGGCGACGCCGCTGCCCCTCGTCAAGGTCTGGGCTGCCGGTTGCGGCCTGGTCATCGGCCAACAGACCGCGCCGGGCCGCAACGAGGTCCAAGGGGCGCTCGATGCGCTTGCGCTTTTGTCGCTGGAAGGTGCCATCGTCACCGCCGATGCCCTGCATTGCCGCGCCGATACCGCTCATGCCATCCTTTCCGCCGGCGGCGACTATGCCCTGGCGTTGAAGGCCAATCAGCCCGGCCTCCTGGCACAGACGATTGCTCGTCTGGACGACGTCGAGCCACTCGGCGTCCAGACCGCCGCCGAGAATGACCATGACCGCTGCGAAAGACGCCGTGCCTGCATCGTCGCCGTCAATGACATCGACTTCCCCGGCCTGCAGGCCATCGGCTCCGTCGAGGCCACAAGCCGTCATGCCGATGGCCGTCTGACCAGCCATGTCCGCTACTTCCTGCTCTCCACCGTCATGTCGGCTGCCGCCCTGATCGAGGTAACCAGAACTCATTGGCAGATCGAAAACAAACTGCACTGGGTGCTCGACGTCCAGTTCCGCGAGGATGCCGCCAGAAACCGTAAGGATCACGGACCGGCAAACATTGCTCTGTTACGAAAGATTGCCCTCAACCTCATCCGGGCCCATCCAGATAAGGCCTCCATTCGTCGAAAGATCAAGAAGGCAGGGTGGGACGATCAGTTCCTCATCTCTATCATCGCTCATATGCGATAGCCCTGCTTCACCAGGGGAATTTGAGTGCCGGCAGAAAGCGGTCGCTCGCAGCCAGAAAAATAATTGGCAGCAAGATCGCCTGGCATCCTTTAACATGCCGAAAGCGGAAAAAAATACGTGACAGCCTCCGATCCCTCTCTGAGCCGAGGCCATCCATGATGGTAGAGAATCCGCAAGTCTTCGGCTGTCTGACACGACCAGCCGGTACGAATGCGGTACTGCCACGGCTCTCCTCCAGGCGCCCGTTTTTGATCTCTCGATATCTAAATTTGTGCAGACGAGCAGGCAAAGCTATAACGGCAGGATCAACGAATACTGGTAGCTCTCAGACAATCTGGATCGATATCAACCGGGAATGCCTGCATATGTAGGGAGGATTCAAGCACGGCGTGAGGGCGATGCAGACGGACGAGGCGGAGACGTCACGGAAACCCGAGAGCACCTGCATCACCTCGCTCGAGGTTTCCAGGCGGCCTTGTAGGAGACCCGCGGCGTAGTGCCCCGAAAACCCCACCGCGCAAATGCTGATTATGAAAGACAGTACGAAAATGATTACTCTGTAGCCGGAAACGGGACAACAGCCTGTCCATTGTGGTCGATCCTTGTCCATAGGCGGTGAAGAAACTTCATCAATCGGGATCCGCCTCCGAGGGAAGCATCGAATCATCAATGACGACACGAAAGCTGCGCGACCGAGGTTGTCTGTCAACAGATTGTCTGATAAAGCTTGCTAATGTTCGAACTGTCTCACAAACTTGCGGAGGAATAACTCCGTAACAGAACCGGCGCTGCCGCAGCCGGCACAACTTTCACTGCTGAAATCGATTGCCGCGATGTTCCTTGTTTTCAATGGAAAGCGGTGACCGCATCTCGGCTATGTGAAGGCTTCGAACATGTCGTCGTCCTCGCGACGGCGGGACGCGACGCCTTGATGAACAAACGGGCGTCCTTTTTATGGATGGACGGCTCCATGGCGCCGAGATCACCAGCTTCCCCGATATGCATCTTGAGATGTTGATCTGGGACAGGTAAGTATTGAGATTCAAGAAGCAGAGAAGATGATTGATAAGAAAGCATTGCTCGATAATATGACCTTGGCGGAGCAGGTCTCGCTACTTTCCGGCGATACGTTCTGGTCTTTACCGCCCATCGACCGCCTAGGGATAGGGAGATTGCGCTTGACCGACGGCCCCAACGGCGCCCGCGGGGCGGGGTCTTTTGTCGGAGGTGTGACTGCAGCGGCTTTCCCGGTGGGCATCGCCATCGGAGCGAGTTGGAACCCGGATCTAGCCAAGGAAATCGGCAGTGCCCTAGGTGACGAGGTTCTTTCAAAAGGTGCCCACGTCTCGTTAGCCCCCACCGTTAACATCCAGCGTAGCGTCACAAACGGCCGCAACTTTGAGTGCTTCTCTGAGGATCCGATCCTGACGGCGGAACTTGCAGTCGGCTATATCGAAGGTCTGCAGTCCACGAAAGTCGGTGCCACGATAAAACATTTCGTCGGCAACGAGTCCGAGATTGAACGTACAACCATCTCTTCAGATATCGATGAACGCACGCTGCGCGAAGTCTACCTGATACCCTTTGAGACGGCGGTGAAGCGGGCAAAGGTCTGGGCCGTGATGTCTTCGTATAACAAGCTAAACGGTACTTACACGGCGGAAAGCCATTGGCTGTTGAACGAGGTTCTGCGCGGTGACTGGGGTTTTAACGGCGTGGTGATGTCGGACTGGTTCGGCTCGCGTTCGACCGCACCCACCGTGAATGCCGGGCTGGATCTGGAGATGCCGGGCCCGACTCGCGATCGCGGCTCCAAGCTACTGGCTGCGGTCGAAGGCGGCGAGGTTAGTGTCGAGACGATCCGCGCCTGTGTGCGCAATATCCTGACTTTGATGGAACGCACCGGCGCTATCAACGATCATCGCGAGTTTAAGGAGTACGCCATTGATCAACCGAAACATAGGGCATTGATCAGGCGCGCGGGAGCGGAAAGCGCAGTTCTGCTACAGAATGACGGGATCCTGCCATTGGCTCAGCAAGGTATGGTCGCCATCATTGGACCCAATGCCAAGGTCGCGCAGGTGATGGGAGGCGGCTCGGCGCAGTTGAACCCTCACTATGTCATCAGTCCGTGGCAGGGGCTGGTGGACGCGCTGGGTGAGGAGAATCTGTGCTACGCTCAGGGCTGCAACAATTATCGGTTTCAGCCGCTAATCGAAAACCCCACAACCTTCGAGTTTTTCCAAGGAAGGGAGCTAGCTGGCGAACCGGTGAAGGTCGTCGAGGAACCGTCGAGCCTTGGTGTATGGTTGCCCCCCGTGGCCGAGGGCTTTGTCGATCCCCTTCGCTTTTCGGCTAGAATGCGCACCATCTTCACAGCCTCGGAAGCCGGCGTCTATCGCGTCGGACTAACCTCGGCCGGGCTTGGCCGGGTCTATGTGGACGGCAGACTTGTGGTGGACGCTTGGGCTTCCTGGATACGTGGTACCACATTCTTTGAAGAAGGCTGCGAAGAGGTCGTGGGTGAAATCACGCTCGAAGCCGGCCGTACATACGAGGTCGTCGCCGAGTACGCCCGGCACGACCACGTCAACCTCTATATCGCCGCAATTCGGGTAGGAATAGGCAGATTTTCGGCCGAAGCGGAGATTGCCGAGGCAGCAGCCGTCGCGGCAAAGGCTGATCATGCGGTAGTCTTCGTGGGCAGAACGGGCGACTGGGATACCGAGGGCTCCGATCTTCGCGGTATTGCACTTCCCGGTCTGCAGAACCAGCTTGTTGAGGCGGTAATTGCGGCCAATCCGAACACGATCGTCGTACTACAAACCGGTGGACCGGTGGAAATGCCCTGGCTTTCCGGTGCTCGTGCAGTACTGCAATGCTGGTATCCCGGACAGGAGGCTGGCAACGCGATCGCCGATGTGCTCCTCGGCAAGGCCGAGCCCTCGGGCCGACTGGCACAGACCTTCCCCGTGCGCTGGGCTGACAACCCCACACATACTGAGGATGACGCGGTCTATCCAGGTAAGGACGGCCATGTGCGATATGACGAAGGTGTGTTCGTCGGTTATCGGCACTACGACCGCCACGGCATTAAGCCGCTGTTCCCGTTCGGTCATGGTCTCGGTTATTCAAGCTTTGCGATGTCGGACCTGACGGTAGGGCTACCAGACGCTGCCGGCGCGGTGACAGTGACACTGGAATTGACCAACATCAGCGAGCGGCCAGGTTCGGCAGTGGTGCAAATCTATGTCGGCGATGTTGAAGCATCTATACCCAGACCGGTTAAAGAGCTGAAAGCCTTCTCGAAAATTGCCCTGGAACCCGGTGAGAAACGAAGGTTGCGTTTCATACTTGACGCCCGAACATTTGCCTTCTTCGACACGACCGAGCGGCGTTGGCGGATAGAGGCGGGGGAATTTGCAGTGATGGCTGGGTTCTCGGCCACCGACATCCGTTTGAGTTTAACTGTCACGCAAAAGGGCGCTGTCTTGGCGCTCTGAATGGGCCGCAAATCAATGACCACATTGGGCAGTGGTCGAGTTCCAACGTATGCAGTTTTGGCGGTGAAGCTGGGTGAGTTGAGTGAGAGAATGCCTCAAAACCGGTACTTGGTTAATGGCATGGCGAAACACCGCCTGCGCCTCCAAAAACAGGCAATGTTTTCTGAACGATCGTAAGCGCGATTTTCCCCGCACCTTCTGCAATTGAGTGAGCTTTGGCATGAGGTGTCCACCAAAATAGGTGGACACCAAGGGATGGAAGAAGTGACCTGCCACTGAATTTTCATCCGGCG
>NZ_JAULSE010000027.1:0-55777 GCF_030518245.1 Rhizobium sp. CBN3
CTTCCTCCCCACGCTCGGTCGCCCTTGCAAAGTTGCGCTTCTCTTCGCTCGCCATGACCAGCTTACGGTGGGACTTGCACCCACAAGAGTGCGCCCATGCTGGGCGCACAATGCGAAGGGCAGCCAACGCTGCCCTTCCTCGCTTCGCTTTTCAGCCGAGGCTGAGGAGAGGCCTGACGATCAGAACTCTTCCCAATCGCCGGCCAATGCTGCGTTCCCCTGGGTTGCATTCGCCTGGAACGACTTGCTCACTCTGGCAACCATCTGGCGGGCCGGCGAGGCCACGGGTTGAGCATGCTGTGCCGCGGCCGCCGGCTGCGATATGCGCTTCGGCGCCACCGTTCCGCCGATTTTGAACTGTCCCAGAAGCTGGAACAGCGCGTCGGCTTCCCTGGCGAGCTTATGAGCTGCGGCTGTGGCTTCCTCCACCATGGCGGCGTTTTGCTGCGTGCCCTGGTCCATTCTGTTGACGGCGGCGTTGATCTCCTTCAGCCCCGTCGCCTGCTCCTGCGAAGCACCGACGATAGCGCCGACATTGCCGTCGACCTGCTGCACCTGCGTTGCGATCTCCTGCAGGGCTTTTCCGGTCTCGCCAACCAGGGCGACGCCGTTTTTGACGTGGCCGTTCGAGGCGTTGATCAGTTCTTTGATTTCCTTTGCCGCCTTGGCGGAACGCTGCGCCAATTCACGCACTTCCTGGGCGACGACGGCAAAGCCCTTGCCTGCTTCACCGGCACGCGCCGCTTCGACGCCGGCATTCAATGCCAGCAGGTTGGTCTGGAACGCGATCTCATCGATGACGCCGATGATGCTGCCGATTTCGGTGGCCGAGGATTCGATCTTGCCCATGGCGTCGACCGCGTCGCGAACGACGCTGCCCGAGCGTTCCGCATTGTCCTTGGTCTTGCGAACAAGCTGCCCGGCCTCCACAGCCCTGTTGCTCGAGTCGGCGACAGTGGTCGTGATCTCTTCCAGGGCAGCAGCGGTTTCCTCGACAGAGGCGGCCTGCTGTTCGGTCCGCTTGGCGAGATCGTCCGAAGCGGAACGGATTTCCTGCGCGCCGGCCGCAATTGCGCTGGCGTTCTGAGAAACCTTCTGCATGGCGGCGCGTAGCTTTTCGACGGCGGCGTTGAAGTCTGCCCGGAGCTTTTCCAGCGACGGAATGAACGGGGTATCGATCTGCTGCGTGAGGTCGCCGTCAGCAAGCGCCTGCAGGGCGTCGCCAAGCTGGCCGACAGCCTTGTCCGTCTGCTCGGCAAGGGTGCGGCGTTCATCGGCATCCTGCTCCAGCCGGTGCCGTTCCACGACGGCCCGTTTGGCTTCGGCATCGGCTTCCCGTTCCGCCTTTGTCGAAATCGCATCACGCAGACCTGCCACGGCCCGCGCGAGCTTGCCGATCTCATCGCCCCGCGCTTCGAGATGACGGTCGCCCTCGAGATTGCCCTCAGCCATCGCCTTCAGCGAAAGCTGAAGTTTTGCCAGCGGGCCGACGATCGTGCGAGATGTGATGGTCGCGGCAATAATGGAAAGAAGGGCCGCAATGGCGAGCGCCGTCAGCGCGACCGGCTTGAAGCTGCTTGCCGCACTGCGAACTTCGCCGCCGACCGATTTGTTCAGCGCCTCCTGATAATCGATGAATTTGTTGATGGCGCCGAGCCAGGCGACGAAGGCCGGCCGCGCCTGTTCGAGCAGGATCTTGCGGGCGTGCTCGCCGTCGCCCTTCTCCTGCAGCGCGATGATCTCCGCGACCAGAGGATTGGTTTTCGCCTGTATGTCGGCGATCTCCTTGAGGATGGATTTTTCCTGATCCGTCGCGCCTGCCGGAGATGAGACCATATCGGCCATGCGCTTTTCGTTCTCGGCGTAGGTCGCCGCCAGTTTTTCGATCAATGCCTCGGCGCTCTTGCGTTCATCGGCCGATGTCACCAGGGTCACGTCGCGAATGGCGATCGCCCGGTCGTGCACGCTGCCGCGATAATTGATGGCAAACCGCTGCTTCACGCTGTTGACGTCGTTGATCGTTTCAAGGTTGCCGTCGATCTCGGCAACCTTCTCCGCCGAATAGATGGTCAAGGCGGCCATCAGCAGAAGCAGGAAACTGAACCCGAGGGTGAGGCGCACCGCGATCCCGAAATTCTTAATGCTCTTCATTGTTACTCTCCATCGTGTCGGCGAGGTTTGTCAAAGCTGTCTTGGCCGCCAGGATCGCTCGTCGCATCTCGTTCAAATGCAGAGCGTCAACCTATCTCCCAATGCACCGACGAAACTTCTGCGCGCCCGATATGGGAGGCACGCACCAAGGTTCACGTCGATTTCATGCGAGATTTCGGATGCCGGGCCGCCATCATGGCGTAGATGACGATCCTGAGAACGTCGTTCCGATATCCTTAAAAATTTAGGGGAATACATTTTAGAGAATGTAAACGGAGGCGGTAGGCTATCGCTGCGTTGCGATTTTGGAATATTTTGCGAACATTTTTTTCGCAAAATACCCCGACCTTCGCACCGGCAAGCGTATGTCAAGTTGTCCGGCAGAATCGGCCTATATCTCTTGTTGCAAACCGGACTATTCAAGTCTCCCTGCACGTCACGTTCGAATAATGGTCTTCCGTAACGAAGCAGGACGATCGCCGATATCTTGGATGCACTATGGCGGTGCGCTGACACTTTCCTCCGACGTCAATCGCGCAGCAGCGGCAGAAGCTGGTCGCCCTGGCGCTTGATCTCGGAAAGGTAGGGCGTGTCGGAAAGCACGAAATGCGTGATGCCGAGATCCTGATATTTGCTCAGCGAGCGGGCGACGTCCGCCGCCGAACCGACCAGCCATGTTGTGCCGGCGCCACCGCCGCCGAATTTGCCGGGCGCGGTATAGAGATTGTCGTCGAGGACATCGCCGCGCTCATAGAGAGCGAGCAGCCGCTGCTGGCCGACAGCAAGCACGCGCTGGTGATCGTGCCAACCGGCGCCTTTGTTTTTTGCCATCTCGGCAACCTTCGCCTCGGCGTCGGCCCAGGCCTGTTCCGTCGTATCCCGGACCAGCGTCGTTATCCGCAATCCGAACTCCAGCGGGGGAAGGTCGCGATCGAGTTCCCTGCTCAACGCCTTGAGCCGGCCGATCCGCTCCCGGACACCCTCCAGCGGCTCGCCCCAGAAGAGCTGGACGTCTGCTTCGGTGGCCGCCACCCGCTCGGCCGCCTCGGAGGCGCCGCCGAAATAGAATTTGGGATGGCGGCGGTCGCCGCGAACCTGGATGCGGGGGACCACGGTGGATTCGGCGACCCTGAAGTGATCGCCCGCCGAGGTGACGTTTTCCTCGGTCCATAGTCTTCGGACCAGCCGCATGAATTCCTTCGTGCGGGCATAACGATGCGCCTGATCGCCCTCGCTATCGCCATAGGCCGGCAGGTTATCCTTGCCCGAGACGATGTTGATCCGCACGCGGCCGCCGCTGAGATGATCGAGCGTCGCGGCTGCGGAGGCGAAGTTTGCCGGCCGCCAGTAGCCCGGGCGGATCGCGATCAGCGGTTCGAAACTGGTGGTCCGCGCGGCAAGCGAGGCCGCGACGGTAAACGTGTCGGGGCGGCCCCAGCCGGTGCCGATCAGCGCGCCTTTCCAGCCATGCTCCTCCAGCGCCTTCGCATGGCTGGTCAGCGTATCGAGGCTGTTGTGATTGTCGACGGCGGAATCGCCGCGATGACCAGGCCTGACGTCGTTTGGAATATACCAGAGAAATTCGGAATTATTGCTCATGCGATGCTGCGGATCTGCGTGGTTGGAAGAAGAAGGCCTCCTGGAAGATCGTGCGGCTGTCTGCCGCGCCGGGCGCCCATGCGGGGTAAGATGGAGCATTGCCCACCAAATCAGTAGACTATTTAATTTAATAATGGCGGCGCCGATGAAAAATTGTCCCAAAGGTCGGGCAGCCGGAACAATCGCACCCGCGGGGCTTGGCAGCGTCCCAATCGGAAAAGCGCCTGGAACGCTTGTTCGCAGGCGCTTTAGGATTGTTCGATCCCTGTTCTCAATTTTAATGCCGGGCAGCGACCCGTCGCTCAAGCCGGCGCGGAAGCCACCCAGTATTCATGCAATGGCCGGCGGGTATTCATTGGCCTGGAATACGTGATGATGCACCTTGCCGGTGAAAAGCTGCAGGAGCTCCCCAGTGACCTCGCGGCTCTCGAACCGCACATCGGAGCGAAGTGCTGCGTTGACCGCATCCATATCGGGATAACGTATGGCGAGAGCCATGGCATAGACCGGAGCGCCTTCGTCGCGCTCCATGCCATCAAGCACCCGGACTTCCTCGGCGCCTGGAAATTTCGTCCAGAGAGGGACGAGCCGCTGCCTGACAAAGGCGCGGAATTCCTCTTCTCTGCCGGGATGAATTTCGCCTTCAAACAAAGCATAACGAATGATCATGGGTTCTCTTTTCCAAAACTCGCCGGAGCTGGATCGATATTGGCGTGGTGTCAGGCGGGGTAAGGGCGTATCCGTCGATACGCCCTTGGGAAGGCCTATTTGCCCCAGATTTTCTTGTATTGGTCGCGATAGCCGTTGTCGGGATCGAAGCTGTTCTTCGGCCCGCCGTCGAATTCGACATTCGCGCTGGTCACTACGTGGAGCGGCGACACATAGCCCGACCATGGCGCGCCAGCAAAGGCGCGGTTCAGTTCGTCGACGAGCTGCCAGCCCTGGAGGTTGAGCGGCTCGGCGACTGTGACGGCCTGAAACTGCTTGGCGCGGATGCGCTGATAGGCGCTTTCAGAACCGTCGCCGGCGGCGACATTCACCGGCTTTCCGTCGCCGGCAATGCCGGCCGAGGCGAGGGACGGTCCCATGAAGTCGTAATAGAGGTCGTTGATCGCCAGCGAATGCGTCCACTTGGCGCCGTACTTCTGCAGCAGCGACGTGGTGAGCTGCGGCATGCGCTGGGAGGTTTCGGCGATCGGCGTGTCGACATATTCGAGCACCGTGCCGCCGAGATCCTCGATCTCCTTCTTCATGCGATCGGCCTTGGCGATGGCGATCGCGTAGGTGGAGTCGGTGAAGATGATGACGCCGGGCTTGCCGCCGGCATCGGCGAAGGCCCAGTCCGCCGCCGACTTCGATACTTCCATCGCATCGGTGGTGACGTTGGCAAAAACGCCGACGTCGGCAACCGGACCGACGGCCGAGGCGGCGTGCCAGGACACCATCGGAATACCGGCCGCCTTGGCCGCTTCCATCGCCGGCTTCTGCTCGACCGCGTCGAAGCCATTGATGATGATCCCATCCGGCTTCAGCGCCATGGCCTGGCCGAAAGCCGCCGTCCGTCCCCCGATCGAACCGGCGCCGTCGAGCACCTTGACCGTCCAGCCGAGCGCACCTGCCGCTTCCTGGACGCCGTTGGCCACGCCGAGGATGCCGCCGTTCTTCATGTCGCCGGCAAGGACGACGATGTTCTTGCCCGCCGCCCCCTTGGGACCGCTCGTCGGGCCATCCCAGGCGCTCACCTTGGACGCATATTTCTCGACCACGGCTTTGGCGTCGGCCATGGAATCGGCCATTGCCGGCACACTGAGCATAACGGCCACGGTTGCGACCGTTGCCTGCAATAAAGTCCTGCGCTTCATGTTCACTCCTCCATTTTGTTTGTTGTGAGATACCGGTGAGCCGGCATCCTCATTTGGATGCGGGTGTGATCCTCCTCACAGCTCCGCGCTTGCGCTGGGCGTAGCCTGCAATGCCGATGGCAATCAGCAGGGTCACGCCGTTGAACAGCGGTTCGACGAAGAACGACCCGCCGAATTGCTGAATTCCTGATATGCCGACGGCCAGGATGATGACGCCGATCAAGGTGCCCCAGACGTTGACCCGGCCCGGCTTGATAGTCGTCGATCCGAGGAAAGCGCCGACGAGCGCCGGGAGGAGATATTCGAGCCCGACGCTCGCTTGGCCGATGCGCAGCTTCGAGGCGAGCAGAACCCCGGTCAGAGCCGCCAGCAGCCCTGACGTGACGAAAGCGCCGATCACCAATTTGCGGACGGGAATGCCATTGAGGGCAGCCGCCTTGGGATTGGCGCCGATGGCATAGAGATATCGGCCGATCGGCAGATATTCGAGCACGATCCACATGCAGATTGCAATCAGCAGCACGTAGAAGCCGGTGATCGGCAGGCCGAACAGCATGGTGCCGTTCAGCGCATAGAAGCCCTCAGGCAAGACGCCGACCACCTGCCGCCCGCCGGTATGCCAGAGGGCAAGCGCGTAGAGGACCGTGCCGGTGCCGAGCGTCGCAATGAAACTGTCGATCTTGGCAACCTCGACCAAAAGACCGTTGATGAAGCCGGTAATGACGCCGAGCGCAAGAACAATCAGGACCGCGACCGGCCAGGGCAGGCCATAGACCGTCTGCAGGCTGATGGCGAGAATATGCCAGAGCACGATGCCGTAACCCACCGTCAGGTCGATGCGGCCCGACGCCATCGGGATCATCGCAGCCAGCGACAGCAGCGCGATGATCGCCTTGTCGGAGACGATCGAGCGGACGTTCAACACGGTCGGAAAGGTATCGGGCAGCAGGATCGAGAAGAGCACGATCAGCCCGAGGGTCAGGATTACCAGCCCGTAAACCGGGAGCAGGCGTCCGATCTTTTGGCCGGTGGACAGGCCGGCCATCTCGCTCTTGGTCGGCTCCAGCGCGGTGGATTCAATGGATTGCATGGCTGTTCTCCCGATGGCTCAAGCCGCTTCCGATGCGGATGCGGCTGTTATGACCGCCTCCGTCGTCAAGGCGCTTCCAGTCAGTTCGCTGACGATTTTGCCGCGCGAGAAAACCAGCGCGCGGTGGCAGATATGGGCGATTTCCTCGAAGTCCGTCGAGACCACGACGACCGCGAGACCGGCTTCCAGCGCCTGGGTGATCAAACGGTAGATCTCCGCCCGCGCGCCGATATCGACGCCGGCGGTCGGATCTTCCGCGATCAGCAGCTTGCGGCCGGTTGCCAGCCAGCGGCCCACGACCACCTTCTGCTGATTGCCGCCGGAGAGCGCCTCGACAGGCAGATCCGGATCGTTCGGCCGGAGGCCGACGGTATGGCCGATCGCATGGGCCAGATCGGCTTCGCCGCGCGGCGACAGGAAGGACAACAGCCCGCGCCCGACAGCGCCCGGATTGAGGTAGGTGTTTTCCCGAATGGACAGCGAGAGCGCGACGGATTCTTCGGTGCGGTCACGGGCAATCAGACCGATGCCGGACGCCATGGCCTGCCGCGGGCTGGAAAGATCCGGCGCCCGGTCATGCAGCAGAACCGAGCCGTTGAAGGGCTCGCAGCCGAACAGCGCCCGGCCGATGCGTTCCTGACCGGCGCCGCGCAGTCCGGCAAGGCCCAGCAGTTCGCCCTCTCTTATATCGAAGGATATCGGGCTGGTGCCGGCGCAGACGAGGTTGCGGACTTTGACGATCGCCTTGCCGGGCTTGATCTCGGTCCTCGAAAAGAGACTGTCGCCGCTGCGGCCGATGATCATCGTCACCAGTTCGTCGGGCGTGGTCTCGCTGACGGGCTTCTGTCCGACCATGCATCCGTCGCGCAGCACGGCGACGCGATCGGCGATGCGGAAAATCTCGTCCAACCTGTGGGAGACGTAGATCATGCCGACGCCGCGCTCCTTCAGGGGACGGATCGCGTTGAACAGCCGGTCGACTTCGTCGGCGGGCAGGCTCGCTGTGGGTTCGTCGAGCACCAGAACGTCGGCTTCGACGGCAAGTGCGCGGGCAATGGCGACGAGTGATTTTTCGGTGCGCGACAGGGCCGAGACCCGCGTCGTCGGATCGAAATCGCAGCCGACCAGCTTCAAGGCTTCTTTGGCCCGCGCCTGTGTCCTGTTCCAGTCGATCAGACCTCGGCGCATCGAGAAGCCCTGCGACAGGCCCATGTTCTCGCCGACCGTCATCCACTCGATCAAGCCGAGATCCTGATGGATGAAGGCGACCGGTTGCCGCTCGTTCGGCTTGGGTGGGCGATGATGGTAACTCTGGCCGCGGAAAAGTATGTCGCCATTATCGGGCCTGTAAATGCCGGCCAGCGTCTTGATCAGCGTCGATTTCCCGGCACCGTTTTCGCCGAGCAGCGCCAGGATCTCGCCCTCACGCAGATCGATCGAGACGTCACGCAGCGCCTGCGTGCCGCCGAAGCTTTTGGTGATCGATTGGAACTCCAGCAGTCTCTTGGCTTCCACTGTGGCTCCTCCCAAAGCTGCAGCTGTCGTTATGGATCGATGTTATCGATAACATCGCGGAGTAGTCAAGCGGAAAGTGACGATCTCCCATGCCTGAAATCAGATCAGTCGGCGCCAAATCCGTCGAGCAGACGCATCATCTCGGCAGAGTCCTTCGGCCCAAGGCCGGCAGCGCAAAGCAGGCGATGAATCTCTACGACCGCCCCCGTCATCGGCAACGGCGTCTTCGTCTTCAGCGCAAAGGCCTGAAGCGAATCCAGGTCCTTCAGCATGTTGTCGATCCTGCCCGTCGGCGAGAAATCGCGCGCGGCGAATTTCGCCATGAATTCCTGCATGATACGGCTGTCGGCACGCCCGCCGGCAAGGGCCGCCGGAATTGCGGCCGGGTCGACCCCGCCGGCTTCCGCGAGCTTGACCGCTTCCGCGACCGCCTGAAACAGCACGGCGCAAAAGAGCTGATTGATCAGTTTCGTCGTCTGCCCGGCACCGGATGCGCCCATCAGCGTGTAATTGGCGGCAAGATGCCGCATCACCACACGCGCCCGTTCGAAATTCTCCGGGCTGCCGCCAGCCATGATGGTCAGCTTGCCGCCCAGCGCGCCGGGCACACCGCCGGAAAGCGGGCAATCCACCCATGCCATTCCCGTTTCCCGACGCAGCCGCGTCGCCATGTCGGCCGTCTCGGCGGGATCGATGGAGGACATGTCGATCAGCAGCTTGCCGGCATTCGCGGCCACCGCAACACCCTTTTCGCCGAAAACGACGGCACGCACGATGTTCGCGTGATTGAGGCTGAGCACACAGAATTGCGACGCGGCGACCGCATCCTCGACGGAACTCGCGCCGCGAGCCCCCTTGGCTTCCAGCGCCGCGACTTTTTCGGCATCGAGATCGAAGACGGATACGTTGTGACCGGTCTCGATCAAGCGCGTGATGATCGCCGTCCCCATGATGCCGGCGCCGATGACGGCGACATCTGCTCTGTAGTCATCCTGCATGAAATCCTCCCTTGATGGCCGTGCCTCTCAGCTCCTCACAAGCCAGCGCCACCATATCATCCAAAGCACCATCGATCGCGACCGTCACGACACCGGTCTCCCCGGTCGGCGGCTCCAGCGTCTGCAGCTGGCTGTCGAGCAGCGAGGCCGGCATGAAATGGCCCTGACGTGCCTGCATCCGCGACAGCAGAAGCTCGCGCGATCCTTCGAGGAAAACAAAGGCAAGGCGCCCGCCTGCCGCCTGCCTCAGCCTGTCCCGATAGCTTCTTTTCAACGCGGAGCAGGAAACGACCAGCCCTCGCGATGCGTTTAGCGCGGTCTTTATTTCCTCACCGATCCGGTCGAGCCAGGGCAGGCGATCTTCATCGGTGAGCGGTATGCCCTGCGCCATCTTCTCGACATTGGCAGCCGGATGGAGCTGGTCGCCTTCCACAAACGGCATGCCGTTTCGGGCCGCGATGCGCTCTCCAACCGAGGATTTGCCGCAGCCGCTGACGCCCATGACGATCACGGCCAAGGGCAGTACCTTTTTCTCCAGACTCATCATCTCACCTCCCTTAGAGGCAGGTCGTGATGCCGCCGTCGACATAAAGCGTGTGGCCGTTGATGAAGGACGAGCCGCGGCCCGACAGGAAGACGGCGGCACCCACCAGTTCCTCGACATTGCCCCAGCGTCCGGCCGGCGTCCGTTTCTCGAGCCACGAGGAAAATTCGGGATTGTCGACCAGCGCCTGGTTGAGCGGCGTCTTGAAATAGCCCGGCGCAATAGCGTTGATCTGCAGGCCGTGCTTGGCCCAGTCGGCGCACATGCCGCGCGTCAGGTTGCGCACCGCGCCTTTGGTCGCCGTGTAAGGGGCAATGCCGGGACGGGCGAGCTCGCTCTGAACCGAGGCGATGTTGATGATCTTGCCATGCCTGCGGGCGATCATCGCCTTGGCCGCCGCCTGGCCGACGTAAAAGACGCTCGAAATATTGGTGGTCAGCAGCAGCTCCCATTTGTCCGCCGGGAAATCTTCCAGCGGCGTGCGGAACTGCATGCCGGCATTGTTGATCAGTATGTCGAGCGGACCGATATCGGCCTCGATCGCGGCGATCCCCTGCGTGGCAGCGTCCTTGCTGGTTACGTCGAAGATGGCCGCATGGGCAGACAGACCTTGAGCCTTGAGGCTTTCGACTGCGCGTTTGACACTTTCGGGCGTGCGGCCGTTGATGACGACCTCGGCGCCATGCTGCGCCAGGCCCTCGGCCAGCGCATAACCGATCCCCTGGCTCGAGCCGGTGATCAGGGCAAGCTGCCCGGTCAGATCAAACAGGTTCTTCATGCAAATAACTCCTCCGGTGTCGCTGCGAATGACGGCTTATACCCCCACTCGCGGTGAAACTCACTTGACATCCCTTTCTCGGATTATATGTTATCGATAACATAATCAACAGCCAAAATGCGGGATGGGACGAAATGCCTGACGTAGAAATCTTGATGGCCGGGGCCTATCCGGAGTGGGACATGGTGGATCTGGAGGCGACCTACCGCGTCCACCGTCTGTGGGAAGCCGCGGACCGGCAGGCACTGATTTCGAAAGTCGGAAGCAATATCCGCGCCATCGCGACACGCGGCGAACTCGGCGCTTCCGCCGACCTGATGAAGCAGTTGCCGAAGCTGGAGATCGTCTCCTGCTACGGCGTCGGCACCGACGCCATCGACCTGTCCTACGCCCGCGCCAACGGCATTCGCGTGACGAATACCCCTGACGTGCTGACCGAAGACGTCGCCGATATCGCGATCGGACTGCTGCTTTCCACGGCGCGCCAGATTCCGCAGGCCGACGTTTTCGTCCGCACCGGCCAGTGGGGCAACGTTCCCATGCCGCTGGTGACGCGGGTTTCGGGCAAGAAGGTCGGGATCGTCGGCATGGGGCGGATCGGCAAGGCGATCGCCAAGCGAACTGCCGCTTTCGGCTGCGACATCTCTTATTTCGCCCGCAACAGGGACCAGGACGTCGCCTATGGTTATGAAGCCAATCTGGTCGCGCTGGCCAATTGGGCCGACTTCCTGATCGTCATCGTTCCCGGAGGGGCCGCGACCATGAAGATCATCAACGCCGAGGTGCTTGAAGCGCTCGGTCCGGAAGGCATGCTGATCAACGTTTCGCGCGGAACGACCGTCGACGAGGAGGCGCTGATCGCAGCGCTTCAGAACCGCACCATCCAAGCCGCCGGCCTTGACGTTTTCCTCAACGAGCCGAAAATCGATGCGCGCTTCCTGACGCTGCCAAACGTCGTGCTGCAGCCCCACCACGGCTCCGGCACGATCGAAACCCGCAAGGCCATGGGCAAACTGGTCAGAGACAATCTCGCCGCGCATTTTGCCGGTCGCGCGCTTCCGACTCCGGTCGTATGAGGATCCCGATATGAAAGCCATCGTCATTCACGCCGCCAAGGATCTCAGGGTCGAAGAGCGCGAGCCGGAGGTTGCTGGGGAGGGCCAAGTGGAGATCGCCATCGAAGCCGGCGGCATTTGCGGCTCCGACCTGCATTATTACAATCATGGCGGTTTCGGCACCGTTCGCCTGCGCGAACCGATGATTCTCGGCCACGAGATCGCCGGCACGGTCAAGGCGCTGGGTGCCGGCGTCAGCGACCTTACCGTTGGAGACCGCGTTGCGGTTTCCCCGAGCCGGCCGTGCAACCATTGCCAATATTGCCTGAAGGGCCAGCAGAACCACTGCCTCAACATGCGGTTTTACGGCAGCGCCATGCCCATGCCGCATATTCAGGGCGGCTTCCGTCAGCGGCTGGTGGCGGAGCGCTGGCAATGTCATAAGGTCGCCGACGGCATTTCCATTCACGAGGCCGCCTTCGCCGAACCCTTTGCCGTGACGCTGCATGCGGCAAGCCGCGCCGGATCGCTGCTCGGCAAACGGGTGCTGGTCACCGGCTGCGGCCCCATCGGCATGCTGGCGATCGTTGCCGCCCGCGTTCTCGGCGCCCGCGAGATCGTCGCGACCGACGTCACCGACAGCGTTCTGGCGATCGCCCGCACCAGCGGCGCCGATCGCACGATCAATGTTGCCACCCATGCTGCCGACCTTGCCGCTTACGGTGCCGACAAGGGATATTTCGACGTCATGTTTGAGGCGTCGGGCAATGAGCGGGCCGTCCGCGCGGGCCTGGAGGTACTGAAGCCCCGTGCCGTTCTCGTGCAGCTCGGCCTTGGCGGCGATGTCTCCATCCCGCAGAACATGATCGTTGCCAAGGAAATCGAGATGCGCGGAACATTCCGCTTTCACGAGGAGTTCGGGCTCGCCGTCGAATTGATCAACGCGCGCCGTGTCGATCTGAAACCGCTGCTGACAGGTGTCTTCGGGATCGACGAGGCCGTCGCCGCCTTCGAACTGGCAAGCGACCGCAGCAAATCGATGAAGGTGCAGATCGCCTTCTGAAGCAGCGCTCCTATTTGGCGCTGCGGTCCGTGCTTTCGCGCAGAACGACCCTGTAGCCCGTCAATGTGATCTCGTCGCCGGTCGCCTCGCCGCTGCCCTGCAGGGCATCGAGCAGGCGGGCGGCGGCCTGACGGCCGATGCCGTAACAGTCGACATTGATGGTGGTGATGCTGGGATGACAGATCGACGAGATCTCGTAATCGCCGAAGCCGGCAATGGCGATATCACCCGGTACGTTCATTCCTCTGCGCTTGCATTCCATGATCGCGCCGAAGGCGGAAAGGTCGGAGACGCAGAGAACCACTTCCGTATCCGGCCAGCGCTCCAGCAGGCTCACGATCGCCTGGCCGCCCTGTTCCATGGTGATCGGCGGCACGCCGAAGGAAATTGCCCGGCCAGGCCCCAGGCCCAGTTCCTCGACGGTCTTCAGGAAACCGCTCCGCCGCTGGCTGCCGCGCGTATCGCGCGCCGTCGTACCGCCGATATAGCCGAACCTCCGGTAGCCCTGGCTGGCGAGCGTCCGCACCAGCAGCGACATCGCCTCGCTGTTTGAAAAGCCGACGACATGGTTGATCGGTTCTTCCGGAAGCTCCCAGGTTTCCACCACCGGAATGCCGGCCTTATCAAGCATGCGTCGGGCGCGGTCGGTGTGCGAACCGCCCGTCAGGATGATGCCTTCGGGGCGCCGGCGCAGCATCGCCTCGATCAGCTTTTCTTCTTTCTCGGCGGAATAATCGGTGTAGCCGAGAAGAAGCTGAAGACCGGTATTCTCCAGCGCATCGGTAATGCCGCGGGCGGTGTCGGAGAAATTCGAATTGTTGATGGAGGGCACCAGCGCCGCGATGAAGCCGCTGCGCCGCGAGGAAAGACTGCCGGCCGACAGGTCGAGCACATAGCCCAGCGCGTCGACGGCTTCCATGATGCGCTTGCGGGTCTCTTCGGAAACACTCGCATCCTGCCGAAAGGCGCGCGAAACGGTCATGGCCGACACGCCGACATATTTGGCAACTTCTGCCATCGTCAGCTTTTGAGCGTCTCCTCCCTTGAGACGCTTGTCTTTTGGCTCATCCTCGTCTTTCACTGCGCTCCGCTTTCAAAACAGCTTCCTCGTTGGGTAATTCAGCACAGAATAAAGTTATCGCTATCATCGCACAATCGATATTATTGCAGGGACGCACGGTTCCACAGCCGCAAAAGCCAAATACTCGCGGTATTTTCGTGGGCGTCATCACTTGAATGTCTGTACGAGGCCTGAAAAACCGGGCAGAATGATATCGATAACAATCAGGAAGGAGCTGTCATGTTCGGAGAAATCGAAGGTACGGGGTTCGAGGTTCTCGACCCGCGCTTTGAAAACTGCTTCGTCGGCCATGCTCGGGTCGAACGGCTTTGGACGGGCGGCCGCTGGCTGGAGGGACCGGCCTGGTTTGCCGCGGGCCGTTATCTGGTTTTCTCGGATATCCCCAACAATCGCATGATGCGCTACGACGAGACCAGCGGGCACACATCGGTATTCCGCTCGCCAAGCAACAATTGCAACGGCAACACCGTCGACAATCAGGGCCGGCTCATCACCTGTGAGCACCTGACACGCCGCATCACCCGCACGGAATTCGACGGCAAGATCAGCGTCCTGGTCGACCGGATCGCCAGCAGGCGACTCAACTCCCCGAACGACGTCACCGTCAAATCGGACGGGACCATCTGGTTCACCGACCCGAGCTACGGCATCCTCCACGATTACGAGGGAGATTATGGCGAAGAAGAAATCGGCGGATGCCATGTCTACCGGCACGATCCGGAAACGGGCGCGACCGATCAGATGACATCCGATTTCGTCAAGCCGAACGGTCTTGCCTTCTCGCCCGACGAAACGCTGCTCTACGTCGCCGACACCGGGGCATCGCACCTGCCCGGCGGTCCGCGCCATATCCGAAAGCTCGCGGTATCAGGCGAGGGAACGCTGACCCATCTCGGTGTGTTCGCCGAATGTACGGCGGGCTTCTTCGACGGATTCCGCGTGGACCGGAAGGGAAGGGTATGGACGAGCGCCGCAGACGGTGTGCATGCCTACGATCCGGACGGCACCTTGCTCGGCAAGATCCATATTCCCGAACTCGTCTCCAACGTCGCCTTTGGCGGCGATAAACTGAACCGTCTCTTTATCACCGGCACCACGTCCCTCTATGCTGTTTATCTCACAGCCAACGGGTCGAGACCGGGGTAGCCCTCATGCAGATAAGGCCGCCCTACCAGGCGGCCTTGCTTTTTGGTGCTTCCTTTCTCATCGTTGGCTGAGACTGTCCGCCAAACGAACGAGACCGAGGAAATCCGACCGGTAGCCGAAGGGATCCGTCCCCCGCGACGCCGCAGCGAGGTCGGCAATCGCCTGGTAGGAATAGGCATCGACAGCGGCGATGCGGCTCAGTTTCTGGCTGAAGGCGGCGACGGCCACCGAGAAGCGGACATCCTGCGGCGCGGCGTCGATGGTGGCCACCGCGTTGCCGGCGCCGACAGGCGTGGTGATCAGCGCACTCTTGTCCTCGCCCGGCCGCTTGTAACGCATCTTGACGAAGGCAAGCTCACTTTCGTGCCCGCTGCCCGCTGTCTCGGCCGGCGCCCTGTCGGCTGCGCCATAGCGCAGGTCGTCGTTCATGACCGCGGGGCTTCCCTTGGGCGTAATCTCGTAGATCGCCGTGACGCTGTGACCGGAACCGATATCACCGGCATCGACGCGGTCGTTGTTGAAATCCTCGCGGTTGAGGGCGCGCGTCTCGTAGCCGATCAGCCGGTATTCGGCGATCCGCTCCGGGTTGAATTCGACCTGGAACTTGACGTCCTTGGCGATCGGAAACAGCGTTGACCCAGCCTCTTCGACCAGTGTCTTCTGCGCTTCCGCCAAGGTGTCGATATAGGCGGCGCTGCCATTGCCGTTCTGCGCCAGCGTCTGCATCAGGGAATCGTTGAGATTGCCGCGTCCGAAGCCGAGAACGGTCAGGAAAATGCCGTCCTTGCGCTTTTCTTCGATGATGTGCTTCAACTCCTCGTCGCTCGACGGGCCGACATTGAAGTCGCCGTCCGTCGCCAGCATCACCCGGTTGACGCCATCCTTGACGAAGGCCCGTTTGGCGAGATTGTAGGCGGCCTCGATGCCCTCGGCGCCGCCGGTCGAGCCTCCTGCCTCCAGCCTGTCGATTGCCGAGAGGATCTTCGACTTCTCCGCCACCCGCGTCGGTTCCAGCACCGTGCCGGCATTGCCGGCATAGGTGACGATCGAGACGGTGTCGTCAGCCTTCAGCCTGTTGACCAGCAGCCGGAAGGCGCTCTTCAGGAGCGGCAGCTTGTCCGGCTCGTCCATCGAGCCGGAGACATCGATCAGGAAAACAAGATTGGCGTGCGGCGCGGTCGCCGGCGCGATGTCATAACCCTTGATCGCCACATGCATCAATTGCGTGTCGTGGTTCCACGGTGTCGGCATCACCGTTACGGTCGCCTTGAACGGTTGCTCTGCGCGATCGGGACCCGGCCAGTCATAGGGGAAATAATTGATCATCTCCTCGACGCGAACCGATTGCGGATCGGGCATCGCCCCGCCCGTCAACGATCGGCGGACGAAGGAATAAGAGGCGCTGTCGACATCGGCGGAGAAGGTCGAGACCGGATCGGTCACCACGCTCTTGATCGGATTTGACGCGGCATTGGCAAACCGTTCGCGGCTGGGGTCGAGCTGGATCTGGGCCTGCCCTTCCGCCGGTGGGGCAGGCGAGGGGGCAACAGCGCCCATCGGTTCGGCCAATAGCTGCCCCTGAGCGGCCATGCCAGGAGCGGCCGGCGCAACACGTTTGGCCATCCCGAGTGACGCGGCGGAATCTTCCGACTTATTCTTGAGAGCAGCAATGTCGCCGGCATCGAATTCAGAGAGCCGCTCCGCAGCGGGTTTTGCAGTCTGTAGTTCCTTGTCCTGCAAGGCTTGGACGCCGCTGACGGCAGACGATTGAGCCGGCCGGCTTTCTTCGGTCGGGGCTTCGGAAAGCTGAGGCGCGGCCGTGACGGGTTCGGCCGGTTTCGGCGCGTTGTTTTGCACAAGGTTACCGGCGATCTCGGTCTGGTCGACGATCGGCGATCCGTCGCGGCTCAGCTCGATCGTAAGGTAACCGGCGGCGGGAATGACGAGCAGCGTCGCGAGGGCTGAACCGGCGAGGAATTTCTTGTTCATGGCAGGGCTCCATATCCAGTTGATGATGGACCTTGGACGCCAACCTTTCGCATTTCCTTGGGCCGCCGCCGCATTATTTTCCGCGCTGTCGAAGGCCTGCATCGCCGCGGCAAGGGCGCGCGCGCGCGCTTCCGAATCGGCTGCCGGGGCTGTGAGACGGGAGAGCTTTTCGAGTTCCTTGTCCATCATACCTCTTCCTTGCCGAGCATGGCCTTCAGCCTCTTGCGCGCCTCGTGCACCTGCCAGGACACGGTTGCCTCCGAGCAGCCCATGACATCGGCGGCAGCCGAATGGCTGAGGCCTTCGCCATAGACGAGCAGCACGGCGTCGCATTGCCGTTCCGGCAAAGCCCGCACGGCCGCCCATAATTCGCTCGATAGCTCGTCATCATTTCTGCCCGGCGCGTCCGGCTGCGGTTCGGCGGCATAAGCGCGGAATGTCTGCTCTTCCCGCGCAAGCTTGCGTCTGTGGTCGCGGGCAGCGTTGAGCGTCAGCGTATAGAGCCATGTCCTGAAGCGGCTGGCGCCGCGAAAGCCGCGGATGGCCGCGCCGAGCTTGACGCAGACCTCCTGGGCGATGTCGTCGGCGTCGGTGGAACTGCCCGACCATCGCCACGCCGTCGCGTGGACGAAATCATAATGGCGCGAGACCAGTTGCCCAAAGGCCTCCCGGTCGCCCCCCTGCGCTCGTTCTATGAGCTCCGCATCCAATGCGCACCTACCCCCAAGCTATCAGCCAAGATGCTATTTCGGGATTGAGACGTTTCTCCAATGGCTTTCCTTGGGTCGACGACGAAAAATTATCGGATTTTTTTGCAAAAGCGGCAAAGCCTGGAAACGCCGGGCAAAATAAGCAAGCATCGCGACATCCGCGGGTCGCGGCCAGACAGATTGCCTCCGATGCAAAGGCGCATGATGAGGGCAGAGTCGGCCAGGGACATGATCTGTATGTCCCAAATCGAAAGGACCCTGCATGTCCGCTCCATCGCCTGTCCCCACCGAAAAGGGCATTCTGCAGTTTCTCGATATTTGCGATAGTTTCTATCCGCCGGACGCCATCCAGGCATCGGTCGAGCAGCAGCGGCATTGGTACGACGCGCTTTGCGCACGCTTCGACCGCTCGGCTCCCCCGGATATGATCTTTGCGGACGGCATGTTCCAGCGTATCCCGATCAGGCGCTATCGCCCGCGGAAAATCGGCACGCGCACCATCCTGCTCTATCTTCACGGCGGCGGCTTCGTCGTCGGCTCGCTCGAGACCCATCATGCCATCTGCGCCGAGATCGCCGATTTTGCCGGCGCGGAACTGGTTTCCGTCGATTATCGCCTCGCGCCCGAATATCGCTGGCCGGCACAGACGGATGACGGTTTCGCCGTGCTCAAACATCTGCTTGCCGCCAACAACAAGGTCGTGCTGATCGGCGATAGCGCCGGCGGCAATCTTGCGGCGGGCCTTGCCTTGCGTGCCCGCGACGAGGACCTGTCCGGCATCGTCGGCCAGGTCCTGATCTATCCCGTGCTCGGCGGCGACCTTGCCGCGGGGTCCTACGTCGAAATGGCCGAGGCCCCTGGACTGACGACTTCGGATGTCGCCTATTATCGCGAAATCCTGCAGGCACCCGCGGGAAATACGATCGCCGAGCCGTTGCACGCATCCTCGCTTGCCGGGCTCCCGCCGGCCTTCATCACGGTCGCCCATTTCGATCCGCTCCGGGACGATGGACGGCAATATGCGGCCCGGCTCACCGCGGAAGGCGTCGAAGTCTGGTTCCGGGAGGAGCCGCAGATGGTGCATGCATGGCTGCGCGCCCGCCACATGAGCGATGGCGCGCAAGACGGCTTCCGCGCGGTTTGCGAGGCCGTCAGACATTTTGCGCTGGCCTGACGGTTACGTCAGGTCACGCACGATCCGCTTTTCGGCAAAGATCTTCTCGAAGATCTGCACATCGTCCTCGAAAGCGGTGACGACGGCGCTGACGACCCAATCGGTCCGCGTGCACGCCATCCGCGCGGTCGCGACGGTGCGCACGAACCAGCCGGGCCGGTGCATGTCGCAGGTCCAGGTCGACGTGCCGGTCATCGACAGCGGATCATCCGGTGAAATCGACCACACCTCCTCCCGCAGTTGCCGGGTCGACAGGCCGGTCTCAGGATGTTCGGTGAGCCCCGTATCCTCGTGGATATGATAGTCTGTCCGGTTGGCCGAGAGGTCGCGAACGACCTGTCGCTTCGTCGCCGCGGCCACGTGCTCGATATATTTCGGCAGGGGATCAGGATTGGCCGGTTCCTCGATGTCGATCCTCTGGTGCTCGCCCAGCATCGGCAAACCCAGGCCGAGCGAAGCGATATCGATCTCGACCCCTTCGTCTTCAGGCGGCGGCAGGATCATCGGCCAATAGGCGGTGGAGAGTGAAAGGCGGATGCGATGGTCCTTGCGGAAGCGATAACAGCAGGCGTCGAGCACCAGCCGGATCGACACCGTCTCGCCCGGCACCAGCGGTTTCGGATCGGCATTGCCGTCGCGATGGGTGAGATTGACGACACCGAAGGCGACACGCATGGCCGTGCCGTCCGGATGGACGTCGACCAACCGGGCGCAGAGATTGCCGCCTGTCGCGTGGGGGCGCAACGCAAGCGTTACGACGGGTCGGCCGAGATAATCATGATCCTCTGCAAGCGGCATCGTATCGAAGACCAGTGAGCCGGCATCGTCCGAGCGTTGATCGATCGCCATTTCGGCGTCGGGCTTCAGCGTAAAATACTCTCCCGACGCCGTGCCGGTGTCGAGGGGAGATTGGAGATAGACGGGATGCTCGGGCGCATGCGGGATCGGCATGCCTTCCGTCAATCGCCCGAATTGCTCGACATAGAAGCATTGCATGCGCGGCGGCGTCCACATGTCCTTGGCGATCCAGAAGCCGGGATCGCTGTCGCGCCGCGGGGCAGGACGGATCGCATCGAGAATATAGGCGCGGGTCTGCGGCAGCCCGTCGATCCCGTTGTCCTCGCCGCGCAGCCATTTGTTCCACCAGGCGATCGCTTCGCCATGGAAATCCGCGCGCGGTTTCGGCCAGGCGAAGTGCGGATATTTGTGGACCCAGGGGCCGATCAGCGCCTTGGCTTTTTCACCGAGGCCTTCGACCGCCATCAGTGGCGCGTTGCGATAGCCGTCCGCCCAGCCGGCAATAATGAGCGTCGGGATCTCCACACTGGAAAAATCCTCCGAGATCGAGCCGTGACGCCAGAAATGGTCGCGCCGCTGGTGGCTCAGCCACTCCTCCATGAGGAAGGGCTCGCCTGCGAGGCGCTCCAGCCACATCTCCTTCCAGCGCTCGCCGACCAGGGCAGGATCTGGCGGGCGCGACTGATAGCCGAGCATCGTCGCAGCCCAGGAGAGCTGGGCGGAGAGATGGCAGCCGTTCTTGTAATGGATGTCGTCATTGTAGCGGTCGACGGTCGAAGCGATCGATATCACGGCTTTGAGCGCTGGCGGGCGTAGTGCTGCGACCTGCAGGCTGTTGAAGCCGCCCCAGGAGATGCCCATCATGCCGACCGAGCCGTTCGACCACGGCTGCGCGGCAATCCAGGCGATCAGCTCACACGCATCGGCAAGCTCGCGCTCGGTATATTCGCCGTCGATGACGCCGTCCGATTCCCCGGATCCGCGGATATCGACGCGCACCCCGGCAATGCCGGCGGCCGCAAAGACCGGATAGGTCGATTCGTCCCTGAGGCTCGTACCGTCGCGCTTGCGATAGGGCAGGAACTCGAAGACCGCCGGCACGGGATCTTCTTCCGCGCCATCGGGCATCCAGATGCGTGCCGCCAGCCGCGTCCCATCCTTCAAGGTGATCCACTGATTTTCGATGGTTGTGAAGCTGCGGTCTGACATGGTCATATATCCAGAAGAGCGTTAGGCATTAAGCCACACGCGGCTGCCGATGTAGCCGTTGGACATATCGTTGCCGATATCGTCGACATATCCCTTCAGCATTTTCGAAGAGGCCATGATGTAGTCGTTGAAGACGGGCAGGATTAGACCGCCATCGTCTCGCACCATGAGGGCCAATTGTCGATAAAGCACTTTGCGCTTGGCCTCATCGAGTTCTGACCTTGCTTGCAGAACCAATTTGTCGAAGTCAGGGCGCTTGAAACGCGTGTCGTTCCATTCTGCGGTCGACAGGTAAGAGGTGGAATAGCGCGAATCCTGGGTCGGACGACCGCCCCAGAACGAGGCGCAGAAGGGCTGCTTGTTCCAGACATTGGTCCAGTAGCCGTCTTCCGGTTCGCGCTTGACGTCGATCGTGATGCCGGCCTTGCGCGCGCTTTGCTGGAACAGGATCGCCGCATCCACGGCGCCAGGAAAGGCTGCGTCTGACGTGAGCAGCTGAATGGAGCGGTCGAGACCCGATTTCTTGAAGTGGAAGGCGGCCTTGTCTGGATCATAAGGGCGCTGCTCGATATCGGTCGGGGCGAGAGCGTAGTTGGAATTGACCGGATAGTCGTTGCCGATTGTTCCGTAGCCGCCCAGAACCTTGTCGAGGATCGCCTGACGATCGATGGCATATTTCAGCGCAAGCCGAAGATCGGTGTTGTCGAAGGGAGTCGTGTCGCAATGCATCAGGAAACAATAGAAGCCCTTGCCTGCATTCCGGAGGATTTCGATGGTCGGTGCTCGCTGCAGCATCGGGACTGTCTTGGGGTCGACATTGTTGACGAAATGGACTTGGCCGGAGGCAAGTGCGGCAACGCGGGCGGTGTTGTCGTTGATGACGAGGATCTCGACACTGTCAACAAAACCGCGGTCGGAGCGCCAATCCTTCGGATTTTTCTCGAAGGTTGCGCGAACGCCCGGTTCGAAGCTTTTCAGAATGTAAGGACCTGTACCGATGGCCGCCGCAGGCTTATCGACGCCGCCCTTCGGCTGGATGATCAGGTGATAGTCGGTCAAAAGCAAAGGCAGGTCCGCATTGCCTTCCGAAAGTGTGAGGACAAGGTCGCCGGCTTTTTCTTCGATACCCGTGATCGAGGCCATGAGCCCCAGAGCACCCGACTGCGAATTCTTGTCCGCATGTCGCTTCAGTGTCGCGACGATGTCCGCGACGGTCACCTTGCTGCCGTCGTGAAACTGCACGTCGTTCCTGATTTTGAAAGTCCAGACGGATGCATCCGCCGATGGTGTCCAGGAAGTCGCCAGCGACGGCAAGGGCGTACCGGTCTTAGGGTCGGATTCGACAAGTGTGTCGCCCCAGAGACGGCCAATGACGAACAACACGGAGGCGCTATAGGTCGCGGGGTCGAGCGCATCACTGGTGGCGCCACCCTTGAGACCGAGTTTCAGATGACCACCGCGCTTGGCTTCCTGCGCGCGGGCATCGCGCGGCATCAGCAGGCCGGAGGTGAGGACTGGCAAAGCGCTCAGCGCGACGGCACCGCCAAGGAAGTGACGGCGGCCGATACTCAGAGGCGAAGATTGATCCTTTTCACGTGTCATTGCAGTTCCCTTTTTCAACTTTATTAGAAGGGAACGTAGAGATCAGGCTGCTTCACGCAATTTCGCGACTTGACGCATCTTTGAGCGAGTTTACGCTACTATAATTAAGACGGAATCGCCGATGCCTCACCTGGTCGAGAACCTCAAGATCGCCTGTGCCACGCAGCGTTCCATTTCGCATCTGTGCCGCGCGATCGATATCAACCGGCAGCAATTCAATAGATATATCAACGGCCAGACGAGGCCGTCTGCCCATAATCTCGCGCGCATAGCCAAGTATTTCGATCTCGACGCAGCCGACTTTGGTCTCGCTCCCAGGCTCTTTCGGGAGCGGCTTCGCAAACCGACTCTAGACCTCAATCAAAGTTCCGAACTGTTAAAAGCGTTCCCAGGCGATCTGACCGCACTCCGGCGCCATATCGGCTATTTCCAGACCTATCATCGCTCCCCGTCCTGGCCGGGAATGGTTGTCTGTTCGTGCAGCCGCTTTGTGGAGAAGGGTGGGCTTGTGCATGTCAAATCAATGGAGCGTCTGCGGGACGCTGGAAACGGCATCCAGCAGTTTTCGAAATATGTCGGTCTTGCGGCCTTCTATCGAAACCGGATCTTCATTACGGAGCGGGTCGTCGGCCCGAATCCGGTACTGTCACAGACGATCCTCCTGCCATTCGACGAGTACCAGCGCGTCTATCTGCGCGGGACGACAATGGGAGTTTCGTGGCGACGGGAAAATCTCCCCTATGCGTCGCGGATGATCTGGCGGCATGTCGGCGCCGAGCCCAACCTGCGCGAGCTTCTGTCGCGCTGCGGACCTCTGCCGCTGTCTTCACGCCACCTGCCACCGACGGTGCGCTCGTTCCTCGCAGATCCATCCGCGGAAGTGTATGCGGTGCCGGCAGAGTATTGAAGACAACCAAGCCATCAAATCCGGATGAGTGCCGGAAGATTTCGAGCCTTCAATTCCCGGCGCTTGCCATCTTCCGCGTCGTCAGCACCCGCTCCAGCCAGCCGATCTCCATCTCCGGTACGGATTTCAGCAACAGGTCGGTGTAATCGTCGAAGGGCGGCGATAGCGCTTGGGATTTGGGACCGAAGCGGACGAGCTTGCCGCGATGCATGACCGCCACGCTGTCGGCAATCGCCCGGACGATCGCGATGTCATGGGTGATGAAGATATAGGATAGTTGCTCCTCTTTCTGCAGGCGCAGCAGCAGCTTCAAAATACCTTCCGCCACCAGCGGATCGAGCGCAGAGGTCGGCTCGTCGCAAAGGATGAGCTCAGGCTTTGCTGCAAGGGCTCTGGCGATCGCCACGCGCTGCTTCTGGCCGCCGGAGAGTTCGGCCGGGTAGCGATCGACGAAGCCCTTGCCCATTTCGATCTGGTCGAGCAATTCCTTCACCCGGGCGGTCTTTTCCGCACCTCTCAGGCCGTAGTAGAAGGTCAATGGCCGGCCAATGATGTCGCGCACCGTCTGGCGCGGGTTCATCGCCGTATCGGCCATCTGATAGATCAGCTGAATGCGCCGGAGATCATCGTTCGTCCGGCTCTTGAGAGCCGGCATCAGCACCGTGCCGCCAAAGACAATGCGGCCGCTGCTCGGCGGCAAAAGTCCGGTGATGACGCGCGCCAGGCTCGATTTTCCCGAGCCGGATTCGCCGACGACTGCAAGTGTCTGCCCCTTCGGCACGTGCAGCGAAACGTCGTGGAGGACCTTGAAGCCATTGGAATATTCGGCGCTGACATTCTCTATCCTGAGAAGCGCCGCGGACTGGTCGGCCGCCTCCTCGCGATAGGCTTGCCTGACATTGACAAGTGCGCGCGTATAGTCTTCCCGCGGCGCCTCGATGATCTGCTGGACACTGCCGTATTCCACCTGTTGGCCATGGCGCAGGACCATGATGTCGTCGGAGATCTGAGCGACGACGGCAAGATCGTGGGTGATATAGAGGGCGGCCGTATGGGTTTCTTCGATCGCATGTTTGATCGCCGCCAGCACGTCGATTTGCGTCGTGACGTCAAGTGCCGTGGTCGGTTCGTCGAATACGATAAGTTCAGGGTTAGGGCAGAGCGCCATCGCCGTCATCGCCCGCTGCAGCTGACCGCCGGAAACCTGGTGGGCAAAACGCTCGCCGAAGGTCTCCGGATTGGGCAGGCCGAGGACGCGGAACAGGTAGAGCGCGCGCTTGCGCGCCTCGTCCTTGCTCATCAGCCCATGTTTGACCGACGCCTCGATCACCTGATCGCCGAGCCTGTGCGCCGGATTGAAGGCGGCCGCGGCCGATTGCGCGACGTAGCAGACCCGGGCGCCGCGGATTTTCTGGATGCCGTTCTTGCCGAGCGCCAGAATGTCGGTACCGCCGAGCCGCACCTCGCCGCCGGTGATTTCGGCGCCGCCGCGGCCATAGGCCAGTGCCGAGAGGCCGATGGTCGACTTGCCGGCGCCGGATTCTCCGATCAGGCCGAGAACCTTGCCCTTCTGAAGATCGAAGGAAACGCCGTCGACGATCGTCACGCGCTTCGGCGGTTCGCCCGGCGGATAACTGGTCGCCTCGATCTTCAGATTGCGGACGGAAAGAAGCTCAGGCATCGCCGCGCCCTCCCTTGAGGCTGGATGTGCGTTTCAGGAGCCAGTCGACGACCAGATTGACGCAGATGGCGAGCACGGCGATCGCCGTACCCGGTACGAGGGCGGCAGATATGCCGAAGATGATGCCATCCTTATTGTCCTTGACCATGCCGCCCCAATCGGCGGCGGGCGGCTGAATGCCGAGGCCGAGGAAGGAAAGCGTCGAGAGGAACAGGATCGAGAAGGCGAAGCGCAGCCCGAACTCGGCCAAAAGCGGCGACAGCGTGTTCGGCAGGATCTCGCGGAAGATGATCCAGAGCTTGCCTTCGCCACGCAGCTTCGCCGCCTCAACGAATTCCATCACCGCGACATCGAGCGCCACGGCGCGGCCGAGACGATAGACGCGGGTGGAATCCAGAACGGCCATGACGAGGATCAGGACGACGATATTCTGCGGCAGGACCGCCAGCACCACCAGCGCGAAGATCAGCGTCGGGATCGACATCATCAGGTCGTTGAACCGCGAAAAGACCGTGTCGATCAGCCCGCGCGACACCGCTGCCGTAAAACTCAGGATGACACCGAGCGAGAAGGAGATGATCGTGGCGGCGGAGGCGACCAGCAGCGTCGTGCGCGCGCCATAGATCAGCCGCGAGAGGATGTCGCGACCGAGATTGTCGAGGCCGAAGAGATACTTATCGTCAGGCAGCTGCCAGACGTCGCCGACGACCTGCGTTTCGCCATAGGGAGCAATCCAGGGCGCAAAGAGCGCAAAGATGAAGGCGAGGGCGATGCCGGCCATGCCGATCCAGGCGGTGATGGGGATGTCTCTTGCTCTCATCTCGGATGCCTCAGCCTGGGATTGGCGATGATCGCCAGAATATCGGCCGTCATGTTGAGGAAGATGTAGACGGCCGCGAAGATCAGGCCACAGGCCTGCACGACTGGCATGTCGCGTACGGTGACCGCATCGACCATATATTGCCCCATGCCGGGGTAAACGAAGACCACCTCGACGACGACGACGCCGACCACGAGATAGGCAAGGTTCAACGCGACGACATTGATGATCGGCGCGAGCGCATTCGGGGCGGCGTGTTTGACGATGGCGCGGAAGGCGCTCAAACCCTTCAGTTCGGCGGTCTCCATATAGGCCGAGGACATGACGGAGAGGATCGCTGCCCGCGTCATGCGCATCATGTGCGCGAGCACGACGAGAACCAGGGTCGCCGTCGGCAGGGCGATCGCCTTCAAGCGCTCGACCAAGCCCATGCTGTCATAGACCGTCGCCGGGAAGGTCGCCATGCCGAACTTCACAGCGAAAAACAGGATCAGCAGGTAGCCGATGAAGAATTCCGGCAGCGAGATCGCCGCCAGCGAGATGACGTTGATGATCTTGTCGGGCATTCGATTGCGAAAATGCACCGACAGCATGCCGAGGCCGACGGCGAGCGGCACTGAAATGACAGCCGCGAAACCCGCCAGGAAGAGCGAATTGCCGAGTCGCTTGCCGATCTGCTCGCTCACCGAGTTCTTGCTGGCCCAGGAGGTGCCGAAGTCACCCTGAACGGCACTGCCGAGCCATTCGACATAACGCGTCGTCACCGGGCGATCGAGCCCAAGGTCCCGACGGATATTGGCGACCGCCTGCGGCGTCGCCGACTGGCCAAGATAGGTGGTGGCAAAATCGCCGGGCAGGGCTTCCAGCCCGCCGAAGATCAGGATGGACACCGCAAAGAGCAGGACAATGCTGAGCACGAAGCGCTCGAGAATGAGGGCCAACAGCGGAAAACGCTGCCGGAACCGGAGACCGGGCAGGACATTGCTTGGGGCAGGATTGGTCATGGCGAAGACCTAGCGCTGAAACGTCGGGAGGACCGCGGGTTTTGTCCCACGGTCCCGGCTTCGTTGGGGATCGGAAGGGCGTGCGCCCTTCGCCGCTAGGCGTCCAGCCAGACACGGGTTGCGACGTAACCGTTCGACATATCGTTGCCGATGTCATGGACATAACCCTTCACCTGCTTGGTGGAGGCGTTCACGAAGTCGTTGAACATCGGCAGGATCACGCCGCCCTCGTCGCGCACCATCATCGCCATGGTGCGATACATATCCTTGCGTTTGGCTTCATCAAGCTCGGCGCGCGCCTGCAGCAGCAGCTTGTCGAAGTCAGGGCGCTTGAACTTGGTGTCGTTCCAGTCCGCCGTCGAGAGATAGGCGGTGGAATACATCTGATCCTGTGTCGGCCGCCCGCCCCAATAGGAGGTCGAGAAAGGCTGGACGTTCCAGACGTTGGTCCAGTAGCCATCACCCGGTTCGCGTTTGACCTCGATGTCGATGCCGGCCTTTTTGCAGCTTTCCTGGTAGAGGACAGCCGCATCGACGGCGCCGGGGAAGGCGACTTCGGAGGTGCGCAGGAGAACCGAACCGCTATGACCTGACTTCTTGTAGTGGAAGGCGGCCTTGTCGGGATCGTAGGTGCGCTGCTCGATGCCTTCGGGGAAGAGCGCATAGGTGCTGTTGATCGGGAAGTCGTTGCCGACCTTGCCGTAGCCGCCGAGGATCTTCTGCACCATGGTCTCGCGATCCATGGCGTATTTGAGCGCCAGGCGCAGGTCGTTATTGTCGAACGGCGCCTTATCGCAATGCATGATGAAGACATAATGGCCGCGGCCGGCTGTCGAGAGAATCTCGACGTTGGGTGCGCGCTTCAACAGGCTGACGGTCTTCGGGTCGACACGGTTGATGTAGTGCACCTGGCCCGACGACAGGGCCGCGATGCGGGCGGTGGCGTCGTTCATGCCGATGATCTCGATCGAATCGACGTAGCCGCGGTCGGTGCGCCAGTCGTCCTTGTTCTTCTCGAAGGTGGCGCGGACGCCGGGCTCGAAGCTCGTCAGCTTGTAAGGTCCGGTACCGATCGAGGCCAAGGGATCGTCGACGCCGCCATTCGGCTGGATCACCAGATGGTAATCCGACAGCAGCAGCGGCATATCGGCATTGCCTTCACTGAGCGTCAGGACGAGATTGCCGCCATCGGCCTTGATCTCCTTGATCGAGCCGAGAACGCCCAGCGCGCCTGATTCCGAGCTTTTGTCGGTGTGGCGCTTCAGCGTTGCAACGACGTCGTCGATCGTCAGTTCCTTGCCGTTGTGGAACTTGACGCCCTTGCGGATCTTGAAGGTCCAGGTGACCGCATCCTTTGACGGCTCCCAGGATTCGGCGAGCGCCGGCACGGCAGCCCCAGTCAGCGGATCGGATTCGACCAGCATATCGCCCCAGCAGCGGCCGACGCAGAACATGAACTGCGACAGAAATTTCGCCGGATCCTTGGAATCGGTGGCGGCACCGCCTTCCAAGCCGAGCTTCAGATGGCCGCCGCGCTTCGGTTCGGCGGCTTCTGCGCTTTCGGTGAAAAGCTTGTCGGCGACGGCAAGTGTGATGCCCGCCGCCATGGCGCGTCCCATGAATTCGCGGCGGCTGAGCCCGCCGGCGGTGACGCGGCTTGCGAGATATTTCGTATAGTCGTTCATTCCCCAGTTCCTTCTTTGGTGCGTTGACAGAACTTCCGGGCAGGATCGCAGGCGGTTTCCTCTCCACCTCCGGTGCCCGCATCATGCGGGAAAATGCGCGGTTGCCGCCGCCTCCTTATCGTCCTTTCCAAATGGGGCTTCGCTTCTCCGCGAAAGCCCGCGCGCCTTCCAATTGGTCTTCGCTCGAATAGAGCCGATCGACGGTCGCAAACTGCCTTTTGGTGATCTTATTCATCGCAGTCTGGAACGTCGAACCCTCCGCTTCGCGCACGATTTCCTTGATGGCCGCATAGACGAGCGGCGGCCCGCTTTCGAGCAGCCGGGCAAGCTCCCAGGCCCTCTCCATCACCCGCTCGGCCGGCAGGATCTCATTGACGAAACCCCAGCGATGCGCCTCATGAACGTCGAGCCAGCGGCCCGTTAGAAGCATATCCATAGCAATGTGGTAGGGGATGCGCTTCGGCAGCTTGATCGAAGCGGCATCGGCGACCGTGCCCGAGCGGATTTCCGGCAGGGCGAAGGTGGCATGCTCAGAGGCGATGATCAGATCGGTCGAAAGCGCGATCTCCAGCCCGCCGCCGCAACAGATGCCATTAAGCGCTGAGATGACCGGCTTATTGAGGTCGCGCAGTTCCTGCAGACCGCCGAAACCGCCGACGCCGTAATCGCCGTCGACCGCATCGCCAGCGGCGGCAGCCTTCAGATCCCAGCCGGCACAGAAAAACTTTTCGCCCGCGCCCGTGACGATGGCGACGCGCAATTCCGTGTCGTCGCGAAAATCTTGGAAGATCGATCCCATGACGCGGCTGGTCGCAAGGTCGATGGCGTTCGCCTTCGGCCGGTCGATGACGACTTCCAGTACTCCGCCGTCACGTCGTGTACGAATGTGGTCGCTCAAACCTATGCTACCTCCTTCGCCGTATGAGAGCATCGACTGCAACAACACCGCGCCCTTCGGGAAGAACCATCAAGGGATTAAGGTCCAGTTCCTCCAGGCGCACCGCGTTCTTTACGACATATTCTGCCGTAGCTGCGACGGCGTCTATAGTGGCTTCGAGATCGCCTTTCGGTCGCCCGCGATAGCCATGCATCAATTTCGCAATTTTGAGACGCGAAATCGCCGCACGAATATCGGCTTTCGTCGCCGGAAGCGGCAGGACGACGGAATCTTCGACCAGTTCGACGAAGATTCCGCCCGCTCCCAATGTCAGCGACAATCCGAAGATCGGGTCGCGGCTGGCGCCGACAATGAGCTCGGCGACCGGCGGATCGATCATCTTCTCGACGAGGTATCCGCCATTCGACGGCATTTTCGCCGCCGCGTTCAACACGGCCTCACTATCCTTGAGGTTGAGCGCGACAGCGCCGGCCTCGGTCTTGTGCGCAATGCCGAGCCCCTTCAGCACGACGGGAAAACCGAGCCGCTCGGCCTGCTCGGCGGCTTCACGGGGAGAAAAAGCCTGCAGCCCCCAGGGAACAGGGAGGCCGCAGGCAGCAAGTTCCGTTTTCGCGTCGGCTTCCGTCAGCGTCTCGATTTCGCCGTCCACGGACGGCACGTCGAGCAGCGGCAGGGGAGGCGGGCGATCCCAGACCTTGCCAATACCGGCGGCGACTTCCGCCGCAATGATGGCTTCGTCGATGCCCGAGAAGGCGACGATGCCATTCGCCATCAGCCGATCGGCGACCGGCTCCGGCATATTCTCCGGAAGGGTTGAGAGAAGGCCGGCTAACGCACCGGTGGCGGAGGCCGCGGCGATCACCGCGTCCACCGTCGTCGCCCATTCGGCCGCATCGCAGCGATCCCCGCGCGGAAAATCGAGGACGACGAGATTGAGGGCATAGCCGCCTTCGAACATGGCGCTGAAGGCTTCGGTCTGGCGTTCGAAATCGCCCCAGACGAAGGTGTGGTAGTCGAGCGGATTGGAAAGCGCCACCATCTCGCCGAGGACCCGCCGCAGACGCGGCAATTGTTGCGGCTCCAGCGCCGGGAATTCGACATCGCGGCCGACGGCGGCATCGGCCATCAGCGAAGCCTCGCCGCCGGAACAACTCATCGATGAGACCGAATGGCTTGGCAGAGGGCCGGCGACATGCAGCAGCTTCAGGGTTTCCAGCAAGGCCGGCAGGCTTTGGACACGGCCGATGCCGAGCCGGGCAAGCACGGCATCGGCCACCGCATCGCTGCCGGCGAGCGAGGCGGTATGCGACACCGCCGCGTGTTTTGCCTGTTCGGACCTGCCGACCTTCAGCACGACGACCGGCTTCTTCAACCGGCGGGCAGTGGCGGCAAGGCGTTCGAGGCCGGAGAGATCGCCGAAACCTTCGACATGAAGGCCGACCGCCGTGATGCGCGGATCGTCGATCAATGCGCAGGCGACATCGGCAAGTGATGTCTGCGCCTGGTTGCCTGCCGTCACCACATAGGCGATCGGCAACCCGCGTGCCTGCATGGTCAGGTTGATGGCGATATTGGAAGATTGTGTGAGGATCGCGACACCATATTCGATGCGCTTCATCCCGTGCTGGTCGGGCCAGAGCAGTGCGCCGTCGAGACCATTGATCAGCCCGTAACAGTTGGGGCCGAGGATCGGCATGTCGCCCGCCGCCGCCAGCAGGGCCTGCTGCAGATCTGCGCCGTCGCCGAGTTCCGCCGTCGCCTCGCTGAAGCCTGAGGCATAACAGACCGCTCCGCCGGCGCCGGCAGCAGAAAGGCTGCGCACGATGTCGACGGTGAGCGTCCTGTTGACGCCGACGAAGGCGGCGTCCGGAGCCAATGGCAGATCGGATGCGGAGCGATAACACCGCCGACCGAGCACCTCGTCGAGTTTGGGATGAACCGGCCAGATCTCGCCTGAAAAGCCCATGCGGTCGCACTGCTCGATCACCCTGCGGGCCTCACGGCCGCCAAAGACGGCGATCGTTTGCGGTCTGAGCAGGCGGTCGAGCGGGCGAGAGGTCATCGGTTCACGCTCCCAAAGGCCGAAGCAGATCGCGGCTGATGATATGCCGCTGGATCTCGGAGGTGCCGTCCCAGATCCGCTCGACGCGTGCGTCGCGCCAGAAGCGGGCAAGCGGCAGGTCGTCCATCAGACCCATGCCGCCGTAGATCTGAATCGCCTCGTCGGTGACGCGAGCCAGCATCTCGGAGGCGTAGAGCTTGGCCGAGGCGATCTGGCGGTCAGCGGGACGGCCGGCGTCGACCTGCCAGGCGGCGGCAAGCGTCAGCCAGTCGGCCGCGTCAATCTCGGTGATCATATCGGCAAGCTTGAACGAAACACCCTGATTGGCACCGATCGGCTTGCCGAACTGCTTGCGCTCGGCGGCATAGGGCAGGGCCATTTCGAAGACGCGGCGCGCCCGGCCGACGCAGGTGGCGGCAACCGTCAGCCGCGTGCCGTAAAGCCATTGATTGGCGATATCGAAGCCGCGATGCACCTCGCCCAGCACCTGGGCTTCAGGAATCCGGCAATCTTCGAAGCTCAGCGTTGAGTTGTGATAGCCGCGATGCGAAACGGAATCGTAGCCTTTGAGGATCTCGAACCCCGGAGTGCCGCGATCGACCAGGAAGGCGGTGATCTTTTTCTTGATGCCTTTCGGCGTTTCCTCCTCGCCGGTTGCGGCAAAGACGATGACGAAATCGGCGACGTCGGCATGCGAGATAAAATGCTTCGTGCCGTTCAGCACGAAGTCGCCGCCGTCGCGGCGGGCAGCACATTTCATACCGCGCATATCGGAACCGGCATCCGGTTCGGTAATCGCGAGCGCGTCGATCTTCTCGCCGCGCACCGCCGGCAGCAGATAACGTTCGCGCTGCTCGCCCTCGCAGGCCATCAGAATGCCGGAGGGCCGGCCGAAGAAAACCGTCAGCCCCAGCGAACCGCGTCCGAGCTCCCGCTCGACCAGCGTGAAGGTGAGATGATCGAGGCCGGCGCCGCCGAACTCTTCGGGGAAGTTGCAGGCGTAGAAGCCGAGCTCGATGCATTTGCGCTGGATCTCGCGGCCGAGCTCCGGCGGGACGATGCCGCTGCGCTCGATTTCGTTCTCATGCGGATAGATTTCGGTTTCGACAAAGGCGCGAACCGTGTTGACGATCATTTCCTGTTCTTCGCTGAGACCGAAATCCATGCCGCTCCTCCTATCGCCTCTGGCCGATGTGACGGCCGGCGCCTTCGGGCAGCGCCAATTCCGAATGAGCAGCGGCGATCGCCTTGATCTTGTCGAGCACAGCGGCCGGCGCCGGCACGGACTTGCCTGCCTTGCTGTTGACATGCAGCAGCATGTGCTCGGCGGTCGCGAGAGTCTCGCCCGTCGCCGTATCCTGCAGAGCGTGGAAGACATGCAGCCGCTTGTCGTCGGCGGCGAGCACCTGGCAGGTCGAATGGATCGCCTGCCCGAGCTTGGCTTCGCCGAGATGGCGGATATGGCTTTCGACCGTATAGTAGCTGTGGCCCGCCTCGACATAGGCAAGATCGACGCCGACGAGGCGCAGCAGCGCGTCTGACGTATCGCCGAAAACCTGCAGGTAGCGGTGCTCGGTCATGTGGCCATTATAGTCGACCCAGGCAGGGTTTACCTTGGTTTCGACAAGCCTCAGCGGCTTGGACGGATCGGCGGAAGCCGCCGCGTCGCCGCCCTGCGCCCAGAGCGATTGTTCGAAATCTTTCAGCAGCTTGCCGGCACCCCATCCCTTGCCGCTGTCGCCGCCCTTCAGCGCCTGGAGAATACCGACGAGATTTTCGTCACGGATGCGTTCGAGCTCCCGGATCGAAAGGCCGGCCGCCTGTTCGTCGGACTGCCGGCCGATCTTTTCGATCAGCGCATCATCGAGATCGACGACATCGGTAAGCTTGGTCCAGGGCCAGGCGAGGCAGGGACCGAACTGGGCGAGGAAGTGGCGCATGCCGGCCTCGCCGCCGGCGATGCGGTAAGTCTGAAACAGGCCCATCTGCGCCCAGCGCAGGCCGAAGGAATAGCGGATGACGTCGTCGAGCGTCTCGACGGTGCAGATGTCGTCGTGGATGAGCCACAAGGCCTCGCGCCAGAGCGCTTCGAGCAGCCGGTCGCCGACGAAGGCCTCGATCTCCTTGGCGATATGGACGCCCTTCATGCCGATCGGCGGCAGTCTTTCCATCGCCGCCTGGATCGTCGCCGCCGAAGTCTTCTCGCCGCCGACGATTTCGACCAGCGGCAGCAGATAGACGGGATTATAGGGATGGGCGACGAAGAGACGTTCGGGATATTTCATGTCCCGCTGCAGATCGGTCGGCAACAGCCCCGAGGTGGACGAGCCGATCAATGCATCGGGACGGGCCGCGGCATCGATTTGCGTCAGCACGCCGCGCTTGAGGTCGAGCCGTTCCGGCACGCTTTCCTGGACCCAGTCGGCGTCGGCAACGGCTTCCTCGAGCGTCCTGCAGAAGGTCAGCCTGCCGCGCGGCGGCAGCGGCGCGCCCGTCAGCATGGCATAGGCTTTTTCGGCATTGGCGATCACTTCGCCGACGATGCGGCCTGACTCCGGATGCGGGTCGAACACATCGACATCGATGCCGGCGAGCAGGAAACGGGCGATCCATCCGCCGCCGATGACGCCGCCGCCGATACAAGCTGCCTTGCTGATCACTGTCATGCCGCCCTCAGCGCTTCGTCAATTTGAGTTTCTTGCGGACGTCTTCCGGTCCGATGATGCGCGCGCCCATGCCTTCGACCACCTGCACAGCCTTTTCGACGAGCTGCGCATTGGTGGCGAGCTGCCCCTTGCCGATAAAGAGGTTGTCCTCCAGGCCGACGCGGACATTGCCACCGGCCAGAACCGCCGCTGCCGCATAGGCCATGGCGTTGCGGCCGATCGAAAAGGCCGAGAAGGTCCAGCTCGCAGGCACGTTGTTGACCATCGCCATAAAGGTGTTGAGATCGTCGGGCGCACCCCATGGAATGCCCATGCAGAGCTGGATCAGCACGGGGTCTTCGATGAGGCCCTCCTCGGCGAGCTGCTTGGCAAACCAGAGGTGGCCGGTGTCGAAGGCCTCGATCTCCGGCCGCACGCCGAGAGCCGTCATCTTGCTCGCCATCGCCCGCAGCATGGCCGGCGTATTGGTCATCACATAGTCACCGAGATTGAAGTTCATCGTGCCGCAGTCGAGCGTGCAGATCTCCGGCAGGCACTCGGCGACGTGGCTGACGCGCTCGCTGGCGCCCGCCATGTCGGTGCCCTTCGCATTGAGGGGCAGGGGGCTTTCGACATCGCCGAAAATCAGGTCTCCGCCCATTCCGGCGGTGAGATTGAGCACGACGTCGATATCGGCCGAGCGGATGCGGTCGGTGACTTCCCTGTAGAGATCGTTGCGGCGGCTGGCAGCCCCCGTTTCGGGATCGCGGACATGGCAGTGAACAACGGCCGCCCCAGCCTTGGCGGCGTCGATCGCGGACTCCGCGATCTGCTTGGGAGTGATGGGAACGTGGCTGGATCTGGAAACCGTATCGCCCGCGCCGGTCACGGCGCAGGTGATGAAGACATCGCGGTTCATCGCTAGAGGCATGTTTTTGTTCTCCCCGTCTTGCCGACATTACGCGCCAGGATAGATCCCGATGCTTTTCATTTTCAGAAGCATTTAGTACATTACCGGAAACAGGGAGGCGACTTTGCTGCAGCGATCGACGCAACGGCTGGACATCGATGTTCTCGTCCTGCCGGAAACGAACCTGATTCTGATCGCGTCCGTCATCGAGCCGCTGCGCGGCGCCAATCGCATCTCCGGCAGCGAGCTCTATCGCTGGCGGCTGCTGACGCCGGATGGGGCGCCGGTCCCCACCACCAGCCATATCGCGGTGCCTGCTGAAGGAATCTTCCAGGCGACGGCAGAGGATAATCCGCTGTTCGTGCTCGCGAGCTACAACTGGCGCCGAAGCGCCACGCCGGCGCTGAAGATGCAGCTCTCCCAGGCCGCCCGCTACCGCACGATGATTGCCGGCATCGAGTCCGGCACATGGCTGCTCGCCGAGGCAAGCCTGCTCGACGGACAGCCGGCGACCGTCCACTGGGAGGATTACGAGGATTTTGCGCTCGCCTATCCAGAGGTGCGGGCCGTGAAGGACCGCTTCGTCATCGACGGCAAGCGATTGACGACATCAGGCTCGCTTCCGACCGTCGACCTGATGCTCGAGATCATCAGGCAGCGGCAGGGTTATTCGCTGGCGCTCGAGGTCAGCCGACTGTTCCGCTACGAGCAGCCTTCCTTTCATGCCGACGAGCCGCTTTCGGCCGCCTCGGCGGGGCTGAGAATGCACGATCCCCGCGTGGCGCAGGCGGTGCGGCTGATGGAGGAACATATCGAGCAGCCGCTCATTTTGGCGCGGCTCGCCCGCCGGGTGGGTATCAGCGCCCGGCATCTGCAGGACCTCTTCCAGCAGAACATCGGCGCACCGCCGCATGTGCATTATCTCGCGCTGCGCTTGAATGCGGCGCGCCGCAAGGTGATCGAGACGAATGCCTCTTTCGCCGACATCGCGGCAGCGACCGGCTTCAATTCGGCTTCGGCCTTTGCGAGAAGCTACCGGGCGAGTTTTTCCGAAAGCCCGTCCGAGACCCGGCGCCGCTTGCGCCGCCGCATCACGCCACTGGCGGCGGCGACGTAGGCTGGAACGCGTCCCGTATCATCTCGGCGAGCTCGCGGATGGCTTCGGTGGAACGGTAGGTGCTGCAGCGGAGCACGACCTTCGAGGAATCGACCGGCGGGAAACCGTCTTCGGCGGTCAGCTCCCGGCAGCCGGGCGGGATGCTGCTGCGCGAAAGCGTTGTCACGGCAAGGCCCGCGGTCAGCGCATTCTTCAGTCCCGAACCCGTATCGGCGATGAAAGCAATGCGATAGTTGCGGCCGATCTGCTCCAGCGACCGGAGCGCAAAATCACGCGACCAGGTGGAGTTGCGATAGGTCGCAACGGGGAGGGGGTCGAGATCGTGCAGCCGGTGGACCATCGAGGTGACCCAGACTGTGGGATCGATGCAGATGACCTCGCCTTTCCTCTGGTCGCTCCAGTCGAAAACGACGGCCAGATCGAGTTCGTCCCGCTCCAGGGCGGCAAGGTTGCGTGATGTATAATCACAGGAGACGGTGACCTCGACCGCCGGATGGCGCACGGCGAAAGCCGCAAGCGCTGCCGGCAGCACCGTCTGACTGTATTCTTCGGGAATTCCGATGCGCACCGGCCCATCCAGCGGTTTGCTGCGGATCGTCGCGGCGGCCTCGTTCAGGAGATCGATGACCCTACGGGCATAGGGAACGAGCTGTATGCCCTGGCGCGTGAGTTGCACGCCGCGGGCGCCGCGCTCGAAAAGGGGCTCGCCAATCGCCGCCTCGAGCCTCTTGATCTGTGTGCTGACGGCCGATTGCGTGCGCCCGATGCGCTGCGCGGCCGCGGAGAAATTCGATGTCTCGGCGACGACCAAAAAGGTTCTGAGAAGGTCGCTTTCAATAACCTCGTGCACTGGCAAGCCATAGAAAAATTCGATGATAGCCATCACTACTATTCGTTTGTCTAATGTCAATTGCTGGCGCAGAAATGGGCGGCGTTCGACTTCCTTCTTTGAGAATATCCGCGTGACCATTGAAAATCCGGCCAGAGACCTCGCAGGCAGCGAGCATGAGAAGGGTGTGCTTCTCATCATTGCCGCGACCCTTGCCTGGAGCGCGAGCGGTGTTTACTCGCGGCTCCTGACCACCGACGTGTGGACGGCGATCGCCTGGCGGTCGTTGTTCGGAGGCCTGTTTCTGCTGATCCCCTGCCTTTTCCTCGAAGGGGGCATCTCGCGGCGGCAATGGCGCTCTGTCTTCCATCCATCGGGACTTGCGATGATCGCATGCCAGACCTTCAGTCAGGGCTGCTTCATCGGGGCGCTTTACATGACCACCGTCGCCAATGTGACGATGATCTATGCGACGACGCCCTTCATTGCGGCGCTATTCGGCTGGCTCATCCTCAAGGAGAGAGTGGCCGGGCGAACGATGATTGCCGGCGCCGTTTCCCTCTTCGGCGTCGGCATCATCGTCGCCTCCTCGATCGGCGGCGGCACCGGCTGGGGCGACCTCTTAGCGCTCGGCATGACCGCCTCCTTCGCGCTCGTCATCATCATTCCGCGCATCGACCCCGGCGTGCCGAGCCTGCCGCCGACCGTCGTCAGCGCTTTTCTGACGCTCGCCATCTTCGCGCCTTTCGGTTCGGTCGGCTCTCTCGATCTGCACAATTGGATCGTCCTTGCCGCCTTCGGGGCGACGAATTTCTCGCTGGCGCTGGTGCTCTTCCTCGCTGGAGCAAAGCGGATGCCGCCGGCCGAGGCAGCGCTGATCGGCACGATGGAAATCGTGCTGACGCCCTTCTGGGTGTGGCTGTTGTTTTCCGAGCAGCCGCCGATCGCCACCTATTTCGGCGGCGCGATCATCATCGGCGCCGTGTTCTGGCATACGGCGGTCGACTTCAACCGTGGCCGGCGGTAGGCCGGCTGGCTGCCGCCTATCCTCCGGTCCACTGACGCGACGGATCCAGCCGTGTTCGCTCATGCGCCGATGAGCGACCAAGCAATTGCCGGGCGGCCGTTTCCCACGGCGGCGCGGGCCACCCCTTTGATAGCTCCAGATGGCGGCCTCAGCCTCGATCAGACAAAGAACGCACGAAGCTGAGCGAAAAACCCGCCTGGTTTGTGAGCCGCCATCTTTCTTACGCGGCGAGCTAGTGTTGCAGCGCTGACGCGTTCCCCGAAATGACAAAAGCAGACCAGGTCGTGCAATTGCTCATCGCTGAGTTCGAAAAACCGCCTGGCTTCTCCATAGCTGTCGTTTTCCATTCCTGCCGCCCGCAGAATGGGATCAGCGAACGCAACAGAGATCGGCGTGTCGTCATCCCGCAAGGCAAGCCGATCTGCAATCGGCTGATATTCGGTTTCGTGAAGCGTCTTGAGAAACGGCCTGGGACTGTGTTCCAGACTGTCTGCCCACCGTTCAAGCCGTTCGCGCCTCGTCATTTCAAGGCGATTATAGGTCGTGCTGACCTTCGCGATCGTTTTCAACTGCTCGAGTGCATGCTGTTCCATTTCGGCCTCCTATCCCCGGAAAAATAGATGGTCCGCTCCCAAGAACAGCCTCGCTCAGGTCACAGCCGAAGTCCAATCACGATTGAAAACGACATCTGCCGCTGGCCAATAGATGTGATCGCAAGTGCCACGAGTTTAACGGGGGGAAGCCCGACAGCTGCGATAACATCATCCGGAGCGATCCGGAAAACTGCCGCATTCGCGAGATCAATCTGTCGTCCCCCGCCGAAAGTGATTACGGCTTTGCCGCCCTGTCGCCTGGAGGTGCACCTATGTCGTTTTTTTGTGCGCCGTTTTCGGTCAGGCGTGGTTTGCTGGTCATGTTCACGGCGCTGCCTCGTAAGCTGGCGACATGAACGATGCGAAGTCGGCCGCCGCCGGCGCGCTGCCCCGCAGCGGTAGAAGAACTGAAGTCCTGAAAGCGGTCCTCGGATTGACATCCGGAGACCTCGAGACGGATCGAAAGGAGGTTCTGGAGCCCGAAACCAGCTCTGTGCGCAGCAGATCTCCGGATTGCGGCGGGCGATGACGAGCGGAACGACAGGCCAGACCTTTCGTGTTCACTCTCTCCTCGATTCAGCCTGTCCCCGCCGATCTGCGAAATTTCGAAATATCGCCCGTGCGGCGATCTGAATGCCGGACTGCAGAGGAGGCAGGCCGGAGGAATAGTTGTCGTCGACTGCATCGGTTGCAGCTCGAGGCATTCAACACATGGGAGGAATCCATGAGCAAGAATAGAGGCGTCGTTTATTTGAGGCCGGGCAAGGTCGAAGTTCGCGACATCGACGACCCGAAGCTGGAAGCGCCCGATGGCCGCCGTATCGAGCACGGCGTGATCCTGAAGGTTATCTCCACCAATATCTGCGGCTCCGACCAGCACATGGTCCGTGGCCGGACGACGGCGATGCCGGGCCTGGTTCTCGGTCATGAGATCACCGGCGAGATCATCGAGAAAGGCGTTGACGTCGAGATGCTCGACATCGGCGACATCGTCTCGGTACCCTTCAACGTCGCCTGCGGCCGCTGCCGCTGCTGCAAATCTCAGGATACCGGCGTCTGCCTGACAGTAAACCCGGCCCGCGCCGGCGGCGCTTACGGCTATGTCGACATGGGCGGCTGGATCGGCGGGCAGGCACGCTACGTCACCATTCCCTATGCCGATTTCAACCTGCTGAAAATTCCGGATCGGGATAAGGCGATGGCGAAGATCCGCGATCTCACCATGCTTTCCGACATTCTGCCCACCGGCTTTCATGGCGCAGTGCGCGCAGGCGTCGGGGTCGGCTCGACCGTCTATGTCGCCGGCGCCGGTCCTGTCGGGTTAGCGGCTGCGGCTTCGGCTCGCATCCTCGGTGCCGCCGTCGTCATGATCGGCGATTTCAACAAGGATCGCCTGGCGCATGCCGCGAAGGTCGGTTTCGAACCCATCGATCTCTCCAAGAGCGATCGTCTCGGCGACATGATTGCCGAGGTCGTCGGCAGCAACGAGGTTGACAGCGCCATCGACGCGGTCGGCTTCGAGGCGCGCGGCCATTCCGGCGGGGAACAGCCGGCGATCGTGCTCAACCAGATGATGGAGATCACCCGCGCCGCAGGCTCGATCGGCATCCCCGGCCTTTACGTGACCGAGGATCCGGGCGCCGTCGACAATGCCGCCAAGCACGGCAATCTCTCGCTTCGCTTCGGTCTCGGCTGGGCAAAGGCGCAGTCCTTCCACACCGGCCAGACGCCGGTGCTGAAATATAATCGCCAGCTCATGCAGGCGATCCTCCACGACCGGTTGCCGATCGCCGATATCGTCAACGCCAAGGTCATCCCGCTCGACGATGCGGCCGCCGGCTACGAAAGTTTCGACCATGGCGCGGCAACGAAATATGTCCTCGATCCGCACGGAGAGGTCGCGAAAGCCGCCTGACCCCACGGACTGAAGACAAGATTTACGGCGCCGCGCCTGTTTTCGCAGGCGCGGCGCCGTAACAGTTTGAACCGATCGATCACCAGAGGTTTACGGCAAAACTACTGGATGCTGAACGGGAAATACTTGGCGTTGATCATGTCATAGGTCCCGTCGGTCTTGATGGCCTTCAGAGCCTCGTTCAGGCGCGCAAGACGCTCCTTGTCATCCAGGCGCAACGCGATCCCGGCGCCTTCGCCGAAATAGGTGACGTCGACCAGATCCGGTCCCTTGAACTCGCAGCAGGTTCCCGCCTTCGTGTTGGCGATCCAGTCATAAATGGCAAGCTTATCCTCGAGGATAATGTCGACGCGCCCGTCCGACAGACCTTTGTATAATTCCGGCGAAGACCGGAAAACCGTCTTTTTCATCTCCGGATAGAGATGGTTGGCATAGGATTCCTGCGCCGTGGAAGATGTCACGCCGAGCTTTTTGCCGCTGAGGGCGGCAGGGCTGACGTCGTTGATCGGCGAGTCCTTGCGGGCGATGAACACCGACGGGCTGGTGTAATATTGCTCGGTAAAAGCGACTTTCTGGCGGCGCTCCAGGCTCATCGACATGGACGAGATGATCGCGTCGTATTTGCCGGCGACGAGATCGGGGATCATGTCATCCCACTTTTCGATGATGAACTGGCATTCGAATTTGCCGGCTTCGCAAAGGGCATTGGCGATATCGATGTCAAAGCCTTGCAGCTGGTTATTTGCATCAAGGTAATTGAAGGGCGGAAATGCACCTTCGACGGCAACTCTCAGAGGCGTGCGCTCTTGCGCAGCCAGCTGCAGCGGCGAGGCGGCGGCGAGAAGGAGGCCCAATCCGCCCGCCATCAGCGCTCCGCGCAGTATAGTCTGAATGGATAGGCGCAACATCGTCGGAAACTCCTTGTGGCGTAGTCTCCGCCATAGTGCGCCCCAGCCTTTAATTCTACGTGAACGCTTCTTTGTTAACGTCCACGAATGCGCCCGTGTCGTGGTGGGTTCAGGGGTTTAGGCTTGCACATCGTTGTCCCTTCCAGCTCCAATACGTTTCAGCAATCCTGGATCGCTTCGGGGAGAATTCTATTCCTGATCGCGGTCAGCGGGCTCGGAGCGATCGGACTGGTCGTGCTTTCCGCACTCTGGGCGGGAACCGAGAGCGATGCGGCAGCCCTCGATCGACAGCGACAGCTTGTCAATGCGCGCCTCAGGGAACAGGTCGATCAAGTCGCGCATGTCATCGGCCAATTCGGTAATGGCTACCTCTCCGGCGTTTATCCGGCCTCCCGGGCAGCCGGAATTTCCTCCAGCCTCGATACCGTTCTTACGGCGGCGGCCGGGAGTGCGATCAGCCACACTGCGATGTCGGCCTTCGGCTATGATCAGGCCTTCGTTGTCGATGACAAGGCGCAGCTGATCATGCTGACCGACGCCGAAACCGAAAAGCGCTATCGCTGGATGAGACCGCTCTTTCTGCCTCTCCTGAAAGACGCTCGCCTGACGGCGAACCAGGGCACCGTTTCCAGCGAACGGGCCCCATCATCATTGGAAAACCGAGCGGCCAACACCGCCCGCTCGAACCATGCACTGGCCAATCTGATGCGGCTCGAAGGTCGGCCGACGATCGTCGGCGTCGTTGCCGTCAACGAAGCCGCCGAGGGGCAGCCGCAGCCGATGCGGCAATTCCTGATCGTCGTGCGGTTTCTCGATGGCGCAGCGCTCGACGAGTTGAGCCGGCAACAAGGCCTGAACGGCGCGCGCTTCGCGCGCACGGCCGACGCTGACGAAAACGAGGTTGCGTTCCAGATCGACGCAACGGCAAACGGCGAACCGATCGGCTTTATCGTATGGCGGCCTGATCTTCCTGGTTCGAGGGTGATCGGCCGCCTGATGCCGGCGCTTTCGATTGCCGCCCTGGTGATCGCGGTCCTGTTTTCGGTTCTGCTCGTGCGCCTGCGAAGCAGTCTCGGCGAATTGAAGAAAAGCGAGCTGCACGCCAGGCAGCTCGCCTTGCACGACGTGCTGACCGGCCTTCCCAACCGTGCCTTGTTCGCGATGCGGTTCGAGGAGTGCCTGGCCGATACGCGCAATTCCAGCGAGCGCTCAGCAGTGGCGCTTCTTGACCTAGACCGCTTCAAGGCGGTGAACGACACTTTCGGCCATGCTGCCGGCGACGAGCTCATCAGGCTGGCTGCGGAGAGGATCCGCGCGTTGCTTCGTCCGAGCGACACGCTCGCCCGACTTGGCGGGGACGAGTTTGCCCTGCTTCTCCGGAACATCAGAGATGATCAACTCTTACCGTCCATCTGCGAAGCGATCGTTGCCGAACTCGGCAAACCCTTCCCGCTTTTGAGGGGCGAAGCGGTCGCCCGGGTCGGCGGCTCGATCGGCGTCACCGTCGTGCCGGATGCCGGGCGCAATGCCGACGATCTCATGCGTTACGCCGATGTCGCGCTCTATGAGGCTAAGGTGGGCGGAAGAGGTCAGTGGCGCGTCTACTCGCCATCCATGGATGGCGGCAGGAATGCGCGCGACGTCCTCAAGAACGAATTGCGGGATGTTCTGGCGAAGAGTGCGGCCTCGTCCGCCGGCGCTCCACAACCCAGTCCGATCGGCAACAGACCGGACTTCGGGTCGCTCGAGGTCTACTACCAGACGGTGCATCGCGCCGCGGGCGGATACTCCGCGTCTGGCGCGGAGGCTCTCGTGCGCTGGCATCATGGTCAGCGCGGGCTGTTGACGCCTGCCAGCTTCATCCCTGCGGCCGAGGAAGGTGGCCTCATCGACGCCCTCGGTCTCTGGGTGCTGCGCGAAGCCTGCAGGGCTGCCTGCAAGTGGCCTGTAGACACCTTTGTGGCCGTGAATGTGTCTCCCTCCCAGCTGAGAAGGCCCAACTTCGCCGAGGAGGTCTTCGCCGTGCTTGAAGAGACCGGCTTGCCGCCGTCCCGACTGGAGCTCGAACTCACCGAGTCCTCGCTGATCGAGGATAGCTCGGATGTCTATTCGGTACTAAAATCGCTGCGCGGTCACGGAGTTCAGATTTCGCTGGATGATTTTGGAACCGGCTTTTCGTGCCTCAGCCACCTGGTCCGCTTCGACATAGACCGCATCAAGATCGATCGTTCCTTCGTCTCCCAGCTGGGCGCAAAAGCCAACGGCGCTGCCATCATCGGCGCCATCGTCACTCTCAGCCGCAACCTCGGGATTTCGACGACGGCCGAAGGGGTCGAAACCGAATATCAAAGGGACTTTCTGGCCGCCCTCGGCTGCACCGACCTTCAGGGCTACTTCTTCTCCAAACCGGTTCCGCTTCGCGAACTCGAGTGCTTCGGCAAATCCGAAAGCGGCGTCGCACGGACGATCGCTCCAGGAGCCATTGCCTGAGCACCGTTTGATCTTTCGGCGATCAGGAACTTTCGTCCCGGGCAGCGGTTGACGCCCCAGAGCCTTTCCTCGTCAGATTGAAGCATTCTGACCAGGAAAGGCTCTGGGACGAACGGAGGATGTGATGGGCGAGATCGGCGAGTGGCGGCACCTTTGCGTCGACATGCAGCGGATGTTTGCCGAAGACACGCCATGGCACGTTCCATGGATGGCCCGGATCTCCCCTCAGATCGAGGAACTCGCCGGCCGCTATCCGTCCCGAACGATCTTCACCCGTTTCGTGCCGCCCCAGCATGCGGATGCGATGCCGGGAAAATGGCGCGACTATTACCGGAAATGGTGGATGATGACGGGTGAGCATCTTCCGCATGGCCTCGTCGAGCTGACTTCCTCGCTCGCCTCGCATGTTCCGCCGGCAAGATATTTCGACAAACGCACCTATTCCCCCTGGATCGACGGCCGCCTTCATACGATCCTTCAATCGGAACGGGTCGACACCCTTGTAATTACCGGTGGGGAAACGGACGTCTGCGTGCTCGCCGCGACGCTCGGCGCCATCGATCTCGGCTATCGTGTCATCATGCTGAAGGACGCCGTCTTCAGCAGCGCCGACGACACCTATGACGCATCGCTGGAACTTCTGCACGACCGCTTTTCCGTGCAGCTGGAGCTCATGGAGACCGTTGAATTCTTGAGGGGCCTTGGCTGAGAAGCCGTTCCGGCGATCTTTTATTGATATGCATCAAGGCTGGTCTTTCCGCGCCGGCATAAGCTCTCCGGGCAGCTTGCCCGAGGAGCCCGGCAGCGCTTCCTGCGGCAGGTTTGCGAGATCAACCGGTCCGGGGGGTAAGCAATGTCTTTGAAGCTGATCAGTGGAATGATGAAGTCGTCCGGCGAGGAAGCCCTGCTGGTCATGGATGCGGGCGGCACGAACCAGATGGTCGTTATCGACAGGGAGGCCCTTCTTGAGGTTGCCCAGCCGCCGCGTTGCGACGAAAGCCGGCTTCAGGAAAATATCGATCTTTTCAGCCGGATTGCCTGCGCGAAATTCGATCGCGGCGATATCGAGCGCGATGGGCGCATCAGAATTCATGCCGCTGGCACTCATAGGAAGTGGCGCGTCAGATCCGGCGCGATCGAGCGCCAGGCACCGGCGCCAACGACGAGATCAGCCGCTTACGTCAGGAACGAGCCGGCGGCGCCGGCGAGCACCGCGATGCCGCTCACGATGGCGAGCCGAACCGCATAGCCAAGGCTTCCCGCGCTTGCTGCAAGCCCTGTTTTTGCAAGAAGATTGGCAAAAGCAGCGACCGCTATGGTTTGTGCAGCCGCATCCGCCGGCACGTTCGGGAGCTTCGCGATCGAAAGCGTTATCGCATCGAGATCGCCCAGCCCCGTGATGAAGGCGACCACCGCCAGCGACTGCGTTCCGAAGAATTCCAAAGCCGCCCGCGTCACGATGGTGACAGCGGCAAGAAGAAGAGCAAAGCGTAGGACGACGATCACCTCCAGCGGATTTTTCGGTGAAAAGTCGGGACTGTCACCGGCGCGCGGCGACAAGCCGGCCAAGCCACCGCCGATGGCAAGCGCCGCCGCACCCGGGCCGAGCAATGCCGCAAGCTCCTCCAGCACCGCCGGTGCGATGACACCGCAAATCAAAAGCACCCGGCTCAGGGATACCGCCCCCGCCATCATCGCTCCGGCTGAAAGCAGCGGCGAGAGGGCGGGCGTCTGCTTGGACTGTCGGGCAAAGGAAAGGGTCAAGGCCGTGGAGGAAACGATACCCCCACAGGCGCCCGTCAGGAGCAGTCCGGCTCTGGCGTCGGTGAGCCGGATCATCACATAGCCCACAAATGAAACCGCTCCCACGAATATGGTCAGCATCCACAGCTCGAAGGGGTTGATCATTTGCCAGGGATCGACCGCCTCATTGGGAAGAATTGGAAGAATGACGACGGTCATCGTCAGCAAGATCAGGGCGGCTCTCAATTCGAGCCAGGTCAGTTTCCGCAGAAATCCGTGCAGTGGCTCCCGCGCCGCCAGAAGTGCCGTCATGGCGACCGCGCTCGCCGCGATCGTCGTCATATCTGCAACGACGGCTCCGAAACCGAGCGCAAACACCGTGATCGCGGCAATGGCGCCGGTTGCGCTGTAGTCACCCTCCCGCAGCGCCTGCATGCGGCTGAAGACAAGGATCGTGATGCAAAAGAATACGAAAATGGCCGTCGGCAGGATCGGCCCGGCAATAGGTTGCAGGAAGCCGCAAAAGCCGCCGAGGAAACTCGAGAGGCCATAGGTGCGGATACCGGCCACTCTCTTGCCCGGCGGGGCCTCGCGTTCTTGCCATCCACGTTCGATGCCGACGAGTATGCCGATCGCAAGCGCAAGACTGAGGCGCTGGAATGCATCCGCCATCACCAATGAAGTCACCATCCGAAGGTCCAGTTTTTGCCGGCGCCGCCTCCCGGAGGTCTTCCGCCCGATATGCCGTGACGAGCATGCATTTCCATCTCCCTGTTCCTGGAAGCCATCCACAGCCATGCGGCCTGGTCATTGCGATTGCTCAATCACCCCATCTGATCGTGCCGTTGCAGTGAGCAGAGTCCGCTTGATGCAGATCAACGAGATCTTTCGCCGCGACGATAATCTTGAAGGAGACGAGAGGAGTCCGCCATGGTCGATAACGCGCTTCTGATACCGGAGCAGGCGCTGCCTGCTTCTGCAAGAAATCTTTTCCTCGCGGCCTGCAGACTGAACATCGAGGCGTCGCGGACGATGCTGCGTTGTCAGATCGAGTTACTGACTTCATTCCGGCACCGGCTTCAACTCTACCAGATCTTCCTGGACGACCTCACCGAAAGTGCCGAACTGAACGATACGTTCGAGGTCGTGGCCGACTTTGCGCAGAATGCCTTTGCCGAGGCGCCTCGAGAGACCGCGCGACTGGCCGGGATCTCCTCGAAAATGGGGGTGGTCTCCGCAAAGGTGGTGCGCAAGCTGGCGGATGAGCCGGTCAAAGACCTGGGCGCTCGAACCTGCGCTTGAGGCGTCCGGCAGTCAGCCCGCTCTCTCGTCTTCTGCTTTTTCCAGGGCTGCGTTCAACAGTTGGAGCGCGAACTCCTCTGCAGCCTTTTCGTCATCCGCGCAAAGCTTCAATGGGCCGCACCGCTCTTTCAGATTACGGATAAGTCTCCGGCGAAGCCTGGGGACCAGGCGCGATTCCGTTTTGGCGAGAAGCTCCTGCAAACAGGTGACGGCAACCGCTTCGAACATGAGAAGCTTGCCTTCGACTTCACCTTGCGAAGGAATGGGCGACCGCTCGCCGCCCCGTTTGAAGTCTCGTTCCGTCGACAGCATTTGCGGCCTCCTAACCGATGACGGGCCCCGCACCTCTCCGAACTGCGCGATCGAGACGTCACGGCCTCGCCTGTCAATCGAGAAGCAGCCTACAGGGCAGAAATCGAAACCGCTTCATCGACATGGCCATCAGGACGGTACTCAGCATCCTCAGCGTTCATCAGTTCGACGAAGATCTCAAAACCGCAATCGACTTCTGCAGCGCCCATGGCGCGCATTTGAATGCGCTGGTGATCTCGTTGGGAACTGCGCCAACGATTATAACACCATCTCTTCTGTTTGGATTGACGAACGCCAGCGCGAAATCGACGTTCTGTGCCAGAAACAGACGACATCAAGACTGCTATCGACCAAAGCAAGATCTCCGAAGTCCGGGACGTCTACACGGAATTTGCATGGGCCGACGAAGATATTGCCGAGGGCGCTCTATGCCGACGTCGTCCTAGTCGACGGCGAAGCTGCGCGGCCTGACAATATCCGGACAAGGATGCCAAAGAAGATGTGCGGACATTCGGCAAGGATCGGAACCTCCCTCGGGCTGAGCGAACCGACTTCCCACCGGTCCGGGTGCTTCTGCATGTCGGCCGGCACCAAGCGGCTCCTCAATCCCGCCGCAGCGTTTTACCGGACTCCGCATCGAACAGATGAAGCTTGCCCGGCCGGGCAGCGATCGTGACGGCCTGTCCCGGCTCGAAATCGTGACGTTCGGACAGCACGGCGACAAGCTCGCCGGATCCGTAGCGCAGAAATACCATCGTCTCGTGGCCGGTGGGTTCGGTGACGTTGACGGTCGTCTTCAAGCCGCTCGGAGCGAGTGACAGATGTTCGGGCCGCACGCCCAGGCGCACGGCCTGGCCATCGGACGCCTCCGGCGTGAAGCCGAGCGCAATCTCATCGCCAGTCTCCGTGACGAAGACCGCACCCTCGGCCTTATAGCGACCTTTCATCAGGTTCATCGACGGCGAGCCGATGAAGGTGGCCACGAATGTGTTGCGGGGCCGATCGTAGAGCTCCAGGGGCGTTCCGGTCTGTTCGATCCTGCCGCCCTGCATGACGACGATCTTGTCGGCCATGGTCATCGCTTCGACCTGGTCATGGGTGACGTAAATCGTCGTGGTTCTCAGTCTTTGGTGGAGTTCCTTGATCTCCTTGCGCATCTGCACGCGCAGCTTGGCGTCGAGGTTCGACAGGGGCTCGTCGAACAGGAAAACCTGCGGCGACCGGACAATGGCTCGTCCCATCGCCACGCGCTGCCGCTGGCCACCCGAAAGCTGGCGCGGATAGCGGTCGAGATAGGGCACGAGGTCGAGTGTTTCGGCCGCCGCCTGCAGGCGCTGCTTGATGACATCGGCCGGCTGCTTCTGCAGGCGCAGCGCGAAGACCATGTTCTCGGCAACGGTCTTGTGCGGATAGAGCGCATAGCTCTGGAAGACCATCGCAATATCGCGGTCCTTGGGCGGCAGATTGTTGACGATCTTTCCGCCGATCGAGATGGTGCCGCCGGTAATGCTCTCGAGGCCTGCGACCATGCGCAGCAGGGTCGACTTGCCACAACCGGACGGGCCGACGAGCACCACGAACTCGCCATCGCGAATGTCTATATCGACCCCATGCAGGATATTTAAGGCGCCGTAGGCCTTCCGCGCCTCTGAAATATTGACCTCAGCCATATGCCTCCCACTCGCTTTCCGGTCACCCCCGGCACACATTCCAGGGGATGAATCTCTCGACGGTATCCAGAGCATGAGGCACAGCGAAAGCGCGCTCTGCCACGACCCGAAATACCTTCAAAGCCTCCTCCATGAAACGTTTCATTTTTTATTGACTTTTTCCGCTTCCCGTCTGATGCTCAATGATGAGACCGAGAGGAGCGGTTTCAAACAAGAATTATGAAACGTTTCATTTTCTTGTTTACCAGATAGTTCTGCACGAGACCAGTCCCAAATTCGGGCCGGAGCCTATCCGGAACACTGGCTGGCGGCAGCGCACCAAACGTGGAGGAGGAAGACATGAAAGTCGAAATTTACGATGCATTGATGCGCCGTCAGGCAAGTCGCCGCGACGTTTTGCGCGGAACGGCAAGTGCGGCGGCCCTGCTCGGCCTGTCCGGCGCGATGGGCGGAATTGCTGGCACAGCATTCGCCGCCGATGATCTGCGCGCCCAGATCCTGCAAATCCCGGGCGTCGGCAAGGGATCGCCGACGGACGCGGACTGGCAGAAAGTCGGCGAGCTCTGCCTCGGACCGACCAAGGCCAATGTCAAGCAGGGCGAGTTCGCCGGTGTCGAGCTGACCTTCATGGGGCTCAATAACCAGAACTTGCACAACTTCCTGTTCCGCGGCTTCCTGAAGCCTTGGGAAGCCTATACCGGAGCCAAGATCAACTGGATCGACCTTGCCCAGGCCGATTACAACGCCCGCCTTCAGCAGTCGATCGCAACCGGTACTGTCGATTTCGACATCCTTGAAATGGGCGCGCCTTTCGAAGGCGACACCGCCGGACGCGGGCTTCTCGACGAGATGCCTGATTGGGCTGCAAAGCAGGTCGAAGCCGACGACCTGGTGAGCTACCTGAAGCCACCGGTTGGCACCTGGGACGGCAAGACCTATCGTGTCACGATCGACGGCGATTGCCACACCTTCGCCTATCGCAAGGACTACTTCGGCGAAGGCTCGATCAGCGGCATGGCCGAGCCGCCGAAGACCTGGCAGGACGTCAACGCAGCGTCCAAGGCGCTGGTCGGCAAGACCGATCCGCTGACCAGCCAGCCGGCCTACGGCTATCTCGACCCGCTCAAGGGCTGGGGCGGCTTCGGCTTCTATTTCATCGAGAACCGGGCGACGGCCTATGCCAAATATCCGGGCGACCCGGCCTGGCTGTTCGATCCCGACAACATGAAGCCGCTGGTCAACAACCCCGCCTGGGTCCAGGCGATCCAGGACGTGCTGGATCTGATCGCGGCCAAGGCCTATCCGGCCGACCAGATCAATGCGGACCCCGGCACCACCGCCTTCTCGCAGTTCCTGGCGGGCACCGGCGCCATGCTGATGTGGTGGGGCGACGTCGGCTCCAGCGCGCGCACCTCGGATACGTCGGTCGTCGGCGACGTGGTCGGTTTCGGCATCAACCGCGGCTCCAACCGCGTCTACAATCGCAAGTCCGGGCAATGGGAAGACAAGTATAACGAAGCGCCCAACATGGCCTACCTCGGCTGGGGCATCTACGTCACCAAGCGGGTCTCCAGCGACGAGAAAAAACGCAAGGCGGCGTGGTCTGCTGCAGCCCATCTCGGCGGCAAGGATCTTTCCCTTTGGACATCGGCCTATCCGTCCGGCTTCCAGCCCTATCGTCAGTCGCACTTCAACTATGACGAATGGGAAAAGGCAGGTTACGATCGCGCCTACATCGAGGACTATCTGGGCTCGAACGCCGACAGCTACAACCATCCGAACGCTGCGATCGAGCCGCGCATCCCCGGCATCTTCCAATACTACTCCGTTGCGGAGGACGAATTGGCGAAGGGCTTTGCCGGACAATACAAGTCGGCACAGGAAACCGCGGATGCGATTGCCGCCGCCTGGGAAAAGATCACCGACCAGATCGGCCGTGATAGCCAGCTGAAGCTCTATCGGACGAGCCTCGGGCTCTGATCGATTTGACATAACGCGCTGGCGGGCTGAAAGGCTCCGCCAGCGCCCATCCTGTCCGGGCGAGGAATATCAATGTCGACAGTTGAAGGCGACCTGCTCCACACGGTCGAAGCCGGCTCCATTTCCGTGAGCCGTCGTTTCTGGGGCCGCGCGGCTCTGTGGCTGAGCGCCATATGGTTCATGGCAGCCTTTGTATTGCAGGCTGTCCACGAACTTGGCTGGACCGATTGGGGCTTTGCCAACTGGCGGCCGGTTCTCTACGCCTATTTCATCTGGGCCGCGGTTCTCTGCGTCACCCGCGTCGTCATCTACGGCGAGGCCGGCAAGAAGGCGCTCTTTGTTCTGCCGGCGGCGCTTTTCGTCGTATCGATGGTGGTTTTCCCGCTGCTCTTTGCGCTCTGGATCGGCTTTTCCGACTGGAACCTCGCCTCTTCTGCCGGGCGGCGCTTCAATGGGCTCGACAATGTGCGCCGGATGATCGCCGATCCGTTTTATGCCAACGCCTTGCTCAACATGATCCTTTATTGCCTTGCGATTGTCGTGGAATATGCGATCGCCTTCGGCCTCGCGCTGCTCCTCAACCAGGAAATCATTGCCCGGAAGTTCTGGCGGGTCACCTTCCTTGTGCCCTTGATGCTGTCGCCGGTCGCGGTGAGCTGGATGGTCGGCAAGTCGATGCTGGAGACCCGTTTCGGCCCGATCGCGCGCTTGGCCCGCTGGCTCGGCTGGGAAAATCCCTCCTTTTTCGGCGATCCGCTGACGGCGCGCCTTTGGATCATGATCATGGATGCCTGGACTTTCATTCCCTTCATGATGATCATGCTGCTCGCCGGATTGCAGGCCTTGTCTCGGGAGGTGCTGGAGGCGGCCGAAGTCGACGGCGCCACCAAATGGCAGCGCTTCTGGCAGGTGATTTTCCCGCTCATGCTGCCGGTGTCGGTCACGGCAGTGATGATCCGCATCATCTTCAAGCTCAAGCTCGCCGACATCATCATCACCGTGACATCGGGAGGTCCCGGAGGAGCGACGGATTCCGTCACCAGTTTCATCTACCGCGAATATCGTGATCGCTCGAATGTCGGATACGGAACCCTGCTCGCGCTCGTCTATCTGGTGATCATCGTCGTCGGCATGACCGCGCTGATGAAGATCTCCGACCGCATCGTCAAGCGGATGACAGGAAGGCTCTGATGGTTCGCATCGATTTCGAAAAATACGGACGGGGCCAACGCATTCGCTGGTGGGCCATGCGTTTGGCCGTTTACGGCCTGCTCGTCATCTGGGCTTGTGTCTGCATCTTCCCGCTGTTCTGGACGGTTTCGACCTCATTCAAGACAGCCGCAGATGTCATGCGCGGCAATCTGATCCCGTGGTTCAATTTCGCGCCCAACTGGCTCGGCTGGCGCTCGCTCGGCCTCTCTCCCGATACGATTCCCCAGATCTCGACCGTGCGTGACGAGTTCATGCGCAGGCTCTGGAACAGCGTCATCATCTCCGTCACGGCATCCGCTCTTGCGGTTGTGCTCGGATCGCTCGCCGCCTACGGCCTCAGCCGCTTCTCCTACAAATTCGGCCATATGCGCAATTCCGACATTTCCTTCTTCTTCCTGTCGCAGCTGATTATGCCACCCGTCGTCCTCGCCCTGCCATTCCTGGTTCTCTACAAGGAACTGGCGCTGCTCGACACCTATGCCGGCATGATCGCCGTTTATACGCTGATGGTTCTGCCGATCGTCGTCTGGATCATGCGTGACCAGTTCGCCACCATACCGGTCGAGCTCGAGGAGGCCGCGCTGGTCGACGGCCTGTCGATTTGGGGTGCGTTTGCCCGCATCATCGTGCCGCTCGTTCTGCCGGGCATGGTTGCCGCCTTCCTTTTGGCGCTGATCCTGTGCTGGAATGAATATTTCTTCGCCGCGCTGCTGACCTCCACCAACACCAACACGCTGCCGGTGATGATCGCCAGCCAGACAGGCAGCCAGGGCATCAACTGGTGGTCGATGGCCGCCCTTTCCACCGCCGGTATCCTTCCGCTGGTCGTCGTCGGCGTCGTGTTGGAAAAGCACATCATCGCCGGGATGACCGCAGGAGCGGTGAAATAGCCGCGGGACGTTTGAACATGGCAAAGATGCCCACAGTCAAGGATGTCGCCGAATATGCGGGCGTCTCCGTGGGCACCGTTTCGCGTGTTCTGTCGGGCGAAGCCGCGGTCAAACCCATGCTGCGTGAAAGGGTCAACGACGCCATTTCGGCGCTCGGTTACCGGCCGAACGTGACTGCACGAGCCTTGCGCACCAGCAGAACCGACGTCATCGGCCTCGTCGTTCCCGATATCACCAATCCTTTTTTTGCGCAGCTTGCGGCAAGCATCGAGCGCGCGGCGCTCGAATGCGGTCACAGCCTGATGCTGGCAAGCTCGCATAACGATAGCGAGGCGGAGCAGAGCCATGTTTCGGCTTTTCTCGACCGATCGGTGCGCGGCATCATCGTGGTGGCTTCGAGCGACGGTTCTGGTCTCGATCTGCCAGCCTCGGTGCCGGTCATATCGCTGGACCGACGTTTCGGCATCTTTCCCCTGGTGTCGACCAACCATGCGCAGGCGGCCACACTGATTGCCGATCATCTCTATGGGCTGGGGCACCGGCGCATCGCCTATATTGCCGGGCCGACCGACACCGAAGCGGGGCGCATCCGCAAAGAGGCCTTTGTCAGCCGCATGGACGGCTTCGGCAAGACCGGCGAGCCTGTCGAACTGGAAATCGCCCATGGCAGATTCGACTACGAATCCGGCGAAAGAATTGCCCGTGAGCTGCTTTCGCGCCCGCCACAAAGCCGGCCGACGGCGATCGCTGCCGCCAGCGACCAGCAGGCGATCGGCGCGTTACGTGCCGCCCGCGACCTCAAGATCGACGTGCCGCGAAAACTGTCCGTCACGGGTTTCGACGACATTTCGCTTGCCAATCTCGTGGTGCCGCGGCTGACAACCATCCGCCAGCCGGCCGACATGCTGGCGCGGCGCGCGGTCAGCCTTCTCCTGGAGGAACCGCCGGGCAAGGGGGACGAAATGGTGGATGGATCGCTGATCGTGCGTGGTTCGAGCGGCCCGTGCCCGCAACCCGGCGCACCGGCCCGAAAACCGGAATCGATTCTCGGAAAGCCCGATGCGTAGATCCAAAGAGCGGGAGCGTCCTTTGTGCGTCCGAAAGGGCGCGCGGCACTCCAGGGCGGATGTCGCCAGACACAGAAATTGAAGCACGGCCGGGCGTACCGGCGAGAGAAAGGATGGAAGATCAATGCTCAAGGGAATCCGGGCCGAACTCAACGGCGACATTCTTCAGGCACTTTGCAACATGGGACATGGCGATTATCTCGTCATCTCCGACATGAATTTTCCATCGGATTCGATAGCCCGCCAAACGCGCCTGGGTAGACTGCTGACCATGGAAAACATTCCCGCGCCGCAGGCGGTCGACGCGGTCCTTTCGGTCCTGCCTTTGGACACGCCGATCCAGCCGTCGGTTGGCCGCATGGAAGTGATCGGCAAGCCGGATGAAATCCCGCCGATCCAACAGGAAGTACAGTCGATTGTCGACCGGGCCGAAGGCAAGCCGTCGCCGATGTATCCCGTCGAACGCATGGCGTTCTACGACATCGCCAAAAAGGCCTATTGCGTGATCGCAACCGGGGAACTGCGGTTCTATGGATGCTTCCTTTTGACCAAGGGCGTCATTCCAGCGGAAGAGGCCGTGCGATGAGCGAGAGAAGCGGGATCGTCATCTTAGGCATTTTCGCCGCCGACACCGCCTATAAGGCAGGGCGCCTGCCCCATATCGCCGAGACGCTGATGGGGTCGGGTTTCACGCTCGGGCCGGGAGGCAAAGGCTCCAACCAGGCGATTGCCGCGGCAAAGGCCGGCGGCAAGGTGACTTTCATTTCACGGGTGGGCAACGACGCGTTCGGCGCGATGGCCCTTGCGGCCTATGCGGAGGCTGGCGTCAAAGCCAATGTGATGAAGATGGAAGGCGTTTCCACGGGCGCCGCCTTCATCTTCGTCGACGAGGTGAGCGGCGACAACGCCATCATCGTGGTGCCGGGCGCCGCGGGGCTGATCGGCATCGAAGATGTCGAAGCGAACCGGGCGGCGATCGAAAGTGCCGCCATCTTCATGACACAGCTCGAACAACCGCTGGACGCGGCCTTGCACGGCCTGTCGATCGCCAAGAGGGCAGGGGCCACGACGATCTTCAACCCGGCGCCGGCCAGCGCCATCCCGCACAGCATCTATGGCCTGTGCGATTTCATCGTTCCCAATGAAGTCGAAGCAGCGGAATTGGTGGGCCATGCGATCGAAACCGATGAGCAGGCACGTGCAGCGGCACACACGCTGGTCGATCGGGGCGCGAAAGCAGCGGTCATCACGCTCGGCGCCCGCGGCGCGTTCTATCACACAGCCGGGCAGAGCGAATTCGTGCCCGCATTTTCGGCGGGAAATGTCGTTGACACAACCGGGGCCGGCGACGCCTTCCTCGGCGGGTTCGCGACGGCGATTTCGGAAGGCCGGGCGCCAACCGAGGCCGTCCGCTTTGGCTGCGCGACCGCCGCAATCGCGGTAACACGGCCGGGCACGGCTCCCGCCATGCCTTCTCGCGCCGAGATCACCGCGTTGCTGGGCTCCTGATGATTGAATACCGCAGAGGAATTGGGCGAGGCGTGTCAGCCTCACCATTTCCTGAAACCATCAAGCAAGTCTTTGGCGCGGCTGGAAAAATCTTTGGTTCCATAATGCTGATTACGCCAGATTCGCCTGTAAGGGCGGTACATTCTATCTCGAACTGCAACAAAGGCGCTAAGCTGCCTGCTTTTCGGGAGCCATGGTTTGATCCGTACCTTTTCGCATTTGAGTTTTGACGAACGC
>NZ_JAULSE010000028.1:0-55044 GCF_030518245.1 Rhizobium sp. CBN3
CGACCACCGTCAGCACGCGCAGTTTCTTACCCGTTGCGAGTTGGTCGTGAACGAAGTCCATCGCCCAGACGTCGTTGGGTCCGACGGCCATGTGCCGATCCTCGCGAAGCTGGGCTTTTACCCTCCGCTTCGGTGTCTTGTTCCGCAACTGTAGCCCCAAGTCCCTGTAAATGCGGTAGGTTCGCTTGATGTTGGTGCCCCAACCCTCGCGTTCCAAAAGCACATGCACGCGACGATAGCCGTAGCGCACCCGCGTCTCAGAGCCCGATTCAAAAGTTCATTCGTATATCCGTTATCTTGCGATGCGCCTTGTGAGCATTCTGATTGAAGCGATTTGCGCCCATGCGGTTGCGCTTTCGATCGATTTCTCCCAATCCTTGGCGAGACGGCGGCAGCGTCCAAGCCAGGCGAAAGTTCTTTCCACCACCCATCTCTTGGGCAGGACGACGAAGCCCTTGGCGTGATCCGAACGCTTGACCATTTCGATCGTCCAGTCACCATGGCCGCACATTGCTCGCCTCAACTTGGCTCCGGCGTAGCCACCATCGGCGAAGATGTGGCGCAGCCACGGAAAACGGCGGCGGATCGCCTTGAGGACATGGGGTGCGCCGTCGCTACGCTTTGGCTGTCGATAATCCCTGCCGTCGGTTGCGCCTCCCGTCCCTCGATTTCCCGCGCCGCCATCACCAGAAGCTGGTTGATGCTCTGCCACAGTCCGATCGCGCGCCAAGCATAAAAATAACCGCGCACTGTCGAAACCGGCGGAAAATCGCCCGGCAGCATGCGCCATTGGCAGCCGCTCGAGGCGATATAGAGGATCGCCTCCACGACCGAGCGCATATTCGTCGTCCGACGCCGCCCGCCACGACGCGCTGGCGGGATCAGCGGTTTGATCAACGCCCATTCCAGGTCCTTCAAATCACTTGGAAAACGAAGCACGTCTCGGTTATGCTCACGGCGAGCGATAGCAGTCCAGCTCATCGAAACCCCATTTGATTTAGCACCAATAGGGAATCACAACTGCCTGTTATCGCTCAACTTCTTTTAAATCGGGCTCTTAGGCAATTTCGGCGGAGGGCGGATTATCAAATATACCGGGCATTACCACTTGGTGTATTCTGCGTGCTTCGCGGTTATACTAGCCATATTTGTTGTATCAATACTTATGCCATCGGATACGACCGAGTCTAATACCGGAGAAAAGATCGCTTAACCGCCCGAATCATTTCAAAAATATTACAGATAGTGGAGGAAGCCCGTGGGCTTACGTGTAATCGCGTGTTCTGCTCCCCAGTTTTCTCACGGCGAGGCGGGCGAAATGGCATTATCAAGCGCCGATCCGGCAAGCCTCTACAATGCCTGCAGATATGCTGCGTCACTGGCATCCAAGGCGGAAGGTGCATGGGGCGAAAGCAATTGGCGCGGCACCAGGAGTGACAGGCGACAATCAACGCTTCTGCTATCTGACATGGACGATGTGCAGCGAAGGCTAACGCCGCTATTAGTCCGGGTCCGGCCCAATTTAGTTCTCATAGGAGCGATGTCGATATGCTTCCGCGGTGCGATTGAGACAGCGAAATACATCAGAGAGTTTCTAGGCGATGACGTTTGTATCGTTCTTGGCGGTCGCCACGCCACCGAAACAATATATCGGGATGACGAAAATCGTGTAAGACATCATCTAGCGTCCCCTCTGCGGCTAATTGCTGACGGAAAAGTTTCCAGCTGTTTCGACATCGTGCTCTCCGGAGATGGTGAACACTTTATCGCGGAAATTGGGTGCGTCGTAGCTTCCTTGGAAGCAAGAGGTTTTTCGCCAAGGCAGGCGAAATTCTCATTGGGCCACCTGACGACCACCCCGGGGCACTGGATCGCCGGCACAATCATGGACGATCAGGTCCACACTGTGTGCTCTTCGGGCATGCCGCTCGATTATAATGGGATGCCATCCCCAGCCGAAATGTTCGGAATTACAACGAGCTTTGACGTGTTTGGTGGCGCGCCTACCGCGCACGTCTTCAGCGACATCGGGCGTGGCTGTATCTATGATTGTATCTTCTGCAGTGAGAGGATCAGCGTTGTCGGGCCTCCTCGACAGTTCAAGATAAGCCCCCACCGGTTATGCGGCCAACTCGCAGCAGCCCGCCGCGTAGTCAAGGCAGATTACGGCGAAAACTTTCCTGTCTCGGCGTTCATTGAAGACTCAACTCTTCTTGGATGGAATTCGGCCCTCGTAGCCCAGTTTGAAAAGGTATTCGACCCACTCGAAAATCCTGTGCGGCTTGGCGGACAAGCGACCATTGACCAAATTGTCAATAACCCAGCCCTTGCACGAAGACTAGGCCGCATGGGCCTGGAATATCTTTTCATCGGGGTCGAGACACCGCGCCCAGAACTTGTTGGAGGTCTTCACAAGAACATCGCCACCAAGAAGGGTTCGTGGATGGAACGCGGGGACAAAGCAGTTGAGATCTTGTCCGAAGCCGGAATCAAGGTTGGGGTATCCCTCCTATTTGGCATGGGCGAGGGAGCTGCTGAAAGGCAGCAATTGTTTTCGGCCTTAGAAAGCTGGCGGAAAACGGGCTCTCTGATCACAATCAGCATGAACTGGGCCGTCCAACACCCTTTGAGAAACACGGTTCAGGGGAATGAATATACCTATTTGGATTGGGCGGTGTCGCCCGGTCCCATGCTGTCGTTGTTAAGGAATTTTGGCGAGTCCTCTGAGATCTATCCAATTGCCGGCGGTACAAGCCCAGACGAAGCCTCCGTAAAGGATATTCTCCAAGCCACCACGGAGATCATGGCTATGCCGCCTGCACACCCAATGCAAAAGCAAGAAGCGGATCATGTCCCAGGACGTGGTGTAGCTTAGACGACCACGGCTCATCCCAGCCGGATGAGTGTCAGCTTGCTGCTGGCAGGCTGATGAGGGGATCATCGCTCATTGTGGCGATTGTCTCAAGTGTCATGTAGCGGGATCGCTGGACGGCCCATTCATCGTTCTGTTCGAGCAGCAGCGCACCGACCAGGCGCACGATGGCGTCGTCGTTGGGGAAGATGCCGACGACCTCTGTCCGCCGCTTGATCTCGCCGTTCAATCGCTCAATCGGGTTGGTCGAGTGAAGTTTGGCCCAATGCTGCTTGGGACATGTAGGCGAGCACGTCTTGCTCGGCGCTGTCCATAAGACTGGCGAGCTTCGGTACCTTTGGCCTGATCTGGTCGGCGACGTTGCGCCACTGAGTGCTTGCCGCCTCCGGCGTGTCCTGAGCGAAGGCCGTGGCAATGAAGGCGGAGAAAACTCGGCGTCCGCTCTTTCCAGCATGGGCCAAGGTATTGCGCATGAAGTGGACCCTGCAGCGCTGCCAGGTGGCGGAGAGCACCTTCGATACTGCGGCCTTGATGCCCTCATGCGCATCGGAGACAACGAGCTTCACGCCACGCAGACCCCGCCTGGTCAGCTTTCGAAGAAACTCCGTCCAGGTCGCCTCGGCCTCGGACGTGCCGAGCACCTCGCGTCGACCGTCGGTGTTGACGCCGACGGCGATGATTACGGCGACGGAGACAATACGACCACCGCGCCGAACCTTGAGGGAGGTCGCATCGATCCACAGGTAGGGCCATTCTCCTTCGATGGGCCTGTCGAGGAAGACCTTCACCTTCTCATCGATTTCTTCGCACAGCCGGGATACCTGGCTTTTGGAGATGCCGCTCATGCCCATGGCCTTGACGAGGTCATCGACGGATCGGGTCGAAACGCCTTGGATATAGGCTTCTTCGATGACCGCAGTCAGGGCCTTCTCGGCCATCCGGCGTGGTTCGAGAAAGCTCGGGAAATAGCTGCCTGTGCGAAGCTTGGGAATGCGCAGCTCGACGGTGCCCGCCCGTGTCTCCCAATCCCGGTCGCGATAGCCGTTACGCTGGGCCAGTCGGAAGCCATTCTTCTCGCCATAGCCCGCGCCGGTCTTCGTGCCGACCTCCAGCGCCATCAGCTTCTCGGCAGTAAAGCCGATCATCTCGCGCAGCAAATCGGCATCGGCGCTCTTCTCAACGAGTGAGCGCAGGTTCATCATGTCGTCGGTCATCGGTGGTGTCCCTCAGGTTGGCTCAAGCAACCCGACCCTACCGGAAATCACCGATGGCTATGAAATCCAGTTACACCACTCCATTGGACACGATCAAGAAGCGGAGCATATATATGCTGAACGGAGCGCCTAAAGGCGGAATAAATTACCCTAGCTCAGACCGAGTATGCGCCGGAACCCATCTCTTTATCGATATGTGGGATGCAGAAAATACGGGAAATGCTGAAGCGATTGAGGCGGCGGTAGCGCAAGCCGTTCATGACTGCCGCGCAACGATGTTGGAATCGAGTTATAGAAAATATAGCGAAGATGGGGGCGTCACGGGCTTCGCAATTCTCGCTGAATCGCACATTTGCGTAAATACCTGGCACGAAGAACGCATGGTCGCGATAGACGTATTTTTTTGTGGTTCGCTAGACCCGTACGCGAGTATCACCGCGTTGCGCGACGTATTTCGTCCATCCCGGATCGATATTAGCGAGCACAAGCGTCTTCTTGGAACAAGAATAACGCATCCAAATATTGTGGAAGCGCTTTAGCCGAAAGTATTCTCCGAAATCGAGGCGGAACATGTCTAGACAAATCGTTTTCGTGCGCGAAAAATACCCTTCTGAATTCCGCACTATGATCGTGCCGAATGAAGTGCCGTACTACACAGAAAAGGGCTTTGAGGTATTCGTCGAGCTTGGTATCGGCGAAAAAATTGGCTTTGCGGAACCAGCCGGATGTCCTAAAGCGCCGGCGTGTCTGGTTCGACGGCCAACTGAATCTCGATCCAGAACAGCTGATCTTCATCGACGAAAGTGTGCTGCAGAGGCACGGAAGGAGTTCAGTATGAGCTAACCCCGTAACGTGAAGCTGCGTGAATGATGGAGGATGGCCCTCCGGGATCGGCTTTCAGGAGCGGGTCTCAAACCAGTCCGAGCTGCTGCGGTAAAGAGCCGTGGTGGCTGGGGCTTACTTTCCGCCGCCGGTGCGCGTCGTCTCCATTCCAAAGAAGACCGGAGGCGAAAGGGTTTTGGGTGTGCCGACGGTCAGTGATCGGATCGCTCAGATGGTGGTCAAGCAGATGATTGAGCCGGATTTAGAGCCGCTCTTCTTGCCAGACTCCTATGGCTACAGGCCGATGAAGTCGGCTTTGGATGCCGTTGGGGTAACGCGTCAGCGGTGCTGGAAGTACGATTGGGTTCTGGAATTCGACATCAAAGGGCTGTTCGACAATCTTCCGCATGATCTCTTTAATCGAAACCCCATTTTGTCGTCGAACGCTCGTTGCGTGATCGCCCTTGATGAGAAACCCTTTTAGCCAGTTCCAACGCCGCGGCCGGACATGGGGCAACCATTGCCCGATTGACCCCAGTCTCCAACTTAAGTGGCTCAGCTCTCTTCAATGAGGCCACAGCTAGCAAGGGCAGAGACGAAATCGTGAACGTCGCATTTGGTGACGTCATACCGTTCTGATTTAAGCTCGCTCAGTATCCTTGGTAGTGTATGCTCGCCGTCCAGTTTCGAAACCAAACCGGCGACCCAAGGCGGAGGAGATTGGATGATCTTTCTTGATTTCTGGGATTCCTTCCAATTCGAGCCTTTCATTTGGCCCAACCCATCGCTGGCGATTTTCCAGCTTGTCAAGAAGTATAAGGCGGCTTCGGGAGGCCCATACGGTCGTATGAAGCCCCACTTCACCATTACGGTCGACTCGGCGCCCATTGCTGATAAACAAAACTCCAATCTCTCGGCATGTGGTAGATCCAAAAATCGTGCCAGCTGCAAAAAGAGCCTAGGAAAAGTTTTCCTATTTGCTCGGAGCCTAAATGCAACTGCATCAACAGCGCCCGAACAATATCGCGTCGCGTTTCAACAAATCGGCAGCGCCGCATGCGCGCCAATCAACCGCAGACGAGGGAGAAAACTCCGAGCAGCTCCGGCAGTGTTCTGGTAAGCGCGTCGCCGTGTTCCGCAAAGCGGCGCACAACGGCAGCGCCTATGCAGTCCGCCCCGCCATGACAAGCGCAATGCGCGCAGTGGAGTGCTCGGCAGGAGGGAAGAGTTCGGCTCGTGGCGTCCCGGGCATGGCGGGTGCGCCTACCCCGGTTACTAAACGATCTCCAGCCACCGTCGACGGTCACCACAGACCCGGTGACGCTTGCGCGCTGGCGAGAAAGCGCACCGCTCGGGCAATTTTGTCTGGACGCGCCACGCGACCCATTGGCACCCGGCTGCGCACCGCGGTGAGGTCTATCTTGCCCGCGCGTTCAAGTTCCGAAACCATCGGCATGCGCACGTAAAAGTTCCCTGACCAACGTTGACGATCTCGAGGCTGAATCCTGATCGATCAAGTCTCACTTTCACCCTCTTGAAGGAATGCAGTCTTCCTAAATGCGTAGACGGGGTCATCGGGACATGATGCTCCGATCGGCTGCCGGTGGCCGAACTGCTCAGTCTCGGATGCCGCGGCCAAGATCTGCTCCTCGACTAGATCATAGACCACCGTCCGTTCGGCAATTCTCCAATCCCCTCCCTTTTTCAGGAACAGATCGCAATAGCGGCCGCAGATCAGGGCCTGACTTAGCGTTCCGGCCTTGTTCGGTGCGCGTTGCAGTGCGGCGAAGTAACTTTCGACGGCGGCTTTTTCCGGGCTGCTGAACTCAATCAGAATGTTCGTGATTTGATGGATGTTGCGCGGTCCCGTCTTGAAGACACCAAGGGCGAACTCGATGAAGCCCTCGGCCGAACCGGAATAGGTCCCGTGATTGTCACGTGCATCGGGCCAGTAGGAACTGCGCAGCGCCCTTTCATCGGCGCGGTCTATCCCGCGGCAATACCGATAGAGGCAGTCGCGGAGCGCCTCGCGGTCGAGCAATTCGGTAATTTTTTTTGTGTTTCATCGCTTGTCGCACATCTGATATTGGGGCGCTTACCCATCCAGTGACGCAGCCAGCTTTCAACTGCTCGGCTGACGTAAGGAAAAACCCTCCCTCTGCTTAGGCATGCATGTAAACAACTGCCCTTAGAAGTAGACATCAATGGGAGAGCTGCGGGTAAGGTGTTTGGACAGCGACGGCGCCGTCATGCACCAGTTGCGTTGCGTTTCAACCCCCACAATGTTGGTTGAACAAAAGGCGATCGAGCAACGCATCCGAAACGCAATCTATCTCCAGCGCACGTTCAGGGCAGGATCGAGCGCCTCGCGACGCGAACAGTTCGTCCCTCTCCTCGACATCGATTGCACCGGGCAGTATGTATCCCTCGTCGTCAAGATTGAATATTTCGGGCGCTTGGGCCCAGCATCTTGCATGACCTTGGCATTTGGAAGTGTGCACTATGACGCGCATACGGTACTCCATGTCTTTCCTCCTCTCAATTATCAGGACCAGTCCAGGATCAGATTCTCTATTCCAAACACGTGGCCCCCATAGGTGATGGGCGCCGTACCATCCTTGATACGGAAGTCAGGGATGCGCGACAGCCACTCCTCCAGGCCGATGACGATCTCTCGCCGGGCAAGGTGTGATCCAAGACAGCGATGGGGACCGTACGCAAAAGCGGTGTGGCGATTGTCTTCTCGTGCCAAATCGATCGTGTTCGGATTTTCGAATTCCACCGGATCACGATTGGCAATCATCGTGGCGCAGGAAATGTAGTCCCCCTTACGGATCGGCGCGCCTTCGAAATTGATATCTTTCGTCGCCACACGGATCATCTGCACGGTCGAATAGGCGCGAAGCAGTTCTTCGGCTGCGAGCACAATTCGATCCGGTTTGCTCCGCAGCAATTCCTGTTCTGTCGGATTGCGCGCGAGATAGGCCAGGTCAAAGCCGATCGCCGTTGCCACGGTGTCCAGTCCCGCGACGAATAGAAGCACGCCTATTCCATGGATTTCCTGGTCTCTCAACAGGCGGCCGTCGACCTTTGCCTGCACGACGAAGGTCATGAAATCGTCGGCCGGTTCTTTGCGGCGCATCGCTGCAAGTTCATCGATGAACGCCAAAATTGTTCGGGCGGCTGCGGTTCGTCTGATGCCGTCGCCGTGGAGCAGGTCCTTCCCCCAGCCCACGAATGTATTGAGGCGCTCATCGGATAAGCCGAGCAAACGGAGGAAGATACTAACCGCAAAAGGAAAGGCGAAGTCCGTCAAGATGTCGCAGCTTGTGCTCGACGCGGAAATCTTGGAAATCAACGCAATCGCCCGATCACGGACCGCCGGTTCAAGCTCCATTATCCGCCTGGGCGAAAGCAGCGGATTGAGAAGTGAGCGAAACACGCTGTGAGCCGGGGGGTCGAGTTCAAGCGGGATCAGCGGCCAGTTTTCGCCAAGCGCCGAGGCGAAAAGGCTCCGATGGCTGGAAAAGGTTCCGGTGTCCTGCAGCAATTTGCGTTGGTCCTGAGCGCGAACGATGACCCAGGTACCTCGGCCATCGCGCGTATTGCAGGGAGAATAAAAGATTCTCGGTCCATTATGGAGGCAAGCGACAGCTGCGTGCGGATCCCCATTTGGCATGCGCTCCATGCCGGGCGACGTGAACAGGCTGAAGTCCTTCACCATTTCGGGAGGGACATGTTCTGGAACCCTAATGGTAGCCACTGCTTTTCTCCTGTCATCAAAGCCCCTTCGCCGAGAACGAATTCTCCTCGGAGAGGGAGCGAGCAAAATCGTTGAGCGCCAGATTTCCAATCTCAGCAGCGCGAGGCGCCAATGACATGCGATGCAGCGATCAGATCGCCGTGCGGCTCGAAATCCACGCTGCTTTGTTGGCCGAAGTCGAAATTTCTTGGATGCCTCGCCCGCCCTTCCGGTCGACATCGGATTTTCACGGGTACCTCTCTTCCGGTAAATGCGTTCTGAGCACAGATGCATTTTGATTTCCTCCGCTCCATGGCGGTCACCAAAGAAACCGGCCGACAGTCCTTGCCGCCCCGCAAGAAGAACTTCAAAGTTCATGCCAATTTGATTGATTTGGCCGGAAAGAAATTTTTCAATTGCCTTTCAGCGCTTTGGCTCAAGGCAGAACAAAGATTGGCTGATCAAGGCCGTGTCGCGCATCTAACAAAACCCGACATCAGGTGCCGGATGCCATCTATTCAGGTGCGACTTTTTCCCAGCCACCACAGCCGGGGGCCAGAGACAGCGCGACGAGCAACGAATGTCCTGATGTACTGCGATGCAGTGGGATAGCTTGAGGGTGGGTAGCTTTGAATTGTGGCATCGAGCTAGCGGCGGAATTCCGGGAAAAGCTCGAAGCGTGCTACTCCTTTGTCCTGAATGTCAGTTCTACCAGCCCGACGACACCACCCTAAGAGTCGGCGGCAATCTGCCGATTGGGTGTTGTCTGACAGCAATGGATATGGTGGCCTACCGTCCGCCGAGACGGAAGGCGATGGCCGCAGAAAGCCCGCTCAAGCGGCGGGCCGAAAATGCCGTCCGAAACAAATCCACAAAACTGCCCTGCCTGGCACGGCAAGAGCGTGGGTACGGAGATTTGATCTGGATCAAATCGCAATCCTGATGAAATTGATAGCCATCAAAGACGCGCTGGAAGAAATAGGGATAGCCGAAGTCGCAACGGCCGCGTGGTCGTCTCGGGCATGTCCGGCATAGGCGGTTTTCGAAGGGATCAGGACATGGACGTCGCACGCGGTGAGGTTCTCGTGATTAGCACTTCCGTCGCTTGCCGTTCCTGCCAGGCGCGGCACGGCGTCGTTTGCGGCGCCTTGTCGGCTGGCCAGCTTAGCGAACTTGGCCGCCACTCGCTGCGCCGCAAGGTCGACGCAGGCTGCGAGATCATTGCACAAGGATCGGAAAACTCTTTCTATTCGAACATCACGCGCGGCGTGGTGAAGCTCTGCAAGGTGATGTCGGACGGGCGCCAGCAGATCGTTGGCCTGCAATTCGCCCCCGATTTCGTCGGCCGCCCCTTCGTGCGCGAAAGCACGCTGTCGGCCGAGGCCGCGACCGATGCGGAGATCTGCGTGTTCCCCCGCAATTTGCTCGAACGCATGATATTGGAGACTAGGGAATTGCAGCGTAGCCTGCACGCTCAGGCGCTGAACGAGCTGGATGCCGCGCGCGAATGGATGCTGACGCTCGGCCGGCGGACCGCCGAGGAGAAGGTCGCAAGCCTGCTCCACCTCATTGCCGCCCACGCCGAGACGGCGACGAGCACTGCCTTCGATCTGCCGCTATCGCGTGCCGAGATTGCCGACTTTCTCGGGCTGACGATCGAAACCGTCAGCCGCCAGTTGACCCGGCTTCGCAAAGAGGGCGTCATCCGCATCGAGAACATCCGGCATATCACCGTGCCCGACATGGATGCGCTCGCAAAGAAAATCAGCGGGTAATTGCCACCCGCGTATCGCCAGCGTAAAGAACTAGGCGGCATTGTCGGGATGCAGACGGACGTGCCGGGCGCTACCACATCGAGCATTCCGGGCGAGAAAACTTCTAGTCCCGGAGCCGCCGGCTTGCAGCTCGGGATAGCCGCCGGGCAGGTGGGTGGCGTCGCCATCGGCGCCGGGCGCCCAGCACGTCGCCAGCGAGCTGAGCGGTGAGTGGTGAATGGAACAAAATATCAGCTCCGCGGCGACGTCAGCCGAGCAACAAATGCTCGTAGGCCAAAGGCTACATAGCGCGACCCGGGTGCCGGTCGGCATCAGCCGATCGATATTGGCGGCTGCGAGCTCTTCACGCCCCCAACCTGCGGATATCCGCCATCGTCGTCTTCTGTGACGAAATTATCGGAGCCGTTTGCGTTTCACCATTTTTCGATGCGCGGTCCGAGCCTGGCGCCCCCTTTTGTCGGACCTCAAACTTTCTTGTGCAGTTTCAAACAAGAAAACGTGCGCGGGTAGACATACGCACGAGCAGAACCTCAAGCCCCGTGACCCGCGCCTTCCCGCCGCGACCGGACTGGCGGGCAGTATGCTAAGGTTCTAAAAGGCGACAGAGAAACCTTGATCGAGATGCGGTCGGAAGTAGCCGAAACAGCGCCCGGCCGTCAGCGCGGCACAACGGCTTCACAATTCGCTCGCCCGCACGAGCAGCGCACGAGTGCGGCGACGAAGGCCCTGTGCTGACCGCAAGTCCATCTCCTTCAGGCCAAATGGCATGACGCTTGCTTGCCCTGGCGTGTGGGCCGAGGTCGGATTCGTGTTAGCCGTGACTGAGAGGCCGCAAATAAATTTTCCTAGAGGAGCTTCATTGATGACCATGGAAAAGCAGGTCCCTATTGTCACCTTTCGCACGCGGGTTCGCGACGAGTCTATATCCGGTCCCAACCCCTACCGCTGGGAAGACAAGACGACCGACGACTATTTCAGCGGTAAGCGGGTAATCCTTTTTTCGCTGCCGGGCGCCTTCACGCCAATCTGCTCCACCTTCCAACTGCCTGATTTCGAAAGTCTTTATGTCGAGTTTAAGAAGAATGGCATTGACGACATCTACTGTCTCTCCGTCAACGATGCCTTCGTCATGAATGCTTGGGGCAAGTCTCAGGGGTTGAAAAATGTCAAGCTTATCCCGGACGGTTCGGGAGAATTCACTCGGAAAATGGGTATGCTCGTCGCCAAGGACAATCTCGGTTTCGGTCTGCGCTCCTGGCGCTACGCTGCCGTGATCAATAATGGCGTCGTGGAGGGGTGGTTCGAGGAAGAAGGCTTTGGCGACAACTGCGCGACCGATCCGTATGGCGTTTCTTCGCCGCAAAACATTTTGAAATGCCTTAAGGCCCCAGCCTTCGTATGAGCATTGAAGCCAACGACCAGCAGCTACGACTTGTCGTGCACACCTGCGCCGAATGATAGGAGTTTTGCTCGAACCATGAAGTCCTTTACAAGCCTTCATCAGCGTCAGCAGCAATCGCTGGTTATTACGCCCCAGCTCATCGCGTCTATTCGCTTGCTGCAGCTGGCGCACACCGAACTGAATCAGTTCGTGGAACAGGAAATCGAGAAGAACCCATTTCTCGACCTGGCGTCGAATGACGGCGGGGCTTCTGGCGTATCGCCAACTGCGGCGGATGATCCAAATATCAGCGCACGCGAAGACCACGTTGATGGACCGGCCAGGACGGACATGCCTGAGCTGTCTAGTCCCTGGAAATCAATCCGTGACACAGGCAACCTTTCGCCGGGGGAAAGGCCTTCCCTGGATGAGTTCGCCGCCTCAACTGAGACATTGCACGAACATGTCGCCCATCAGATCGCCCTCACTGCCTTCACACCCCAGGAGCGGCTGATTGCTGGCGCGCTTGCCGACCATCTGGATGACACTGGGTATCTGCAAGTGAACCTTCAGGAGCTAGCAGAGAGGCTAAATAGCCCTGAGGCTGGAGTGAAGCGGGTTCTTGAGGCTTTGCAGCTATTTGACCCGCCGGGCATATTTGCGCGAAGTCTGGGCGAATGCCTCGAGATTCAGTTGCGCCAACGAGACCGGTTCGACCCGGCCATGGCAGCTCTGGTCGCAAATCTCGAGTTGCTTGCGCGACGCGATTTTCGAGCACTGAAGCGACGTTGCCGGGTCGATGAAGACGACCTTCTCGATATGTTGAACGAAATTCGTGCACTTGACCCAAAGCCTGGAAACCAGTTCCAGTCCGCAAGGTCGGAATCCATCATACCCGACGTCTTCGTCCTACCCTCGCCGGGAGGCGGATGGCACGTCGAGCTTAATCGGGAGATTTTGCCCAAGGTACTGATCAACCAAACCTATTTTGCGCAAGTTACTCGCCTAACCGCCCAAAGCTCGAAAGATCAGTCATTCCTCAACGAATGCTTCCAGAGCGCGAGCTGGTTGGTTCGGAGTCTCGATCAGCGCGCCACGACGATCCTTAAGGTGGCGACCGAAATCGTGCGCCACCAGGATGTCTTTTTGGAAGATGGCATTGCTCATCTTCGCCCTCTCAATCTTAAGACCATCGCTGACGCGATCGACATGCACGAGTCCACTGTAAGTCGGGTAACGTCGAACAAATACATTCTCACGCCCCGCGGCGTGTTCGAGCTCAAGTATTTTTTCACCGTCGCGATCCCGTCCTCACAAGGCGGTGACGCGCACTCGGCCGAAGCTGTGCGCCATCAGATAAGGGCACTTATTGCCGCAGAGACGCTCCATGATGTGCTGTCCGACGATGGCATCGTTGCCAAGCTCAAGGAAACAGGCGTCGACATTGCTCGCCGCACAGTCGCCAAATATCGCGAGGCGATGAACATCCCCTCGTCCGCGCAACGCCGGCGGGAGAAACGGTTTGTACTGGCGGCCGCGGAGGGATAAGTCCTTTGTACCGTAGGTGATGCCCTTTTCCCAAAAACCGCGGAACTGAGGCACATGTGACATTGTGCTTAGTCCTCTCCATGGAGGATCGACTTCATATGGGCTGGCGACCGCAGCCTCGTCACGGGAGCTTCAAAAGTTGTTCCGGCCGCTTAAGCTGACGTTCCAGAAAAGATTAGATGTCTGTTCCATAGCCCAAGCGCTTAGGGGCTAAGCGGTTAATCACGAAACTCGTGCAGAATTTTTATGTCGCGCAAGCGACAAATCTAGAAGCAGTTGTCGCCTCCCATTCATTTTCGCCGAACCGCTGGGATTTCGGTGCGGCGGCAACGAGAGCCTCAACCGAAAATGATAGACGGAGATACGCGGGCAGACGTTCTGGAGTTGGCGCGCTTTCGAGATCTCCGATGTTCGACGACGCAGGAATACAACACGCGGGCTGATCGAACTCTTGGCCTTCCTTACCGCTTGGCACGACGCATGCACGGTAATCCGAAAATGCGCCATCGAACAAAAAGGAATCATCCCATGATCAAGCTCACAGAGAATGCCGCCGCCATCATGAACGTAACGCTTTCCCGAGCCGAGCAGGCGGAAGGCTTTCGCATCGCGGTCGAGGCAGGTGGATGCGCCGGCTACAAATACCTGGTGGGGCTAGAAAGCGTCCAGGGCGAGGGCGACGCGGTGATCGAAACAAATGGGGTCAAGGTGTTCGTTGACGCAGACTCCCAAGCACACATCAACGGCATGACGATCGACTTCGTGACGGGACCAGAAACCTCCGGTTTTGTCTTCGACAATCCCAATGCGCACCAGAACTGCACTTGCGGCAAATCCTTCGGCTGATCACCGAGAAAGCGAGAGAGCCATGCGGAATTATTGCGAAAAGGTCATGGTTTCCTTTTTCAATCCGAAGAACGACGGCGTGCAGGAAAATCCCCTCAGCGAGACCGCGGCAGTTTCCTACGGTAGAGGGCCTGAATTGATAATTGGAGTCGATCCAACGGTGGGAGCGTTTCTGGTGACGCCGTCGTCCTTGCGTTCCAACCCAGCGACCGCCTTCTCGCCAGCGCTGGCCGAACTCATAACCCTAAAGCCCGCCGAAGCGCCTCAAAACGTCCGTCAGGAGACAGCAGGCTTTTTAAGCGGTTTGCTGCCGGAGAAAAAGGTCTGCTCATCAACGGATTATCCTGAGGCAGCAAAATTTTTTGGCGGGCATCCGGGCCAGGATTCCAAAGGAGACGCTCCCTCTGCAAGCAGTTCCGCGCCGAGGAAAGGTGAGCGAAGACGCGTGCGTGTCAAGAGGCTTGATTTCATGACCAAGTCGCTCACTTCGCTAGATCTGGCAGTAGACGGACGACACTCGTTCAAGCCGTCGAAGACGTGTCAGCGGTTTATACAGTACTGGTCGTCGAAAGCCTCGCTCCGGCAGAGGAGGACGATCAGACCGTCACAACAGAAATCTGAGGCCTGGAGAAATTGGCAGGGTCGAAATCGATGTTGTAGCCGGCAATCGCGTAGGACAGGGTCTAAAAATCGCCGCAGCCTGCAACAGTTCAGTTCTCAGCGACAAGCTAAGCTGGCGACCCATCTAGTTAAGCAGCCGCGGCGAATCCAACCGTTGGAAAAGGCGCGAGCGCACAACGTTCTTCCCTTCCTACTGATGGCGGCGATGCGACGTTATCGATGCCAACAAGATCGCATGACGCGCCATCGCACGACTCCACCCCGCGCTGCTTGCCCGAGGTTAGCAAACAACAGCATGTGCAAGACGCCGCAGCATTGTCACCGCTTCCCCTCAGTCGAGATCCACCCATGAGAGCGATCTATCTCGACAATAATGCAACGACCAGAGTCGATCCTGAAGTGGTTGAAGCCATGCTGCCGTTCTTTGCGGATCAGTTTGGAAACCCTTCGTCGACGCACGCTTTTGGCTCCTCTATCCGCGAGGCGGTGAGGAAGGCGCGCCGGCAATTGCAAGCGCTGATCGGCGCCGAGTTCGATCATGAGATCGTGTTCACCTCGGGGGGGACGGAAAGCGACAATGCGGCGATCCTTTCGGCGCTGGAGGTGATGCCTGAGCGCACAGAGATCGTGACTTCCGCAGTCGAGCATTCAGCGGTGCTGACACTCTGCGGCCATCTGGAGAAGACGCGCGGCATTAAGGTACACAGGATCCCAGTGGATCGACATGGACGTCTCGATCTTGACGCCTATGAGACCGCCCTCACTCATCGTGTAGCGATTGCTTCGATCATGTGGGCGAACAACGAGACGGGAACCATTTTCCCGGTCGCTAAGCTTGCCGAGATGGCCAAGAGAATCGGTGCACTTTTCCACACCGACGCGGTCCAGGCGGTCGGCAAGGTTCCAATGGACCTCCAACCTACTGCAATCGACATGCTTTCGTTGTCCGGACACAAATTCCATGGACCAAAAGGCATTGGTGCACTCTATCTCAGGCGGGGCTTATCTTTCTCCTCACTGATCAAGGGAGGTCATCAGGAGCGCGACCGACGCGCAGGGACAGAAAATACGGCCGGGATTGTCGGTTTAGGCAAGGCTGCCGAACTCGCCCTGAAATCAATAGACGACGAGAGCACCCGATTAAAGTCGCTCCGAGATCGATTGGAGAACGGCATTGTCCAGCGTGTTCCAGGCGCCTTCGTAACCGGCGATAGGCTTAAGAGGTTGCCGAACACGGCGAACATCGCCTTTCAACGTGTCGAAGGAGACAGTATGCTCCTTCTTCTCAACCGCTATGGCATCGCCTGCTCTTCCGGCTCTGCTTGCTCCTCCGGTTCGCTGGAGCCGAGCCATGTCTTGAGGGCAATGGATATCCCTCATGCTATGGCGCACGGAACAATCCGCTTCTCGTTCTCGCGCGATAACTGTGACGAGGATGTCGACCGGGTGCTCGAAGTTTTACCGGGCATCGTTGAAAGGCTCCGGAGCCAATCCCGTTCCGGCCACGTGGCCGACACGAGCAGCCGGGTTCGTTCAGGGGAGTAGGAGCAGGCACGCTCATGAAACGGCAATTCCTTTTCACCGATACGACCTGCATGACGGCACCGGCATCGTATGAACGATCAGGTAAAAGCCGGGGCTCTCAGTCACATAGATCGCCGGTTCACCGCCCATGCGTGTTCATGGAGGGGGCCCAGCGCCATATCATCTTAATCAATCTCTCGACACCATCGGTGGATCGCATCCGACCATCAGCCTATGCCGACTCCAGTTGCAACGCGACTGCCTTGCGCCTAGCCGCGTCGAACCACGCATTCCGTACGTTGCAGCTTAAGCTACGGGAGAACGATCTCGCGATCACCGCTCACGACCAGGGGGAATCTTATGTGCCGTTGCTCCGCTGACAGCAGTCCCGTCGATGTCAAAGACATCCTCAATCGGCTGAAATCTCTCTCGGCTGCGGAGGAGTTCTTCGAAGCCCTAGGGGTCCCCTATGACCCGAAGGTTCTCGATGTCTCACGACTCCATATCATGAAGCGTATGGGCCAATACCTCGCGGCAGAGGACTTCTCCCATCTCCCAGACCGGGTAATCGCTGCTCGTGCCCGTGCCATACTGGAAAGGGCCTACTGTGATTTCGCGACCTCCGCGCCGCTCTCGCACCGGGTCTTCAAGGTGCTCAAGGACCACAATCCGAACAGACCTGTCACACCCGGCCGCACCGTTGTCCCGTTAGACTCTTTCCTGAAGCCGTTCGAAAAGAAGTGAGCACGGTTGCGACACGACAATGTCGGGAAGCTTACAATTCAGTCATATGCTAGCAACGTCGGAATCGAAGCCATTTCAATGTGATAGAGAACGCCAAACGGTTGGCACGAATGATGCACGCAAGCATGTGTACTGACAAGCCCGCCACCCATAGAGGGAGGGAGTAAGAAACCGCCATGCACATAGTTATCTGTATCAAACAGGTACCGGACTCCGCACAAATACGAGTGCATCCGGTGACGAACACAATCATGCGTCAGGGGGTGCCAACCATCATCAACCCCTATGATCTGTTCGCCCTTGAAGAGGCGCTCCAGTTGCGCGACCGCCATGGCGGCGAGGTGACCGTGCTCACCATGGGGCCGCCCATGGCAGAGGACGCGTTGCGCAAGGCGCTCACCTACGGCGCCGACCGCGCCGTACTCTTGACCGACCGTCATTTTGCCGGCTCCGACACTCTGGCGACCTCGTTTGCTCTTTCGCGAGCCATCGCGAAGATCGGAGAGGCCTTCGGTACGCCCGATATCGTCTTTACGGGCAAACAGACCATCGACGGCGATACCGCCCAGGTTGGGCCTGGCATCGCCAAGCGCCTCGACCTCCTGCAGCTCACCTACGTTGCCAAAATCGTCTCTGTCGACATCAATGGGCGCGAGATTACGGTGGAGCGCCGCTCGGAAGGGGGCACGCAGACGCTGATGAGCAAGCTCCCTTGCCTAATTACAATGCTCGAAGGCACAAACGAAATCCGCCGCGGCTCGCTCGATGACGCGCTACGGGCCGCGCGCAGCCAGATCGTGAAGTGGAATGCGGCCGACGCTGGCATAGAGGACCTCACCAAGTGCGGCCTGCGTGGCTCGCCAACCGTCGTTAAGAGGGTCTTTGCCCCTCCTGAGCGGGCGGAAAAGGCGGAGCAGATCGACACCGCGGAAAAAACACCGCGCGATCTCGCGGAGGAGTTGATCGCTGGGATCTTTTTGCGCCAGCCGGCGCTCGAAAGCGAACTCGCCTTTGACGGCGAATGAAGGCAAGGAGCGACGATGTTGAGCACGAATCGAGAGAGCCCTCCTCCAGCCGCTGGCCGTGCCGCCATGAAGAAAGAGCTGCCCGATCAGTTTAAGGACCATCGGCACGTTTGGGTCTTCATCGAGCTGGAGCGCGATCAGGTGCATCCCGTCTCCTTCGAGCTGCTCGGCGAAGGCCGCAAGCTCGCCGACAAGCTGGGCGTCCAGCTTGCCGGCGTCGTTCTCGGACCACCGGGAGAGGCCACGTGGTTTGCCATCGCCGAGGCTTTTGCTTATGGCGCCGACCTGGCCTACCTCGTCGAGGCCCCACTGCTCGCCGACTACCGAAATGAGCCTTTCACCAAAGCATTGACGGATCTGGTTACTAACTACAAACCGGAAATCCTTCTTTTAGGGGCAACGACGCTCGGGCGCGACCTTGCCGGTTCCGTGGCGACGACCTTGTTGACAGGGCTCACGGCGGATTGCACCGAACTTGATGTGGATGCGGACGGCTCGCTTGCGGCGACCCGGCCGACTTTCGGCGGCTCCTTGCTTTGCACGATCTACACGCTCAACTGCCGGCCGCAGATGGCAACGGTCCGGCCGAGGGTCATGGCCATGCCTCCGCGCGGGAATAATAAGATCGGACGCGTCATTCAACACAAAGTGTCGATGATCGAGGAAGAGATCGTCACTAAGGTCCTCGGTTTCTTGTCCGATGGCCAGTCGGCGACGGCGAATCTCGCCTATGCGGACGTCGTGGTTGCTGGAGGCCTCGGTCTCGGCGCGGTGGAGAACGTGAAGCTTATGAAGAAACTCGCGCGGACGATCGGGGCCGATTATGGCTGTTCGCGCCCCCTCGTCCAAAAGGGCTGGATGCCTGCTGATCGGCAGATCGGCCAAACTGGCAAAACTATCCGGCCGAAGCTTTACATAGCAGCCGGCATTTCCGGCGCCATCCAGCATCGCGTTGGCGTCGAGGGAGCTGATCTTATTTTAGCCATTAACACCGATCCTAACGCGCCGATTTTTGATTTCGCCCACCTCGGCGTCGTCACCGATGCGATCCGTTTACTGCCGTCATTAACGGAACTCTTCACCCATCGACTGTCGCCGCACAGTCGCGATAAGCTTGCAAACTGAGGGCGCCCCATGACTGAGGAAAACTTCGACGCCATAGTTATCGGGGCCGGCATGGCCGGAAACGCAGCTGCTTACACGATGTCGAACCGCGGCATGAAGGTGCTGCAGTTGGAGCGTGGCGAGTATCCGGGCTCCAAGAATGTGCAGGGCGCCATCATGTACGCGGACATGCTGGAGAAAATCCTGCCGGATTTCCGGGATGATGCGCCTCTGGAGCGGCACTTAGTCGAGCAGCGCTTCTGGATGATGGACGACTCGTCCCACATCGGTATGCAATACCGGTCGGACGACTTCAACGAGTCGAGACACAATCGCTACACGGTCATTCGCGCCCAATTCGACAAATGGTTTTCACGCAAGGTGCGCGAGGCCGGAGCGACGCTTCTATGCGAGACGACCGTGACGGAACTCGTTCGTGATCCAAAGGGCAAGGTGATTGGCGTTCGCACCGACCGCGCCGGCGACGTGATTCTTGCTGACGTGGTCGTTCTCGCAGAGGGCGTCAATGGGCTGCTCGGCACGCGTGCTGGATTGCGTGACACGCCAAAACCGGAAACTGTCGCGCTCGCCGTCAAGGAAATGCATTTCCTGGCCGAAGAGGTAATTGACCAGCGGTTCGGCCTCAAGGCCAATGAAGGCTGCGTCATCGAGGCAGTTGGCACGATCTCTCGCAACATGGCCGGGCTTGCCTTCCTCTACACCAACAAAGAATCGATCTCGATCGGCATTGGCTGCCTTGTCTCCGAATTCGCGGCAACAATGGAAAGTCCTTATGATCTGCTCGAAAAATTCAAAAGCCATCCGTCGGTAAAGCCGCTGATCGCAGGAGCGGAAGTCAAGGAATATGCGGCGCATCTCATTCCAGAAGGTGGTTACAAGGCAATTCCGCAGCTTTTTGGTGACGGCTGGGTCGTCGTCGGCGACGCGGCACAACTTAATAATGCGGTGCACCGCGAGGGGTCAAACCTCGCCATGACGTCGGGGCGCATCGCCGGCGAAGCAATCGTCCAGATCAAGAATCGCAAAAAGCCGATGGTCAAGGAGAACCTCTCCCTTTACAAGTCGATGCTTGAAAAGTCGTTCGTTATCAAAGACTTGCGGAAATACAAGGACATGCCTGCCCTGCTGCACACCAATTCCCGCAATTTCTTCACGACTTATCCAAGGTTGCTGTCGCAGGCCGCACAGAACTTTGTGCGAGTCGATGGCACCCCGAAGATCGACAAGGAACGGGCGACCACGGGCACCTTCATCAAGGCACGCTCCCGCTGGGGGCTGTTTGGTGACGCGGTTCGCTTGGCGCGCGCGTGGCGATAAAGGAGAGATGAGATGACGGTTGCAGTGACGAACATACGCGTAGAGGACAAGCTTTACCAAAATCGATACGTGGTCGATGCCGGACGCCCGCATATTAGGGTGCGTCCACACGATTGGCCAAGCGTAAATCTGTATGCCCTCACAAGTGTCTGTCCGGCCAAGTGCTACGAATTGAATGACCAGGGCCAAGTGGAGGTTATCGCCGATGGGTGCATGGAGTGCGGCACGTGCCGCGTACTCTGCGAGGCAAGTGGAGATATCGAGTGGAACTATCCGAGAGGCGGTTTCGGCGTTCTCTTCAAGTTCGGATAAGGGTTTGCAACTCCACGATTCAGAACTAACTTGGGTTTGCAGACGGGCGCATCGGAAACTTGCAGAGGTGCGCGTTGCAGATTGGCATTAGAAATTACTATATATACATGCAAGCAAGGGTTATAAGAAACGTTAGACAACCCAAGGCCATATAATGACCCACATGCCCGCCCGACCGGTCGATGGAGCGGAACCCCTATCTGCGCTACCTGCTGGACCTATGCGCCAAGCGGGCACGCAGCGCAGCGGAATCTACGAGATATCAAAGGTACTGACTGCCCCCGCCCGGCTAGAGATTACGCTTGCCAACGTCGTGAACGTCCTCTCTTCCTTTCTGCAGATTCGATGCGGAGCAATCGTTGTTCTAGACGCTGAAGGTCAGCCCGAGATTGCCGCAACTGGCGACATCCCCCCATCCTCTCAATCAGCCGCTCGAGGCGTTATACCTAAGGCCGTAATCGACCATATCGCGACGACCGGTATGCCCTTAATCGTAAAGGATGTCAGCAAGTCCGAATTATTTCAGGCTGAGCCGCAACCGCCTTGGAGCAGCGGCACCGTCCCAATTTCTTTTATTGGCGTTCCGGTAAAAGCCGATAATAAAATACTTGGCACAATATCGATCGATCGCGTCAGGAACGACGCCGCCCCCTTCCCCGCCGACGAGGACGTTCGCTTTCTGACCATGGTCGCCAATCTGGTCAGTCGGACGATCAGGCTTCATCGTTTCCTGAACCTGGAGGGTCGGCGACCTATCGGCGAACAGGAGAGATCGGAGAAGCCGATCATCGCGCAAAGGGGCGCGCCGGGCCGACATCCACCCGTCAAAATCGACGGGATTATCGGGGATAGCCCGGCTCTCCAGCAGGTGGTTGAAACCGTCTCGGTGGTGGCGAGGACGAATTCCACCGTGCTTCTGCGGGGCGAAAGCGGCACCGGCAAGGAATTTTTTGCACAGGCGATCCATGAACTTTCCCCTCGTAAAAACAAGCCGTTCGTCAAATTGAACTGCGCCGCGCTGCCCGAAGGCGTCCTGGAATCGGAGCTGTTTGGGCATGAAAAAGGGGCTTTCACCGGGGCCATCGCGCAGCGCGCCGGACGCTTCGAACTGGCAAATGGCGGAACGCTTCTGCTTGACGAGATTGGCGAGATTTCGCCCGCCTTTCAAGCCAAACTGCTGCGCGTCCTGCAGGAAGGCGAACTGGAGAGGGTGGGCGGAACCAAGACGCTTGCGGTCGACGTCCGGCTCATATGCGCCACGAATAAGAACCTCGAGATGGCTGTTGCAAACGCCGAATTCAGGGCCGACCTGTATTACCGCATCAGCGTAGTTCCAATTGTCCTGCCGCCGCTTCGAGAGCGACCCGGCGATATCCCACGCCTTGCGAACGCTCTTCTTGACCGATTCAACAAGGAGAACCAACGCGAGCTGACGTTTTCGTCGTCGGCGATCGAGGTGATGTCGCAATGCTATTTCCCAGGTAACGTCCGGGAACTCGAAAACTGCGTGCGAAGGACTGCCACCCTTGCGCGTTCAAGCTCGATCGTTTCGTCTGATTTTGCCTGCAAGAACAGCCAGTGCCTTTCGTCGCTCCTCTGGAAAACCGACGGGTCGCCCGGCGGCATCACCGTCGATGGGCATGCCCGGAGCAATGTGATGCCGACTTCATCGCCGCGCTCGGGCGGGAGCATCGGTGCGTCGGACGAGGTATCTTCCGTCAAGGCTTGTGATCCGCACGGTTCCGGTTGTCCCGCAATGGAGTCGCGCCTCACGCAACGGGACCGGTTGATCGAGGCGATGGAAAAGGCCGGGTGGGTTCAGGCCAAAGCGGCTCGTATTCTCGGCCTTACGCCTCGTCAGGTCGGCTATGCTCTACGCCAGCATCGCATCGAGGTGAAAAAGCTTTAAGCGCCTGGGTGATGTTGGACCTTCTCGATCTCCAATGCCTGGTTTGGTGGCTTACGGACAACTCTTTTGTCGACTGTCGGAAGCTTGACAAGTCTGTGTCCGAACACGGTCGGAATAGAGCAATAAACGCAAATTCTTAAAGCAAATCCCGTCCTTGGGATGGCATGGCTTTTGCGTTTTGAAAGGCGACGTCAACTAGCAACGGAGCACTCAATGTCCGCACCGATGATTTCGCTTGAAAGTGCGACCAGCACGACATCCTTGGATCAATTGCTGGCGACCGCGAAACCGAGTGGCTGCACATCCTCGTCATGTGGCGTGTCCACAAAACCGGCCGACGTGGACCAGGCTATCTGGGCGAAGATCAAAAACCACCCCTGCTATTCAGAAGAGGCTCACCATTATTTCGCGCGCATGCATGTCGCGGTCGCACCAGCCTGCAATATCCAGTGCAACTATTGCAATCGTAAATATGACTGCGCCAACGAAAGCCGCCCTGGGGTCGTCTCGGAAAAGTTGACGCCAGACCAGGCGCTGCGCAAGGTCATTGCCGTCGCCAACGAAGTGCCGCAGCTTTCCGTGCTGGGTGTCGCCGGACCGGGCGATGCCTGTTACGACTGGAAGAAGACAAAGGAAACGTTCGAACGAGTTGCGGGGGAGATCCACGACATCAAGCTGTGCATCTCCACCAACGGGCTTGCGCTGCCGGATCACGTCGCCGAACTTGTCGACATGAATGTCGATCACGTGACAATTACGATCAACATGGTTGACCCTGAAATCGGCGCAGAGATCTATCCCTGGATCTTTTACCGCAACCGTCGTTACACCGGCATCGAAGCTGCCAGAATTCTGCACGAGCGGCAAATGGTGGGCCTGGAGATGCTGACCGCGTGCGGCATCATCACCAAAGTCAATTCGGTGATGATTCCTGGTGTCAACGACGAACACCTGGTCGAGGTAAATAAATGGGTCAAGGAGCGGGGGGCGTTCCTGCACAACGTCATGCCGCTTATTTCCGATCCGGCCCATGGCACCTACTACGGCTTGACCGGACAGCGCGGCCCGCGGGCGCTCGAATTGAAGGCGCTCCAGGATCGTCTCGAAGGCGGCGCAAAGCTAATGCGCCATTGCCGGCAATGTAGGGCCGATGCCGTCGGCCTGCTTGGGGATGATCGGGGCCAGGAGTTCGCACTCGACCAGCTTCCCGGAGAGATCACCTATGACGCCCGTAAGCGCGAGGCCTATCGGGAAGTGATCGCCCGCGAACGCGGCGATCACGCGACCGCCAAGAGCGAGGCAATCGAGACAGTCAAAGCAGCCGGCGATGGGTCCCTCCACGTCGCGGTCGCGACAAAGGGTGGCGGTCGCATCAACGAGCACTTCGGCCATGCGAAGGAGTTCCAAGTATACGAAGCTTCGTCGAGAGGCATCACCTACGTCGGGCATCGCAAGATCGAACAGTATTGCCTCGGAGGCAGGGGCGAGGAAGCCACCCTCGACGGCATCATAACTGCGCTGGTCGGTATTGACGTCGTGCTATGCGCCAAGATCGGGGAGTGCCCTAAGACTAAGCTCATGGAGGCCGGGGTTCGGGCAACGGATGCTTATTGCTATGACTACATCGAGACCGCCATCGGCACCCTCTACGCCGCCAAGTTTGGCGTCGAACCACAAGCGGCGACGGCGTGAGCGCTCTTAATCCAACATCTTCAGGAGTTTAAAAATGGCCTTCAGGATCATAGCGTCCCAATGCACCCAGTGCGGTGCCTGCGAGTTCGAATGCCCCTCCGGTGCGATCAGGTTCAAAGGTGAGATCTACGTTATCGACCCGGAAAAATGCACCGAATGCAAGGGTACCTTCGAAACGCAGCAATGCGCGGAGGTTTGCCCCGTGCCGAAGACCTGCGTCCCCGCCGCACCTGCGATTTGACCTTCAGCATGGTCGGGGCTCCTGCGGAGAAGCCTTCAATGATATCCTGCAAGGAGGAATGCCCATGGGCCTTGGACGTGAACAGGAGGTCGAAATCCACAGGCCTCCACGATTTACACCCGGCGAGCGGGTGCGGGCCAGACTTCACGTAAAGAATGACGGCACCTATGCTGGCAAAAAAATTGGGGAAAATTTGGTGCGGAAGGGCGACGAAGGCTATGTGCGCGACATCGGCACCTTTCTCCAGCAGTTTTACATCTATGCCGTCGAATGGGTCGAACGTGGCACTATCGTCGGCATGCGTGCCCGTGAACTGACGAGTCTAGACAACGCCGCTGCTTGCGGCGCTGCTGAAATCGCGGGGCCCCCAACGGAGGAATAGCGACATGAAGATAATGATTCGGAGAACGAGCGCCGGCTTGTCGGCTTACGTACCAAAGAAAGATCTCGAAGAGCCGATCGTAGATGTCGAGGCTGATGACATGTGGGGCGGCACGATCACTCTCAGGAACGGCTGGAGACTCGTCTTGCCCAAGCTATCGCGGGATACGCCTCTGCCGATCACCGTCCACGCAAGGAAGATTCCTGACGAGGACTGATGCTGCAAACGAGAGGTAAGAGAAAACAGCATGAATAAAATTTTGACCTCGGACCGTCTCCTGATCATTCGCAACGGTGACGCCGAAAAAAGACTTAGGCTGCTTCAGGAAGCGCTCGCTGCGGATCGGATCGTTCCCTATCTCGGTCCGGATCTCCTTCGGCTGCAATCCACGGAACCACCTGTACCGGACACCCCGGAAGCCGTCTCCGCGGCACTCAACGAACGCACACCTGCCCCTTCCAGGATACGCAGCAATATGTGGTCAGTCGCGCAGTTTATTGAACAGCGACGGCATCGCCGGACGCTTCAGGCCTGGATGGCAGAAATATTTGGAGCACCCGTGGCGCCGACCGCCCTCCACGACTGGCTCGCAACGCTGCCGCTCTCCCTTATCGTCGACGGTTGGTACGACGGGACAATGCGTGCGGCTTTCGCGAAGACCGGTCGAACGGATGTCGTCGAGATTCAGGGCGTCACGCGTGCAAACGGCGGCGGCGACATTTGGACAAAAACTTACGATCTGTCCGGGAGAGACGTCGAATGCGTCGCAGCGCCAAAGACGGTCCTCTATGCGCCGTACGGCAGTGTTATACCAGCTTCGAACTTTCTGGTGTCCGATTCCGATTACGTGGAAGTCCTAACCGAAATCGATATCCAGACGCCAATACCTGGAATGGTGAAAGAACGGCGTATAGATCGCGGTTTTCTTTTCATTGGCTGCCGCTTCAACGATCAGATGCTCCGGATCTACGCTCGACAGATCATCAAGCGCTCTCACGGCCCCCACTTTGCAGTACTTGATGCGGAAGGCCTTACCAAAAACGAGCGCCGTTTCCTTGCAGCAAGCGGAATCACGGTGGTCGACCTGCCGATCGGCGAAGCCGCGGCTCTGCTTGTACCATTTGGTAGCAAGGCGGATGGTGACCATGGCCGCACGGCTCCCGCTTCGAATCTCTGTAGCGGCTAGATGTGGAGCCTCAACAGGTTGTCCTTGATCAGGCCGAGGCTACTGACGGGCGGTTTGGATTGTAGGCTGCCGTGCGGGCGATGCCAATTGTAACGGTGGAGCCAGAGCGGCAGGTCGGCGGCGCGCTGCTGCGAGGTTTCGTAGGCCTTGGCATATGCCCATTCGCGCAGTGCGGTCTGGACGAGGCGTTCGGCCTTACCATTTGTCTTCGGCGTATAGGGTTTGGTGCGGATGTGTTTGATGCTGAGCCGCCGCAGCGCCTTGGCGTATCGATGGGAACGGAAGCTTGTGCCGTTGTCGGTCATGACGCGCTGGACCTTGACGCCATGGGCTTTGAAGAAGCGCAAAGCATTGAAGAGAAAGCGCAGACAGGAGCGTCGCGTCTCGTCGGGTAATATTTCCAAATAGGCCAGGCGTGAGTGGTCGTCGATGGCCAGATGGACGTATTCCCAACCGATGCCGCGGCTGTTGCTCTGCCCCGTGCGATCGCCGGTGATGCGGTGGCCGGTTCGGTTGAATTTGCCGAGTTTCTTGATGTCGATATGGATGAGTTCGCCGGGCTGGTCGCGTTCGTAGCGCCGCACCGGCTCAGCCGGGGCCAAGGCCTTGAGCTTGTTCAGGCCAAGGCGCTTGAGGATGCGGCTGACTGTGGCTGGCGAGACACCCGTCTCCTTGGCGATGTGTTGGCCGGTCATGCGCAGGCGGCGTAACGTCTCGATCCGGGCGGCGGTGGCCTGCGAGGTCGGATGATACAGGCGGTGCGGTCGGGAACTGCGATCATTGAGACCGGCCTCGCCCTCCCGTCGATAGCGCCTTACCCACTTATAGACAGTCTTCACGCAGACGCCGAAAGCCGCAGCGACGGCCATCGGTCGCTGTCCTTCCATCAGCACGCGGTGCGCAATTACCGCTCGACTGAGCGGCGTGAGGCGGGCATTCATATGGATGTCCATTCGGTCCCCCGAGAATCACTGAAGCTTCGACAACCTCAGCTTTCCCGGTCCGGATCGAATGGACAACCTATTGGAAGCTCACAGCTAGAGTGCCGCAGATTGAAAAAGTTCTGTTTCTGCCAAGTTCGAATGCCATACTGCCCACGTTTGCTGGCGTAGGGGATTGCGGGTGGGATCAATGGCGATGAGCGAGCGTGATCTTTAGCGGATCGAGGTTCTGTCGCAGGTGATCGACGGAAGATCGGCGACGACCGCAGATTACTGTTCGCTCAATGTCAATGCGAAGGACCGATTATGAAGAAACCTAAACCATTCCCAATACAGCGGCAGAGCCGCGGCCGGAATCGCCAGAAATAAGCCTCGCATCGGCCACCGGGTGCTCCACTCGTGCGCCAATAACACGCGTAATCAACGGGATCGAGACGGCACACGCTTTACGGTCTTGCGCTTATTTGTGATCTTTATCCCACAATATGGACTTCGATACCTGGTGTTTCCAAGTGACAAGCAGTGTGGCCAATAATTCTAACCGCCTAGCTCTGCGTCTTCATACTTCCAGAAATGATGTCCCTGGCGGCTGAAAGGAACCCGTCCATTTGGGTTCTGGTGCCGATGCTGACGCGGATAAAATTTTCCAAACCGGCATCGGGAAAGACGGCTACAAGTATGTTCTGCCTATCCAAAGACGCTTGCCACCATTTGCCATCTCGTCCGGGTGGCACCCGAGCTAGCAAAAAGTTTGTGTGGGAGGGAATGACAGAAAAGCCCAATTGAGACAAGGCAGTGGTCGTTCTGTGTCTTTCATGTTTAATATATCTGTGGTTCTCGTCGTAGTCGGCGCGGTGCGAAAGGATACTAATGCCCACCGCATGGCCGATCACGTTCATGTTAAAGACATTTTGCAGGTTGCGTAGCCTCCCAATAAGTTCAGGATGACCAAAGCCGAAACCGACGCGAATTCCCGCGGCTGCAAAGCCTTTCGAAAGTGTTCTCAATACTAGAAGGTTTGGATGACGATCGACAAGGCGCAGGGCATCATCGGGTGCAAAGTCGACATACGCTTCATCCACCACTATCAACTGGTCCGATTGCGCGACGAGGCGGTCGATTTCAGCCACCGGAACGAAGGTTCCCGTTGGATTGTTCGGATTGGCCAGCAGTATGAATTTTGCATCTTTTGCTGGACCAAGAAGCAGCTGCTCGATTGGCAGAGAATAAGACTCGCCCCATTCGATTTCGAGAAATCTGGCACCCTGCAACTTGGCCAGTTTGCGGTTAAAGGAAAAACCTGGCGATATCATCGCAACGCTATCTCCCGGGTCGAGGAATGCTCTGTAGATGAGCCCAAGCAGCTCCGACGAGCCGTTCCCGGCGACCACCTGATCCTGGGAGAGGCCATACGCGCTGGCGGCTGCGTCGCGCAAGCTCAGATTGTCATCTTCGGGATACAGATAATGCCGTTCGAGGGCCGCCAGCGCACTTTGCATCACCATCATCGGCAACGGAAACGGATTCTCATTCGTGTTTAGTTTAACGCAGTTCGCATCTCGCCCCGGTTGATTGGAGGGTAGCGCATTTAGCTGTCTCGCCATCGGCGAAAGAGCCGAAAGCACGGCTTGCAGCTTTGCATCAGCCATATCTTTTCTCCGTTTCAGTAAGCCGAGTCGTGAGCGCGTGATCGGCTGTCTCCTGTTGAAGCCACATCGGACGTTGGCGCGGCCCGCCTGCGGGCTGCTACGGTCGCCGCGTAGTTGATAGGCCAGGGACCGCCGCGGCCGCTTCAAGCCGCCAATGGTCAAGCCTCCCCACTCTCACACTCATGCGTCACTTGCTCCATTCGCCTTTCGAGGAACTGTTCGATCTCAAACGCCAACGCCGCAGGGTCGTGGCCAACCGTTTCGAGATGTAATTCAGCGCCCTCAGGGATTTCGTACGGCGAGGAAACGCCGGTGAAATTGGCGATCTTGCCGGCGAGCGCCTTCCGATAAAGCCCCTTCGGATCGCGTCGCGCGCATTCCTCAAGCGGCGTGTCGACGAGGATTTCAATAAGCTCCCCTCCTCCATCAGCTCGGCGACCTCGGCAACGCGGCGGATGTTCTCGACGCGATCGGGTTGATTGAAGCCAGGTCGCGATTGAGCCCGTGGCGCACGTTGTCGCCGTCGAGGATGTAGGTGTGCTTCCCGTGGGCATGCAGCAGCCGGTCGAGCGCATTGGCGATTGTCGACTTGCCGGAGCCGGAAAGTCCAGTGAACAAAAGGAGGACGGCTGGCTGCTGACTCTTCATCGCCGCGCGCGCCCTTGTCAGCGTCGGTCGCCTGCCAATGCAGGTTGTCGGCGCGCCTTGCCCAGCTTTGGCTGCCACTGAAATTGAAGACCCCGGTCGGCCCTTGGGCTTTGCGAAAGAGCTCGGGAGGATCGACGTGGTCGATGAGTTCCAGCTCGTTTTCCCAGCACAGCTTCCACCGCACCTCAGAACGCATGCAAAGACCTCCTTTGGTATTTCCTGCTGCTGTTTTTGAAGCACGCACTGTGCGATCGAAGCAGTGGCCACCCCGATGCATGTCGGCGCCGTTGCTCGGGTTCGCGCTATAGCCAGTCCGGATCGTCAAATGTTTCGCCGTCACTCGCGTCTGAGATCATTCCTAATGCATCATCACGGGAGATTGGTAAAATGGATTGTATGAATGGAATTATCGATGCTTTGTATGTCGAATATACGGGTTTCTTAGACTTTGACGTGACCTCCCTGGCACTCGCGGCGTAAAGACGACCGCGCGTCCCCTCCAGCGGCCGAAAGCAGGGATACGTTGGACCAGTTGACCCAACTGCGCCCTCCCCGGTTTACCCACCTATGTCCCGGAGTGGCGATGAACGGTCGCCAGCTAGTCCTAACCGCCTGCGCAAAGCTCGCTTCGGCAACCTGCAACGGCGCGAGCGGTTGGTCGCGGTTTCTGATGGAACTTCATCAGGGACGCACGTTCTGTTTATTGAAGCTAGCGATCTACGTCCTATTCGCGATCGTCTGCAGTGGCGCTGGTAGACGCGACTTTCATGGCACGATCGCCGCTATCGCTACCGGTCTCGTCTATGCGGCTTAGTAAGCTGAAAATATCTTGCAAGATCTCTTCATCGAAAGTCCGCAACTTCACGATAGTAGCCAGCAGCAGAACCGCTTTGGTTTCCGTTTCGCCCCAAAGATAAGGTGCCGCCGGGGCGATAATTTCTTCCGGAGTGGCATCCAAAACCTCACACAGATGAATCAGTCGGCTCACGGTCAAGCGGGATACTCCATTTTCGTACCGGCCGTAGACCTGCTTAGTGATGCCAAGCAAGGGCGCCAGTTTCGAGCGCGGGAGTTTTCGCTTATCGCGGGCTTCGCGAAGGCTGATGCTGATCAAGTTTTCGAGTTCGGCGCTAAGTGCAATCCGTCCGTCAAAAGGTTTTCGATAGACCGGCTTGTCTATGCCTGGATCATCGACTTGTTGCAAACCGAGTTCATTAATCCATTGCTTCAATGGTGGTCCTGACATTGCTCCGACTGAGGTAAATGCGCCGAAGCTCTTTATACGGAAAGTGATGTGCTTGGAACCACCAATGTTTCGTTTCGATCTCATTTGGCGCATTTTGGGCCACGCGGACCTCACCCGATAGCTATCGTTCACCAAAATATATCAGTGATTGCAAGTACATACACATAGATCACACCGAAATCGCTTCACGCAAGGATTATCCACTTGCGCCAAATTGGCTATGACCCTCAGTGATTTTGGTGATAACGGTCGCTTCATTTCCTCGTCTAGCTCCCGGGACGTCGTGTGCGGGCATGGTGGCCTTTTGTCCTGCACGCGGAGCTCTCGGTTCACGGCAAACCAATCACGGCTCCGCGCGCTGGCTGCTCTGGTGTTTGGTTCCGGCATTTGATGGTGCAATATTTTCCTTGGCATGGAGGGAAGCACTATGGGCCAGGTTCTACACGGGAGCGCCACGACGACAGAGGCAATCCGTCGAGCAATAGTGAAGAGAGCCTGAGAACGCTTTCGAAGCGATACGGGATCAACCAGAAAACCGTGGCGAAATGGAAGAAGCGGACATCGTTGGTCGACCTTCCTACAGGCCCAAGGACCCACACTCGACGACCCTTTCCCTCGAAGAAGAGGCCGCTATCGTCGCCTTCCGCCGGCACACGTTGCTGCCGCTCGATGATTGCCTCTACGCTCATCAGCCGTATCCATCCGGCGAAGGCCGCGAGGGCTTATGATTTCGGCTCGTCTGCCATGATGCGTTCGATCTTGTCGCGATCGCATTGCTCGTCGACAAGGAACTGCCGAACACCTCCTTCCCAGGTGCGGATATCGGCGAGGAACTCCTTCAAGCTTTCGATGCCCCGGTCGGTGAAGGTCGTGATGCCCTCTTCGCTGCCGTCATGGGCATGGATCATCTCACCATAGTCGATGTTGTCGGAGTTGCTGGCAACCTCCTGGATGAGTTCGAGGTTCTCGCCAATCAGCGTGGCAACGTAGTCGATCGTGTAGACATGCGTCGGGCGCGCCATCAGGCCGCCACCTGCCGGGCGCTTACGGCGGACCAGTTCCACGGCAATAGTTCCGGCAGCCTTGATACTGGAAGGCTGGGCATGCGGGCGAGCACGTCCGCCAGCCAGGCCTGCGGATCGATATCGTTCATCTTTGCCGAGACGATCAGGGAATACATGAAAGCGGCACGCTCGCCTCCACGCTGGGAGCCGGCGAATAGCCATGCCGTTCTTCCGAGAGCAACGCCGCGCAGGGCTCGTTCGGCGGCATTGTTCGTCAGACACAGTCTGCCGTCGTCGAGGAACCGGGCGAAGGCTTCCCAGCGACCCTCCTTCTCGAACATGTAGTTGATCGCCTTGGCGACGGGGTTGTGCTTCGACATTTGCCCGCGCTGGGCCATGAGCCAATCGTGCAGTTCTTCGACGAGCGGGCGAGCATGTTGCAGCCTCGCTGCGAGCCTATCCTCGGCAGGCATTCCGTTTATGCCGCGCTCGATGTCGAAGAGCGCGTCGATGCGGGCAACGGCCTCGAGCGCGACAGGCGATATCTCGTGGGCAGGTTTGCCCTTGCGCACGTTGCCGGCGATGTCAGCGAGTTCGAAGAATTTGCGCCGCGCGTGGCTCCAGCAAAGTGCGCTGATCACCAGCGCGGGGCGGCGGTCGGCACGATAGAGGTGGTTGTAGCCGCCATAGGCATCGGCTTGCAGGGTGCCGTGCCATCCGGCGAGATACGTGTTGGGGTGGGTCTTCTCGCGATCGGGAGAGAAGTGGAAGAGTGCGGCGGGAGGCGCGCCGCCCGCGAAAGGGCGGTCATCGCGGACGTAAGTCCAGAGCCTCGCCTGCTTTGTTGCTCCCCTGGCCAGAAGCGGCACGGTGGTGTCGTCACCATGCAGCCGTTCGGCGGCCAGAACATGGGCACGGATCAGGTCATGGATCGGCTGCAGGGCCGTCGTGCAGGCTCCGACCTGATCGGCCAGTGTGGAGAGACTGAGAGCGACGCCTTCCCTGGCGTAGCGCTCAGCCTGGCGGTTCAATGGCTGATGTTGGCCGAACTTCTCGAACAGGATTGTCGCCAGCAGGTTGGGTCCCGCCCATCCGCGTGGTGTCGCATGGAAGGGGGCCGGTGGCTGGCTGATCTTGTCGCAGTCCCGGCAGGTGAACTTCTCGCGCACCGTCTGGATCCTTCCACTGGCGCGGAATGATCTCCAGCGTCTCGGTGATGTCTTCGCCCATCTTCACGATGCGGGGCGAGCCGCAGCAGGTGCAGGTCGACGGGGCATCGATGACCAGGCGCTCGCGCGGCAGGTGCTCGGGAAACGGCTTGCGGGCCGGCCGGCGGCGTTCGAAAGCGGAGACATTTGTGATTCTCGTCGCCACGCGTTCCGCAGCGATCTCGTCTTCGGTGGCGTCGGCTTCAAGTTCTTGGAGCTGCAATTTCATTTGCTCGATCAGCCGGGCGCGGCGCTCCGAGCTCTGGCCGTACTGCTCGCGACGTATCTTGGCGATCTCGAGCTTGAGATGCCGGATCATCGCCTCAGACGTCGTCACGACCGCGCGCACCTGTGCGAGGTCGGCCTCGGCAGAGGCGGCACGCGCTTCCGATGCCGCAAGCGCGGCGCGCAGTCTGGCTATCTCCGAAGCAGCATCATCCATGGCCGAAAGCTACCATGCCGCATGCCGAAAGCCCAACAAAAACAGAGGAATGCAGGCGGCCAGCCTGCCTTCGAAGGCCGCTGCGTCCAGCGCGGGTTGCGCCAGTCGATCCCTTCCAGGAGATAGCCGAGCTGCGCCGACGATACAGGCACGGCGGAGCCATTCTGGCTGACCGGCCAGATGAACTTTCCAGCTTCCAGCCGCTTCAGGTAAAGCGACATGCCGACGCCGTCATGCCAGAGGACCTTGATCAGGTCACCCTTGCGACCCCGGAAGCAGAAGACTTCGCCGCCATGAGGATCGCGGCCAAGACCTTGCTGAACCTTCAGCGCCAGGCTGTTCATGCCGCAACGCATGTCCGTCACCCCGCCCGCGATCCACACCTTTACCCCCGCGGAAAACGCGATCATGACCCATCCACGACGGGCAACAGGCGGGCAAGAATGGTCGGATCAAGCGAGGCTGGGATCGTCAGCCGTCGGCCATTCGGCAGGCCGATCTCGATCGTCATGTCGTCTTCAAATCGCAGCCGTGAGGCTACCTCGCAAGATGCCGCCGCCGATGGCGAAATCGTAAGTGGCACGAAGCCCGTTGTAGCGGAACTGCTCAGAAGACCACTACGGTATTCCCAACGCCAACGGGTCAACAATGACCGTGACAATCCATATCGCCGCGCCGTCACCGAGCCTTGCCGAAAGCCTTGTAGACTTTCCTCGACGATCCGAACCTTCTCTTCGTCCGACCAATCCCGTCGGCGATCAAGATCGTCGACGGACAAGACCTCAATGGGGGAAATGATTGTAGCGCATAACATAAGGCATGGACTTAAAGCCAATCAGCAAGTCAGGACAGACGGCCTTCGCCGGATGGGTACCATCAGCCGACCATTTCACATCTGACGCGTTCGTCGTTGCACAGGTGTTTGCAGCGCCACGGCATTTCACGTCTGCCGGAGGTCAGAGGCGACAAGGAGCCGAAGAAGAAGTTCAAAAGCTATCCGGTCGCTTACTTCCACATCGATATTGACGAGGTGCAGACGGCCGAGGGCAAGCTCTATCTCTTTGTCGCAATTGACCGAACATCCAAGTTCGCGTTCGCGGAACTCTACACCAAAGCCGGCAAGATGAATGCCGCTCAGTTCTTGCGCAATCTGATCACGGCAGTGCCCTACACCATTCACACCGTTTTGACCGACAATGGCATTCAGTTCACCAACCGAGCTTGTGATCGAAATGCCTTCCAGCACATCTTCGATTGGGTCTGCGACGATCACAGCATCGAGCATCGCCTGACCAAGGTGAAGCATCCCTGGACCAACGGACAGGTCGAACGGATGAACCGAACGATCAAGGAGGCGACCGTCAAGCGCTTCCACTACGACGATCATGCGCAGTTGAAAAAACATCTGGCTGACTTTATCGACGCCTACAATTTCGGGCGCCGGCTCAAGACGCTAAAGGGCCTTACGCCTTACGAGTTCATCTGCAGACAATGGACTTTGGAGCCGGATCGATTCATCATCGACCCCATCCATAAATGCCGGGACTAAACATCTAGGCGATGCCCTTACCTGAACGGCGACAGCCATGAACAGCGTTTCCAGTCTCAGCGACTCGACCCCGTTTTCGCGGAACCTGATCGTGATGTCAAAAGGCTATTTCCGAGCCGAATGGCAAAAAGGATCGGCGCGATGGAACGGAGGCGCGGAGAGGACGGGCTTAGATTCAGCAATCGAAATCAAAGCATGCGCGCCGGCGGCTCGAATACCCACATGGCATTGAGCGGGAAAACCCAACGAGGGAGTTTAACACAGCCCCTACTGTCGAAGCAAAGCGCATGCAAATAGACTTGGCGTCGCTCGCCGACGAATCGCTCGAGCATCGAGCGAGATCAACGCCAACCAAAGATCGAAAAATTGGGCAATCGGCGCGTATTGTTGATCAGACGGAAATTCGAGTGAAAAACTAAGTTGTGAGATTGCGGGTGTCTGCACACCGACGACAGCGCGTCGGCTGCGACAGCTATCACCAATACTGCTAACTACTGGGGGCGTCATAGACAAACCCAGCTCACTTCACGGGCTCCGCTACATCACTGATACCTCTGTCGCTCTCGTCGTCATCGGGGGTCATTCGCTGCAGGAGCCGAATAAGATCGCGCGTCGTGCCGTTCGGAAGTCTCCTAAGAATCCTCGCCAGTGTGAGACAATCCTCGGCCTCCTCCGATGTGCGGCCCCAAAGATGTGGCGCAGCTTCAAAGATCATATCGATAGGCATGAAGCCAAGAATCTCACACAGATGGATCATCCGAGTAACAGTCATTTTGGAAAATGCCCGCTCGTAGCGTCCGTATACAGGGATGGACAGACCAAGCATTGGAGCAACGTCTGCGCGGGACAGGCCCTGCGCTTCGCGTGTCTTTTTCAGGAACGCGCTGATCAATTCCTCCATGTGACCCAACGATGTAATTTCGCCGCCGAAACCTGGCTTTCGATAGATCGCCTTGTCAACCTCCGGATCGGCGGTGCTGACGAGGCCTCTCGAACTTCTGTAGCTTGCTAGATCTTCCGTCACCGCACGTCCCTATTTTCCTGCCACTCGTTGTAGACTTGAGCCAACCTGAACCGATTTGAACCACTTGCCATCGCCAGACTACAACCGTTTTAAATACCCATTTTGGGCATTTTTTGCGTTATAGCAAATATTTGAGAGTTTAGCCAAATTGCTTCATGAATGCATTCAAAACAGTCTCGCTAGACCGGTGGCCCAGTTCCATGAAAGATGAGTCGGCTATGGCCGCACCCGGCACTGAATCATCTAGGTTGCGTCGAATTTGAGCGAAAATTCACATTCAATGCTCAACATCTTCTAAGCGGTCTTCGTTGAGGACGATAAGACATAATCCTCGAAAACCGATCCATTTCCCCGTCCCACGATATCCCATTTGGCTAGCTGGGAAAGCTCCGCCGTGCTGGAAATCACTCAGCCAAGAACCCATATCAGTTACCGCTCCCGCTAGCGTGTAGGTTCGATGCTCTCTGAAAATTCCGGCATCATGGAGCAAGTGCCACAAACGTGAACTTTGCTAAACGAAGCCGCCACCTTATCGCATCCACACAAAGGGCTTGAAATAGTCGACCGTGAGGGTTACATCATTGTAAGCAGCAGACAACGAGGCTTCCGAAAGGTCGCTGTTGCAGGTGCACCCTTAGAGGTCGGTACACCACGGTAAGGCACACGCGTTCGGCGGAAACGCCATGGGAAGGCTTCTTTAGGGGGCCTTTTTTGTTTCTAGGGCACCCTTATTTGCTGGAAATGAGCCTTTATTACGAGTTGGCAGACGCTACACCTTCGCTTGATGCGGCTGAAATTAATTTCTTTCTGATCAGCGCTTTTTACCACCAGTTCTACGTTGTGTTCGTCTGATCTGCTCGGGAAAAGGTAATAAACAACAAGATCATTAAGGCCAGAGGTCAGGACAGGGCCTGAAACGGCAAGGTTACCTGCCCAGTAAGGCATACAGAGGTAGGCACAAGATGCTCGAACGTGAATCTACCTTGCGGATGTTCGATTGTTGGGAAGGAGTCGTTAATAGTCGTCATGAGGCGCGGTCACCCGAAGACAGCTCTCACGATCTGGACCCATTCACTGAACTGGATTAGTGATTGCGCTGGGTAGTCTGGCTCTGAGACATTGAATTTTCTCCCGATATAAGGGCACGGGTTTGACAACCTTACGAAAGTGCTAACCCCTGAACGTGGTTTCGTTCTCCTGGTAAGGGCCCTTTCATGTTCAAATCGATACGAATAGAGCACTGACCTTTCGCTTCCGTCCTTACGACGGAGTTGTCTGCTTATGTCTCGCGTATCGACCGGAAGCCTGAACATGCTGCAGGAGCGAATTCCCATCCTGAGACCGAATTCCTACGACGCCTTCTCCGCAGGAGACCGGAGGTTCGAAATACGACCAGTGCGCCTGGCCTGACCCGAGAGAGGCTTCGGGCAGCCGAGGACGACACCTACGGCCTGTTCGTCGACTTCCGTTGGCCCAAGAACGTCGGGAAGCCATATTGCCCTCGCTGTGGCTGCCTGGAGCCGTACGGCGTCGTCGTTCTGATGCTCGGAGCCGGAATGCCGCGCCGAATTTTCGGTTTTCGCCAACCGCAAGCTTTCATTCAAGAAGATCATCATGGCAATCTGGGAGGAGATCACGGCCGCCAAGGGCATGGCGGCGCTCCATCTGAGCCGCAAGGTCAACGTCCAGTATAAGACCGCCTACTTCCTGCTGCAGAAGCTCCGGGAGGCAGCCGACCTTCGCCGTGATGCGATCAAGCTGCACGGTACGGTGCAGATCGACGGCAAGTATGTGGGCGGCGTCCTCCGCAAGGTGACAAGAAGGAAGAGCGCAAGGACGGGCGCAAGAAGGAAAATCAGAACGGCAAGCGCATGTGAGTTCTGGCGCTGAGGGAGGCCAACCGCCATGCACCGAACAGAACGGTGACGCGGGTGATCCTGGACGAGAACGGCAAGGATGCATGGGCGGCCGTCGCCAAGCATGTCGAGCCGAAGGCGCTCCTGATCGCTGACGAACACAAGGCGCAACCAGGGCTTTGAAAGAAAGCGCTGTATAGATCCACCTGCTCCGCCCTTTTAGTCCGCTAGCAAAAGGCGGTAGGGGACCGACTTCTCGAAGCGGTTTCCTGCCGGCCGACAAGGGCTACGGCAGCGCTGAAATCCTCGCCAAGCCGGTCGAGTGTAAGGCTTCGGCAACATCGCGCCGAAGAACAACTGGAAGGGCTCAGTCGTCTTCTCACGCTGGGTCTATCGGCAGCGTAACCTCGGAAACGTCAAAAGCACCGGTTCGATCGTAATTGACGCAAAGCTGACAGTCGTGTGCGATCGCGCACATTGACAGGCTGGCATGATGCAAGCGCCGACGTGCATTGTGACCTCAACCCAAATCACTCCAATGCTGGGTTGGCCTTCGGACGGATCGCTCGCAAGGTTGACGCTGTTCAAATACTAGGCGGAGTGGCATAATCCGCGCCTCCCGACACACGGAGCACCGGAAGGCGCCTTCTGTCGCCATTGAAACATTCACTAACAATGATCTGGTGGCACACCAATTGCTTGTAGGAGCCCAGATCTCTGCCGGCAATGGTTCCGGTCCAAGCTCCAGTGGCTACTATCGACGATGACCAACACCTTTAGATGTAAGGCCCATCTTCGCGCATGTCGTACCGTACGAACGGAGCTCGTCAGCGATCATCACGCGCGGCGGCGTGCAGCCGATCCAAAGAGCTTTGTCACCAGCCACTGCTCAGCGCGGGAGCCTCTTCAGCTTTGGATCAAGACGTTGAGAGCGATGCCATTCTGGCCGACAGCTCCGCCGGAGCCAATGTTCTTCGCGCGCGATCGAAGTAACCGACGTTCAGATGTCATGTCGCCGCGAATGAGACTGCTTCAAGGGATTCCAGTGGGAGATCGCCTTGCCGAGTTAAGGCTCCCACTGGCACACGGTTTCATTGGTCACGCCGGTGCCGCATGTTGGCCGCCGCAATCCGCTAAACTTAACGGTGCCCTAGAACCTGAAGAGACACAGCGAAATCGGCCTTTTGTTTGGCACCGGTTGGACTAGGCCCGTTTTCGTTTTCGTCTCAAAAGTGGAGATGCGATATGATTTCGAATCACCAAGCCGACGTGGTTGGCGATAGCGACAAGCTCATCGAGCAAGCACTGCGAGCTGCCATGGATACTGCTCTAAGTCCGGCTGCGCCGGCTCACCTGCGTGGAGCGCTGGACGCGGCAGTGTTTCCAGGGGGCTCCCGGATGCGCCCCAAGCTCTGCTTGAAAGTCTCCTATGTGTGCGGCGAAAAAGATCCTGAGCTGGCGACAAGAGCCGCGGCAGCAATTGAATTGCTGCACTGTGCCTCGTTGGTGCATGACGACTTGCCTTGCTTCGATAACGCGGCGCTACGCCGCGGCAGACCAACGGTGCACCGGCTTTTCGGAGAGCCTATCGCCGTTTTGACCGGCGATGCCTTGATTGTGATGGCTTTCAAATACCTCAGCTTGCAGGCTGCGCTAACACCTGAGTTGGGCGCGCGCATGATCGAGGTGGTTGCGGAGGCGGTCGGCCCCAGTCACGGACTGATCGCCGGACAGTCGATGGAGGCAATGACGCACGTCCCAATCGACCGCTATCACCATTACAAGACCGGCTCCCTCTTTGTCGCGGCGGCCACTTGCGGTGCCCTGGCAAGTGGTGCAGATCCGGCCCCATGGTCTAAGGTGGGGGAATTGCTCGGGCACGCGTATCAGATCGCCGACGACATCGCAGATACAGTCGGCCGCGCAGAAGTGCTTGGCAAATTGCCTGCCGTGGACACGCAGCTGAATCGACCCAGTATCGTTCGCGGCCAAGGATTGGACAGCGCAGCCGCCAGATTTTATGCGTATCTCGAACAGATAGGTGACGCCATTCCTGCCAGCCCTCAAAAACGGTCCTTCGTTGACTGGCTTAATCATGCACTTTGCAAAGGCGTGGCTGGACCGGGAAAAGCCGGTCTGATTCAACAAACGGCGCTGGATTGCGCGCCTTTGTAAGCCCGAGTTACGGTACGCATAACCTAGCCGGCGGCATCATTACCGCTTCATCGTCAACAGCTGCTTCATGAACACTTCGTTCCCTGCATCGAACCGCTGGGCCAAGGTGGATTAGAGGTCTAGCTTTAGCGTTAACGGTTTTTGCAACCAGCTTGGAGGGCCGGCCGACAGAGCGGGCGACGCCGGCATCATCCGACTGGCGGATGCGCGGAGGGCAACAAGTGCGCGGAGGGCAACAAGCGCGCCTGGCGCAACGTCGCCAGATCAGGTGAGCCGGTGCAAAAGCAGGCGACGGCCAACTGGCGGATGACGACCTCGAAATGCGCAACGACCGCTTCGGTCGATACCGTAGCCGCCGGCAGCACGCCGGCTGCCTGCCCGGCAATGTCCGCTCCGAGGCGAATGGCCTTGGCCACGTCGACGCCGTCGCGGATCCCGCCGGACGCGATAAGCTTCACCGTTGGCAGTGCCCGACGGACCGCCTGCAAGCTGGCCGGTGTCGGGATCCCCCAATCGGCAAACGCCATCGCCACTGCACGGCCGGCGGCATCGCGGGCGCGCTCGCCCTCCACCGCGGCCCAACTGGTGCCGCCGGCTCCGGCGACATCAATCACCTCAACACCCGCCTCGACGAGCGCGCAGGCCACCGAGGCGGACAGGCCCCACCCGACTTCTTTGGCCACGATCGGCACGCCCACGCTACGCGCGGCGCGAGCCACCTGCGCCAGTACGCCGTGCCAGTCGCGGTCGCCATCCGGCTGTAGCACTTCCTGCAGCGGATTGAGATGGACGATCAGCCCATCAGCCTCCAGCGCATCGACAGCCCGGCGCGCCAGATCAAGGCCGTCGGCCTCGCGCAGTTGCGCAGCGCCGATATTGGCCAGCAAGGGAATGTCAGGCGCCAGGCGGCGTAGGGCGCGCGTCAGCCCCTGGGAATTGCGCGATTGCAGGCTCACGCGCTGCGAACCGACGCACATGGCGATCCCCAAGGCTTGCGCCGCCTCGCTCAGGTGCCGATTGATGGCCTCTGCGCGTGGCATTCCGCCGGTCATGGAACTGATCAGCAGCGGCGCACGCATGGGCTTGCCTAACAGCGATGTGCGCAGTTCGATCTGCGTCAGGTCCAGCTCGGGCAGTGCGCAGTGTTCGAACCGGATTTGCTCCCAGCCGGCAGCGACCGTGGCTGGCGCCGTTCGCCGATCCAGCACGAGGTCCAGATGGTCGTCCTTGCGCCGGGTCAGGGCGTCGTCGCACCCGCTCGCTCGATCCGCCGTATTGGGCGTTGGCGTTGCGTCGGATCGGACCGAGGGCGCCGCGCGCACGCCGCCGCCTCCCGCGCGTTCACGCCGGCGCACGCTGGCCTCCCCCCGCCGCATCGTTGCCGTAGCGGCTGATCGAGGTCTGGTAGTACTTCGCGCGAATGACCGCCATGGCCTCGATTAACGGTCCCCATGGTGCAGGAAAGCGTTCTTTCACCATCACTCGGTGCAGCATGCGCGCATGGCCGACCAGCTCGTCGTTGAGGAAATCCTCCACAGGCATAGCCGGATAACGCTGCAGGAGCAGGATGGCAGCGTTGTCGGCTTCTCCCGCCGCCCTATCCTTGGCGCATCCATGCAGATCGTTCTGCAGGCGCCCTATCGTGGAGATGAGCCGCAGCACCTGGCGAAACGCCGGACGCGCGCGCAGGGTCGCCATGTCCAGCCCCCATAGCAACGACAGGCAACAGAACACGTTCGCGTAGGCGATCGAATCGATGGAATTGTGCAAGTATTCGGCGTACGACCAGCGTTCAGCCCCCGCCGCCTGCGCGTGTCCGGCGCGCAGCGCCGCGCAGTAGCACCGGGTATCGTTTAGAAGCTCAGTATAGTCGCGCCTATCGTAGGCGAGCGCGGCCAGGGAAGCGCGCAGCACAGCGCAGCCCTCGAAACCGGGGACCGCGCATGGCACGCCCTGCCCCAGCGCCTGCTCCACCGCGGCCAGCTGCTCCGGCGCGATCAGGCCAAGGTCGTTGCAATCGTCGAGCCAAAACAGTAGCGCCAACTCGCAATAAAACGCCACGATCAGCTTTTCGTCCTGCGGATCTCGGCCGGTGCGGGCGCTGATATCGTGCAAGCTCGGTTGGATACACTGCAGGATGTACTGTCCGCCCCTAACTGCTTCTACGGCATGCTCGTCGGCGAATCCGGTCAGGGAACGCCCCCACTCCAGTACTTGCTGCAGCGCGCTTTCGGTCGGGATCATTGCGCTATTCCTCCTGCTCCCTCGGTCGGGATGCGCCGCCCCCAACGAAGAGCCAGCCACAAGCCGGCGAGTTCGATCACGCGCACGACCCGGGTCGGGCAATACAATTCCTTGCCGATCCACAGCGGCGTCTGCGGCAATTCATGCGCCTCATGGCGAGCGAGCATCCACTCCAGCGCGTGCGCGACCGCCAGCGCGATGCGGGCGCGCCCTGTCGGCTCTTCGCGCCCATCCATCACGTGCAACGCGAACAGCGCATAGGCGGTTTCCTCAAATGTTGACGCGCGACCCGCGCCCCAGCCGCCGTCATCGCGCTGCGCCTGCAACAGCGCCGCCAGCGCGCGCTCGTCGCGCCACTGGGGCGCGCCTTGCGCGAGCGCAGCGATTGCATGCGCGGTGGGATACAGCCACGAAACATGCCATTTGTCATTGTCCCATAGACCGTCCGCGTTGCGATTGGCCTCAAGGTAAGCGCTGGTACCGGCGGTGGGCTTTCCCAACAGTCTGAACGCATGCAGGGCGTGGATGTTGGTCGACACCGAGGCATTGCGCTCGCCGGGGAAGGTAACGAACAGCCCGCCGATTTCGAAGTGGCGCAACGCGTCGGCAGCCGGGTTGCGTCCTGCTAGGCGCAGGATGCACAACGCAACAGCAGTGTCGTCCGCATCGGCCGCGAAGTGCAAGGCCGGACCCAGACCGCGCACGCCCAGACAGGCATCGAGCTGCGCGACGATCACGCGCACCGCCTCGGCGAGCGCGGGATGCGAAAACAACCCGGCCAGATGCAGAGTGTACAGCGACCAGCATGGCTCGAACACGTTGATCGGCCAGACGCTGGGAACGACACCTTCGATGCCGCTGCGCGCCGCGCGCGATGCGGCCTGAAGATACCTGTCGGCACGCTCGACCTGTGGCGCGCTCGCCTGTGTGAGGGCGTGCGCACGCCACGCGGCGGTTGCCGCCGGGCTGATGCCGATGCTGCCGTCGTCGTCCAGGCATGCCGTGGTCGGCGACGTCCCCCAGGCTTCCCAGGAGTGCAACAACGGATGGCCGCTCGGCAGCGGTCCCACCGTCCCCAACTTAACCAGGCACGCTTGCCGCAACGGCAACAGCGCCGGGTAGCGCGGAAACACCACGTCGCCCACCAAGGATGTGGCCTCGCCGGAGATCTGCGGCAGGATCAGCTCCGCGCCTACCGGCGCGTCTTCCGGCACCGCATCCGCGTAGGGATCCGGCTGGCGCTCGAGGAACCGCGTTGCAGCCTGAACTGCGTCCGCAGCGCCGGGAAGAGAATCGGCACGCCGCAATGCAAGCAACGCCGCGCACGTGGGTACATGGCGGAACAGTGGGAAGTCAGCACTTCCCCATCCGCCATCGGCCTGTTGCTGCGCCATGAGCCACGCGTATCCGTTCTGCCGACCGGTGACGTTGCCGCTGAACTGCAAAACGCGCGCCGTGTCGTAAACGGACGGACTCACGCTGCCGCCATCGCGCGTCTCGTTCAGCAAGTGGCGCAATTCAGAAAGGATCTGTTCGGACAGCGCACTCATGCGGGATGTTCCCTCTGCAGGCAGTTGACGAGAAGCGCGGCGAAGCGCACCTATGCTGGCGGCGGTCCGCGGTGGGCAACCGCTCCGATCTGCGCCGTGGAATCGAACACAATGTAGCATCTAGCGGTGCCGCCGGCCGATCGCAGCGGTACGGCGGCGCCTCCGTGCGGACCGGCGCCAATGCGCACGGCGCGTGCTTGAACAGATACCCTTTTGGCCCGCTGCACGGCCTGCGCCAACCGCTCCGCACGCGGGCGCATCGAGGTGATGGCTTCCTCGGCCTCTGGCCATAGGCCCGGCACTGACTGGGGCGCTGCATGCAGCTTCGTGATCGGCACGCCGGTTGCTTTCTTCTCCGCCGCATGCTTGCCGGCGGCTTGCCCAGCGTCGCGTCATCCGCTGGCATGTCATCCTCGACCACCTACAATACAAGGCCGAAACAGGCGCGATAGCGATCCAGTGCGCGGTACAGCGTAACGCGCGGCATCCTCCGCGACGGCGCATAGCGCGCCCATGCCTATGGACGCGCGCACCAACAATCCGCCGCACGCCTGCGCGCCCGATCCGCCGAACGGGGAAACGCCAGTTCGGTCGTCGTTTAGCGTGGAACCCTTCTGCATGTTGTTCATCTCCTTCTACCTGACAGAGAATGCCGCGGCGAGCGGCGAGCCGCCGCGGTGCTGCCGGCGTCGCACCGCGCGCGCGCGCCGAATGCAGCAATGCCGCCCATCGTCTTCGCCGCTGCCTCTTGACACGGGGCAGAGGATCCCAGCTCATGAGAATCCGATGCGGACTGTCATGGACGGATGTGCGGTCGGGTAATAGCGCCGGCCTTTTTCGACGCCGCTCATCAATCGCGGCCGCACCCCGGCCTCCTGCATGGTCAATGCCAAGGCGATGCTGAACTGCACCAGCTCCAGCCATACAAGGTGATAGCCCATGCAGACGTGTGGGCCGGCACCGAACTGCAGCATGTCCACCGGCCGGATCGGCTCCGTGCGTTGCAGCCACCGCCCCAGACGGAACTGATCGGGCGCTTCGTGCAGCAGCGGCGAGGTCGAGAAATGCAGTAGTGGGATGCATAAATGAGTGCCCGCAGGAATGCGCCGCTGGCCGAGTTGTAGTTCCTGCATCGCGCGACGCGGTACGAGCGAGGAAGCCGGATGCATTCGTAGCGTCTCCCGAAACAGCGCCTCTGCGACCGGACATTGCGCCAGGTCCTCGTGCCCGGTCGGCACCGCGCCCACGCGTTGCGCCTCTTCGACCAGGGCGTCCCACAGCTCTGGATGCTGCGCCAGCTCGATCACCATCCAGGCTATCGTCGAGGCGGAGGTCTCGTGGCCGGCAAGCAGCAGCAAGCGGATATTGGCGACCAGGACGTCATCGGAGAGCGCGCCATCGCTGCAATCGAAGGCGCTCACCATGTCGTTGATCAACCCGGTGCGCGCGGCGCGCGCGCGCGCGTCCCGGATGAACTGGCGCGACTGCGCGTCGATCCAATCGCGGGCGGCGCGGCCGCGTCGCAAGGGCATCCCCGGCAGGTCGATCGGGGGCGCGACCATCAATTGCAGCAGTTGCCGGTACTTGCGATGCCACTCCGACAGGTCTTGAGCGGGGATGCCCATGAGACTGAAGGTGAGTTTGAGCATCAGGTTGCGTGTGTCTGGCAGGATAGCGACTTCACCGCGGTCGCGCCACGCCTTGACCTGAGCCCTAATAATTGGTTCGAACAGCTCGCCAATGCCGGCCTCGGTCAGACCCCTCGGCAGAAACGCCGCTTTTATCCCATCGCGCGCCTGCCGGTGCGCGCTACCGTCCAAAGTGACCAACGTTCCGCCAAGGATGTCGGGCGCCATCTCTTCGATCAGTGCCGAGGACACTTCCTTGTGCCGGAGCAATGCGAGCGCATCTGGATCCAGGCATGTCATCAGGTGTCCGGCCGGGCCGAAGTCCAGCCAGAAGTGGCTGCCTAGGGTCCTTTCCGCGCGCCGCAGCAGGCGCGGCAGATCGCAGACGATGGCGGGGAGATGCCCGACCAGGGGGAAAGCGCCAGGCATGACCGGGATGTCGTCCCGTAGCCGGCGCCAGCGGTTCAGCGGGTTGAGCAGCATGTCCATCACCAATGCGACGCTGCGGTTGCTTCGGCGGCGTCACCGGCCGGCCGAGCCGCGCTGTTGCCACCGTCGGCGTAGGTTGGAACATGCGCCAACATGCCGCCGTCGATGCACACCACCTGGCCGGTGATGAACGCAGCCTCCTCCGAGAGCAGGAACGCGACCAGCGCGGCTACGTCCTCGGGGCGGCCGACGTGCGGCAGGAGCTGGTGCCGGTGTAGATGCCGTTGCATGCACTCGTCCAGCTTGGCGAAGAGACGTTCAGTCATGACAAGACCTGGCGCAACCGCGTTGCAGCGGATCTTCGCGTGTCCGTATTGGGTGGCAAGCGAGGCCGACAGCATGTTCATTGCGGCCTTCGACGCGGCGTATGACGTCAGTGCGGTGTCGCCGCTGAGCCCTTGGCACGATGACATGTTCACGATCGCGCCACCACCACGGCCGATCATTTGTGGGATGGCCTGCCGGCAGCAAAGGAGCGTGCCGCGCAAATTGGTCGCCATGGTCTGGTCCCAGACCGCCACGTCCAGGTCGAGGATCGCGCGGTCGTGCGGAGTCAAATGCATGGCGCTCGCATTGTTCACAAGCACGTCGACCCCACCGAAGCGCCGCTTCGCCGTTTTGAACAGCTCTGCCACCGCCTGCGCATCTGCGATGTCCATGGCCACGGCCAGCGCTTGGCCCGCTTCGGCTGCGATCTGTGCGGTGCAGGCGATGGCAGCGGGGCCATCAATGTCGGCCACCACCACTCTGCCGCCCTCGCGCGCGATGGCGAGGGCGCATGCCTTGCCGATCCCGGCGCCGGCGCCGGTCACCACGGCCACCTTGCCTTTAAATCGTTCCATCATGTTCTCCTGGATTGCGTAGGTCTTTCGCTGCATGTCGCTCAGCGTCTGCCGGAGAGGGCGTAGGGCCGGGGTTGGTGCAATGGTCATCGCCGGCTTCGCTTTCGATCACCCGAATGGCCGCGACCGGGCACTGGCTGGCTGCTAGGCGCACGGCGGCGTGCAGCGCCTGCGGGACCGTCGCCATGCACACTTCCGCCACGCCGTCCGGCTCCCGCTGACGAAAGGTGCCCGGCAGCGTCAACACGCACTGACCAGTGGTTCCGCACAGGTCCTGGTCGACCACGACGCGAACCTCAGCCGCCGCCTGCGCGTGCAGCCGCACCGGCAGCGCGCGGAACGTCCTAAGGAACGCTGAGGGCTCCCGGGTCGGCTGCTCGGCCAAGGCCAACGTGGGGAAGCGAGCCTGGATCTGCGGCAGGCTCTCGGCCAGTTGCACCCTGGCGAGTTGAGCACCTAGGCAGAAGTGGATGCCGTGGCCGAAGCTCAGCATAATCTTTCCGTCGCTCGACATGCCAGGCCTGGTGCCGTAGAACCGCACCGGATCGAAGCGGTCGGGATCAGCGAAAGCGTCCGGGTCGCGATTGCCGGCCGCGATCAGCACGCGCACGTCCGCGTCCTTCGGGATCACCACGCCATGCAGTTCGATGTCGCGCTGGGCGATACGCGGAATGGAGCTGAACATGGCCGGCGCCTCGCAGCGCAGTACTTCTTCTACAAATGCCTCCACCCCTGCGGCGTCTCCCTGCAGCCAGTGCCGCTCCTCGGGGTAGGCCAGCATCGCCAGCACCGCATGGTCGATAGTCGCAGCAGTGGTGGCGAAGCCGCCCAGCAACATGCCCCACAGCATGCTGATCAACTCCGCGTCCGAGAGCGTATCGGCGTCGTCGGTGTGTGCGCCGACCAGTGTCGACACGATGTCGCGGCGGGGATCGGCGCGCTTGCGCAGTATGAGGTCGCCGAAATAGGCCTTCACCCTGGCGCTGGCCACGTCCGCCGCGGCGAGGTGTGGATCGCTGGCGTGCGGGCTCAGGCCTTCTAGAATGGCGCTGACGATCGCTGAGAGCTCGAAAACGTCGTCTTGGGGCATGCCGAACAATTCAGCGAAGACAAGCATGGGCAAGGCCAGTGCGAATTCCCGATGCAGGTCCACCGCCTCTCCTCGCTCCAGTGCGGGCGCCATGCCATCCAGGCGAGCTGCGACGATGCGCGCGATGCTCGGCCGCAGGTTGTCGATCTGGCCCACGGTGAAATCGCGCGAAATCAGCCGGCGCAAACGCGTATGCGTCGGTGGTTCCTTCATGGCTAGCGTAGACGCCAGCAGATTGAGCGACAGGCTGCTCGCCGCACGCGGGAAATAGCGCGCCAGTTCGGATGGCGCCGGCCCCCGAAACGCATCGCCCGTAGCCTTGAACGCCCAGTAGATGTCGGCGTGGCGGCTCAACAGAAAGAGGCCCGACGCCGCGCGGTGCACCGGATCGTGCTCTCGCAACCACCGCATGAACGGGTACGGGTCTTGGATGCATGCTGGCGACGCCAGCTCGGCGAAGGCGTCGTGGCATGCTGCCGTGGTGTCTTGCACGTCCATCTTGATTACCTGTCGAGTGGCTGATCTGACCGGTGCGCGCCAGGCGCCGCCAAATGAGAAGATTGCGATGCCGGGGGGCGTCCGCACCAGAGCACCGGCATCTCCTCGAACCCGCCGGTAATGATCTCCTTGCGCAACTTCAGTTCTTCGGGCGCCACGGCCAGGCGCAACGCGGGAAAGCGCTGGAAGATCGAACCGAATATGGCCTTCAGTTCCAGCCTCGCCAGCGCCGCCCCGATGCAATTGTGCTGCCCGTAGGAGAACGCCAGGTGGGGATTTGCGTCGCGTCCGATGTCGAAGACTTCCGGGTCTTTGAAATGGCGCGGATCAAACGAGGTCGCCGGCAGGCCGACCAGTACTTTGCTCTCCGCGGGTATATGCACGCCCGCGATGTTAACGTCGGTCCGGGGATAGCGCATGATGCCGTCCCACCCCGCGCCAGGCGAATACATGCGCAGTATTTCTTCCACCGCCTTGTCCACCAGGGAAGGATCGCGGACCAGGCGTTCGCGCTGTTGCGGATGGCGAAACATGGCCAGCAGGCCGAATTCGATCTGCGCGACGGTGCTCTCGTGCCCCGCCACCAGCACGCCCGCCGCGAGGCCGATCGCCTCTTCCTCGGTCGCTTTGCCCTGGTCGACCGCGGCTAGCAGATCCGTCAGCAGGTTATCGCCCGGATCCTGTCGCTTGCCCCGTATTTTGCCGTGGATGTAGGCGCGGAGCTCTTCCCAGGCCAGGCCGGACGCGCTGCGCGGGCCGCTTTCATGCTGGTGCGTCATCACCTCGTCGGAGAGCCCTGCGAAAAAGGCGTGTTCCTCGAAGGGCACGCCCATCAGCGCGCTGATTACCTTGGCCGGAAGCGGAAAGGAGAGATGGCGTCGCAAGTCCGCGGGCTGGGGCTGAACCGCCAGCGTATCGAACAACTGCACGGTGATCGCCTCGACCTGCTGCGTAAGCAGCTTCACCCTGCTGTTGCTGAAGGCCGGCGCCACGATCGTGCGTAACCGAGCATGCTCGTCCCCTTCGTGCGAGACCAGCCATCCCGGCGAACCGAGAATGACCGAATCTGGGGTGAAATCCGCCGGAGGCATTCCCGCGGGCCGGAATGCCGCGTCAGACAGCACCGCCTTGGCCTCGTCATAGCCTGTCACCCACCAGCATTCGTGCCCGGACGGAAGGCGCACGCGGTGGATCGGACCCTTGGCGCGTAGCGCCAACATCTCGGGCGAGGGCTCGATGTGATCGACCCGCCACATCGGCAGCGTCGGCAAGGATTGTTCGGACATGGTGACGCTTCACTCTTTAAGCCCGGAAGGGGCGGAAGATGACGGGCGGACTGCGGGCAGCAAATGAGTTAAGACAGCGTGTAGACGACGTCCTCCTTGGCGATTGCCAGCGCCAGATCCTCCGGCCGCACGAACGGCGGGGGGAAGGCACGTCCCAATTTCAGGCGCGCCAGCGCAGCGCCCACGCACAGATGCGGCCCCTGGCCGAGGGGCAGGTGCGGGTTTTGCAGCCGGTTGAAATCGAACATGTCGGTAACGCCATAGGTCGGCCGACCGTAGGAATTCGCGCAGCAGGTTCGACCCCACCCGCCCACCGACCCGTCCGCAAACATAACTTCCAAACCAGTCCCACACGCCCGGTTTCCCGCCTGGCTCAAGGTCCGCCGCTTTGGCTGTACCGCTCGCGACGTGTGTGGCTCGCAAACGAAGAACTCTAGATCGCATCCAACACTCCTCACATTTTCCCGGCGCACAACCGAGCCACTATCATTGCCACAGCAAACCATCGGACCTCACGAGACGCGAACAGCGACGCGCCGCCCGAAGACCATCGCGCTGCGATTGGCGACATACCGTGACCAGAGCAAATCGCGTGCCGAAGTGAATTCGTGGGCTCAGCAGGCATTTCGTAGCAGCGCGTAGTGTCAAGCTCCCGCCATTCAGTCTCAATGCCGACAACCGCGGAGTACATGTCTGACAAAAGCCTGATCTAACGCCGGTCTGCGTCCGACAGTCGGCGACCTGCATGGGATGCCCCGAGGCGAGCTTTCGTGCAACAATCCGCGCCATCTTCGACGTCGAAGTTGCCCCGCCAGTTTTCGTCCCATGGGCGGGAACGTCGTCGACTGCGCCGCCGCGTTAAAAGCGCCGGCTTTGGGCAAATCTGACTGGACCCGCCTCGACCCTCCGGTAATAAAGTTTGCGGAGCTTATTTCCGCCAGATGCAAGTTCCGAGCTTGCAGTCATCTCGTTGACGTTGTTCTCAATGTTTCCACCCCCGCGCTTACCGAGACGGTCGAGCTTCTCGATCGGCGTAGGTCTAAAAGGCAACGGGAAACGATCAAATTTCGAGGCATGTTCTCTTCCGGAAACATGTCATCTAATCAGAAGCGGCGGTCGGCAGCAGTCGCCTTAGTCGGAGACCTTCTAAACCAGACGATGCCCGATCCATGCCGAAGATGAAGCAATCGGGAGACCAATGCAGCATCTCATGGACCGCCGCACCGTGGTGAAAAAAGCGGTCCTCGGTTGCTGGAGGTTGTTGAATAGTTCCATGACATCGAATTGAGCTTACGCCTGATGAATTCGGTCAATACCTACACCGCTAAGGGGTGCGCCGTTTACGCCTTGGGTCAAGCTTGGGGACGTTGGACTGCTCTGTTTTATCGCGATCACGTTTTTGTGGCTGGTCTGCCTGCCGAGTTCCTGAATGTATCGATCTGTCGCTCTCGCGCGTGGGCCGGAAGGACATAAATAGCAGGCTCAAGAAATAAACGACCTGAAGGAAAACCGAAGCCGCTAAGGTTACGGCGAACGCTTTGAAGATGGAAAGCGAGGCGGCGTAGGCCGAAACAGCGCTGGTGCACGTGACCAGCAGCAGGATGCAAAAAAAGGTTCTAAAGGGCAAGGTCTTGCTCCCGTTCGTTCGTCCAATGTTTCAACTGCGTCGACGCCGATGATTTCGCCCGGTTCGTCTACGCTATGAACGTGCATGACTTCGCCGAGAGCAGGCGTTGAAACAGCGTCTGCATGCAAAGCGGGTTGCGCCGTCGACAGCGATCAACTACTTCGGCATTCAGCTGGTGCCATAGGTTGCCAAAAGCCGGGTCAGCGCGAACACGCCAAAATGGCGACTTTTTCCTTCGCGGCTTCCAACTCGGCAAATGCACTGAACGTCTTCCGCCCTTCAGTGTTGACCTTTGTCCAGTTGAACGGGAGGCCTTCGGCAACGTAGTGAACGCCGCTTTGAGGCGTCAGCTTTCCGTTTCTCCAGCCCATGTCGGCACACTCGCGGACTCTGAGCGAATCGGCGCGACCTGGATCCTATCATTCGTCATTGCGCTCATAGGAGCACCGGGGAGCGGCGATCAATACGCACTTGCAGGCTTTCCAGTGCGCCCGCAACGATGAGGCCCTTGTTCGCCACTCGGTCCATCGGAGCAAACACAGGATCAAGCACCGGCCGGCAACATTCAAAACGTCGCGCGGCTTCCGTCATCGTTATTGACGGTGAACGATAAGGTTTACTACCGTCGCCTCCCAAAAGCGCTATCTGCCCGGCAAGAGGGATCGGGTACCCGTCAAAGATCGTGAAGGCGGTTAACCCAACTCGCAAAGCTTCTTCCCCAACAAATAGCGAGTGCATGTCGTCGAAGCGGATCATCTGAATAAGATCACTGCCAATTAAACCGGAGATCGATGCAATGCTGTTGCGATCAGGGAGCTCAGCGGCGCGAAAGATCGCACTTTCCGGCTCCAACAGATACACAAAATTTTCCATATCCTTGCCTTCTAAATTCTTGAAAAGAGCCCGTGCCCAGCTGCTTTTGACGGGAGCGAAAGCGACTCGTGCATCAACTCGGGATAGCGACAACGCGCGGCAATATGCAGATTCAGCGTGCTGTGTAAATGGTCCTGCGCCAATTCGGTTCGGTTCAATTCAAGTCACGCTCCGGACGTGTCGCTCCAATGTCGCCCATATCGTTGACTTTATTTAGATATTTGAATACGCGTGGTTTTATTCCGGCGCGCCCCCATACCAATTCCGCGCCAAACATGTACGCGACGATGTTGGACCATACCAGCAGCCGCGCAGTGGACTAAGGCGAGTTCAGCAATCGAACGTGGCGGCCATCGGCGTCGCCGCTCGTATGGCTCGACATTTGTCCCAAATTTGCGGAACGGGATCCCGACCTTGGGCAGGCTATGCAAACGGGTGCGTGTTCCAAGTTTGACGAGAGCTGTACGCTGTACGAATACCCCGGCAGAATTGGAAATCATCTCCCATGCTGCAGACGCGAGAAGCTGACGAGTGGAGCTTCTATCAAGGCACCCCTTGCGACGCTGAAGCAGAAAGAAAATTTGCAATCGGCAAGTTCCATCCGAGCATCACGACATTTGGCTAGCGCAACCGGGGCAACAGCCGCGCTCACTGTTGGCTTACTTAAAGTGTGCTGAGTGCCGCGGTCGCGAGTTCGCGCTCGGTCCCCAGGCGTTTTTGGTGCCGCGTTTTTAGTGCTATTCAAAACGCGGATGACGGCATCCAATCAATCTATTTTTCCTGATTAGCGACCTTGGTGCATGATCAAAGCGTCTAACCAAACAAGGTGATCGCGACGTCAGCGGAGAAACGTAAAAAATGCAATAGATAGGAAGCGGCAGATTTTATTGCGTATCCCGGAGAGATACTGCCGCCGCCATGTTGCTCGCTATGGCGGCGGCCCTCGGAGTGTGGCGAACAGGCCCGGTCTCCAACTACTCTGAGGACTATCGAAGAGACATATGATAACTCTCATCGACGGCTAAGGCGTCGTTGCGCAGCAGTTGATCTTCGATCTTCCCTCAGATTGCCGCACTCAGACTGCTCAATCGGCGCCGCAGATTGAAAGCCTGCGTTTGTCCGTTTGACGACAGCGGGAGGCGGGATCGCCTCCCGCTGCACAGGCGATCGAGTGATTGAAAAGCCGGCTTCAATTGTCACTTGCTCAAGTTGGCACAACCTTTGAATGTTCGCCTTCCGGGGACCAAAGCAGCCAACTGAATTCGATTATTGGAGAAAGCGACGAAGCGCATGCCAAATGTGCATCACATCGGGGTCTTGACGGTAGCGGTACCAACTGTGGACGCCGCACGTCAAACCGGCCTAGCCGTCGACCACTGCGACGATTGCCAAACACTCTATTTCAGCCGACCATGCCAGATGGGTCTCAAGTTATTTGATGACTATGTGCTCTTCCGCTTTTTTTCGCGCGCACTTGAAGAAATTGAGATGGGGATTGCCACCGCGACCGAGGCAACCGGCCTTTCGCTTAGGGAGCTGCGGGATACAACCCGCAGTTTCCCAGCAAGGCTTATCCGCGCCTTTGCCCTGCAAGAGGCGAGTGATTGCGTGCCTGATGCGGAGGAGCAACTGTTGCGCGACATGCTCCTAGCGCATGTGCGGCCAGGCGACCCTGAGGGCGTGCGTTTTGCTAAGATCATTGCGCGACGTTCCATGCGTGAAGACCACCTCTGGCGGGATCTCGGCTTGCATGACAAAGCCGAACTTAGGAGATTGCTGTTCGCGCATTTTCCGGCGCTGGCGGCAGGCAACACCTGCAACATGAGGTGGAAAAAATATTTCTACCGCAAGATTTGCGAAGCTGAAGGCTTTTCCCTTTGTAGCGCTCCCAGCTGCAAGGAATGCGGCGATTTTAATGAATGCTTTCTCCCTGAGGAAAGCGGAAGTCTTTCTGGAGCGGCAGAGTTCGTCGGGCACGAGATCTTGAAAACGTAAAGGCCACAGATGCAATCTTGGCGGGCTTGTCCGGCGACGTTGAACCGATACGGGGGATTATTGCTCCCGATGTTGCGACTGTGCGGGCACGCGCAAATGTCGCTTTCCTAAATATGAGCGGTGATGTCGTCGTCGGATAATGATCATCGGTCCATTCTATAGCGCCTACTAAAATTGCCTTAAGCTCTTCGCCATATTCGACTACGCGATCTACAATTTGTCGGAGCTGAGCGTGCGGCCGGAAAAAAGCATCCGCGACTAGCGCTTTAACTTGATAGCTTGCTCACGATCTTTGCTGTAGCCTTCGAGCATTTCCTCCAGAATTTGGCCCGCTGACGATCGAAACCGGCTCCGTTGTCAATCTCGCCAATGGCGGAACAATCCGGGCCTGCAAGACTTCAGCTGCCAAGCTGTCGGCATTCCTCCTATTTGTTCGTGGAGACAGCATAACAGCGAGCTTGTTGTAAGCGACAATCTCTACTGTGCCTTCATATGCGTTCTGCTGATCATCCGGCCTTAATTCCGACGCGCGGTGCGAAGCCGATTGGCCGTCAATGCGGTGCCGATCTGTTTGGCTCTACGACTTGCCACACTACTTCTGTCCCTCGCCTGAGATGTAAGGATACGGACGAGATTTGTTGATCTTTGACGCAAGCGATTTCCAACCGACAAGACCTCGCAGCCGCTTCATCCAGTTTGGCGGTTTCGAGACAAGAGTTTGTCGATCCCGCCTTCGAAAGTTTGGAATTAAATAGCTGAAGATCAGCAAAACAACTGTTTTATATGCTGCTGCCCACATGGCACGGGTTTTGAAGATTGCCATGCGAGGCGGCGCGAGCTGCCTGCCTTTTACTCAGCGATGGATGGAACGAAAGAAGGAAGGCGATATGTCAGATTTGCGT
>NZ_JAULSE010000029.1:0-54012 GCF_030518245.1 Rhizobium sp. CBN3
AGCAACATGGCGCAAGGCCGGTGAATTGCTCGACGCATTCTCGCCGGCCGAATGCGCCAACTATCTCACAAACTCAGGCTATGCTTCCGTATGAAAACAGCATGCTCTAGCCCCTCCTCCGCCTTCTCGCGGCTTCCTTGCGGCTGAGGCCGGAGGATTCCAGGCCATAGAATCCGGGCTGCCCGGAGAGCCGTGAGCGAACTCGTCGCCGCCGCGGCCGGTCCGCGGCCGGAATTCATTGTCGCGCCGGCAGGCACGACAGTGAATTCCGGCCGCGAGATCGAAGAGCTACTGAGCGACGAGGTGTTCCACGTCGGCTTCCTGATGGATCCCGCCATTGATCATGATGGCGCCGAGCACCACCCTGCATGAGCGAGCCGATGTTCCAACCGACCTGACGCGACGCTTCAGCGCCGGCGGGCCAGCCAAGGCACGGCGATGCAAACTGCTCTATCCATCGAATAACTCTCCAGAAGTCATTAACGGTTGTCGCTATAAACCCCAAGGGCCATCTGCAGCGTATGATCGACGATCATGTGGCCCGAAGGGAAGGTTCGCGCCGATAAAGCAACGGTTGACGGTTGAGCAGCATGGAATCGCCGAACTCATGCGCACGGTAGCGGCATGCAGTGAGAGCTGCGGAGGCGCTGGCGAGCAGGCCGTCGTCGGCAAAGGCGCGCAACAACTCGAAATGGCTTTCGCCGGGCTGGTGCACGCCAGTGAGAACCGCATCGACGACGCGGAGCGGAGTCCCACGTGCGATGCTCCCTGTCGCAATACCATCTCCGGCACGAACGCTGCCATCGGGATTGGCGGCTGCTTCAAGTGCGCGCACGACGCTCGTGCCGATCGCAATGATGCGGCTGCCTCTCAGCTGCGCCCGCGCCACCTGCGCCACGGTACATTCAGGGACGCGGTACGGCTCATCGAAGGGCAGGCGCGAGTCGAGCGCGGGATCGCCGGTGGAAGAAATGCCCGCGGCATGCGTGAGTGTTGCAAAACCGATCTCGCGCCGACGCCAAGCTTGCAGTGTGCGCCAGTCGAGCGCGAAGGAAGCCGATGGCGCCTCGAACGCGACCGGCCGGGCGGCAATTCTCGTCCAAACATCCCATAGTGCCAATGGCTCGGGAACATGCGCGTATTGGATCGGCCTGCCGTGCTGCGCCAGTCCTGCAAACATGGCTGCTCGGGTGCCTTCGAAGCTAAGCTCGACAAGGCGAGGATGGTCGAGAACGCGCTCGACCCTGGCTTCAAGTGGGCCGAGCTGGAGGCGATCGCCTGATGACAGCGCAGGTGGCGGCAGCCGATCTTCCGTGCGGGTGCGGTGATCGCCCGAGCCGAAGGCAATCGCCACGAAGCGGACCGGAGCGGAGGGTGACAGCCAGCCGGCCAAGCGGATCTCGATCGCCTTTCCGCATCGGAGATGCGTGCCGTACAGGCTGGCAGGCAAGGTTGCGGCGTCGTTGGCGACAACCAGATCGCCAGGATCGAAAAGCGGCCCGAGGTGAGCCCGCGGCAGGTCGCGCATCGTGCCATCCGGCTCAACGACGAGCAGCCTGGCCGATTGCCGATCGAGGCGATCAGCGGCGATCACGCGTCCGCTCCGGCGGTAAGCGCATCGTGACCCGGCAACACGTCGAGCATCTTTTCGATGATCTCGGCAGCGGCCAGCTCCGGATCCTTCAAGGTCGACGGATCGGCGTCCGGGAGCGCCAGCGCGTGCAGCGGGGTGTTCATATCGCCGGGGTCGAGGGCAAGAAACCGTATTCCATCGGCTTTCGACTCCGCGTCCCAAATCGCCGTCAGATGGGCAAGTGCTGCCTTGCTCGCGCCGTATGCGCCCCAGCCGGGATAGGCGTTGACCGCCGCGTCGCTGGAGATGTTGATCACCAGCGCGCCGCGGCCCTCGCGCGCCGATGCGGCAAGCGCACCGAACAGGGCTTTCGTCAGCCGGAAGATGCCGAGAAGGTTGACTACGAGGGCCGCTTCCAGCTCCTCGCACTCCGTATCGGCAAGAAGCACCAGAGGCACAGGACCGAGGCTCGATGCATTGTTGATCAGGACGTCGACGCCACCAAGATTGGCAGTGACCTGCATCGCGATAGGGTAGATGTCTTCCTTCTTGCCGATGTCCGCGACAATGCCAAACGCGCCCGTCTCGGCTGCGACGCGCTCGACATTGGCGGCGGTACGGGCGACGAAAGCGATGCTCGCCCCCTTCCCGGCAAGCTGCCGCACAAGCGCCAGTCCAAGGCCGGAAGTGCCGCCGGTGATCCCTACCCGAAGTTCTTGAAGATCGATATTCGCTTGCATTGCGATGCTCCTTCAATGGGTACGGGTAATTGCTACAAGTTCAAGTTAACTTGAAGTCAAGAGAGCTTCGTGCTTTTATTTATGCATGGATCCGATGCTGACCATCACCGACGTGTCGCGACGCAGCGGCGTTGCCTCATCAGCTCTGCGCTTCTATGAAGAGCGTGGGTTGATCGCATCCGAGCGCGCCGGCTCGGGACATCGACGCTACCACCGGTCTGCATTGCGGCGGATCGCCTTCATCGTCTTTGCACAGCGGATCGGGCTGACGCTTGAGGAGATCGGCGCCGAGCTCGCTAAGCTGCCGGCCGATCGCGTACCGTCACGTCGGGATTGGTCGCGGCTGTCGAGCGCGTGGGCAAGGCGTATCGACCAGCGCATAGCGGAGTTACAGCGCCTGCGGTCCGGTCTTGGCGAATGCATCGGTTGCGGCTGCCTTTCGATCGACCGATGTCGCTTGGCGAACCCTGCCGACGTGGCAGGCCGCAAAGGGCCGGGGGCGAGGTATTGGCTGGGGTGATGAGCCTCCAACGGCACGCCGAACGATCTTACGATCGTCCGCCAGTCCCTTATTCCATGTCGCTCAACCCGTGTATGACGATAGGCTTCTGGAGTCAGCGGCTGACATCTTCTTTGCGGGATAATCAAGCATGTCGTCGCGATGAACCGCTCTTTAAACGCACTGGATTAAGGGGCGCACGATGGCAAGTCGCGTCAGGTTTGGTGCTTTTGCTATTCGATATGAGCGGCAAGTTCCTCGGGCGTTCCCTGCGGAAATGCTGCCTTCAGATAGTCCAGAAACGCCGATACGCGCGCGCTCAGGAGTCGCCGTGTCGGATAGAGTACCCATAGTGCGGTCCGAAACCCTTCCACTTCGCCCCAGCTGACCAACGTGCCGGCGGCCAGGTCGGAGCTGGCGAGCGACAAGGGCAGACGCGCCGCACCCGCACCGGCGCGAACGGCGTCGCGAACCATCATGAACGACGAAAGGCTTAATACCGGCTTTGCCGCAAGGCGTAATTTTCCCCCGGGCGTCGCGACCTCCCAGGATTCGGCCCGCGCCATCGATCCACGGGTAACGGCAGGAACGGGCTCGCGGCCGACCGGACGCGACAAGTCAGGGCTTGCCACGACGACCAGGCGATCATGCAGGAAAACGCGGCCGACGAGAGTTTCATCCGGCTCCGGGTTTGCGCGAATGACCAGATCGTAGGCTTCTTCGATCATGTCGACGGCTCGGTCTTCCGTCGTGATCTCAAGCTGAACCTCGGGGTATTTCAGCACGAATCCTGCCGCAAGCTTACCCAGTGCTGTCTGTGAAAACAGCAGCGGCGCACTGATCCGCAATCGGCCACGGGGGATGTGCCCGCCCGATGCAATCGCCTTCGCTGTTTCGTCAAGCTCTGTCAGCAGTGCGCCCGTTCGCTCGAATAGCGCGCGTCCCTCCTCCGTGAGCTTCAGCGTGCGCGCGCCTCGCTCGAACAGGCGCAGGTCGAGATTTGCCTCCAGTTCGGCCACGCGCCGGGAGAGCGTCGCCTTCGGCCGGCCGGCCGCTCGCGCGGCCTTACCGAACCCGCCATGGCGAGCGACCAAATTGAAATCGGCGAGGGCGAGCAGGTCCATGTGTTTCACCAGCGAGACGACGTGTCCAAATTTAGCGTCTATCGGGATCAATGTGGATCACTAATTTGGAGGGTGTCAACTGAACCCCAACCCGGAGTAACCACCATGACCATTCTCGTTACTGGCGCTACCGGCCGTGTCGGCCGCCATGTCGTCGACCAACTCGTCAACCGCGGTGCAAAGGTCCGCGTGCTGACCCGCGATCCCTCGAAGGCCAATGTCCCGCCCGGCGTCGAAATCGCTCAGGGCGACCTGCTCGACATCGATACCTTGCGGAGCGCCTTCAATGGCGTGAACACGCTCTTCCTGCTCAACGCGGTCACCGGCGACGAATTCACCCAGGCGATCATCACGCTCAACATGGCCCGCGAGGCGGGCGTCGAGCGGGTCGTCTATCTATCGGTGTTCGAAGCCCATCGTGCGGTGAACGTGCCGCATTTCGCCGTGAAATTCGGCGCCGAGCGCATGCTCGTGCAGATGGGCTTCAGCGCCACCATCCTGCGCCCGAGCTACTTCATCGACAATGAACTGATGATCAAGGACGTGATCCTGGGCCACGGCGTCTATCCGATGCCGATCGGCAGCAAGGGCGTCGCCATGGTGGATGCCCGCGACATCGCCGAGGTCGCCGCGATCGAGCTGATCCGTCGCGATTCCGCACCTGGTAAGCTGCCGATCGAGACCATCAATCTCGTCGGCCCCGATACGCTGACCGGCCCGGGCGTGGCGAAGATCTGGTCGGACCTCCTGGGCCGTCCGATCGTATATGGCGGCGATGACCCCAGCGGGTTCGAGCAGAACATGGCGAGCTTCATGCCGAAGTGGACGGCCTATGAAATGCGCCTGATGGCCGAGCGCTATGTCAGCGACGGCATGATCCCCGACGCCGACGACGTCGAGCGCCTGACCAAGATCCTCGGCCGTCCGCTTCACTCCTATCGCGCCTTTGCCACTGAGATTGCTGCCGCGGCCTGAGGGCCCGGCAGTCCACCCTATCCCTGGGAAACCATCATGATCTATTCGACCGCCACCGTGCCGGCTACCCTTGATAACTGAGCTCTCGATAGGATCAGAATGAGCATGGCCGATGCGCTTCAGTTCGGGCCGCGCAATATAGACGCATTCCAAAACGTTTTGGCTTGACACCCAAAACGTTTTGGAGAATTCTTTTTCTGGCTTGAGGAGGAAGATCTTGGCCAATCTCAAACAGCTCGCGCAATCCTTGGGACTGTCCATCACCACGGTGTCGCGTGCGCTCGACGGCTATGCCGATGTGTCGGCCTCCACGCGCGAACGGGTTCGTGAGGCTGCCGATAAGGTCGGCTACCGGCCGAATGCGTCGGCCCGGCGCCTGCGCAGGCAACGCGCCGAGCTCGTTGCGGTCACCCTGCCGAGTGATCCTGGCCATATCGGCCCTCCGCATTTCCTCGATATTTTGTCCGGTTGTGCCGAACACCTTGCTGCTGCCGGCCTCAACCTGGTGATTGCGCCGGTGCCGCGTGGCGAGAGCGAACTCGACATCTGCCGCCGCTTCGTCGATGGCCGCCGCGTCGACGCCATGCTTCTCGTCCGCACCAAGCGGAAGGACGAGCGCGTCGAGTTTCTGCAGGCGCGCGGCATTCCCTTCGTCACCAACGGCCGCACGGAAAGCCTGGCGCCCCATCCCTATATCGACGGCGACGGCTTTGCTGGCTTTCGGGCAGCGACGCTGCGCTTCCATGCCGCCGGCCACCGCCGTATCGGCCATATCGCCGGGCCGCAGGAATATTACTTCGCACATGACCGCTGCCGTGGCTGGCGGGCGGCGATGGAGGAATGCGGCCTAGCGACCGACCTCTGTGCCGAAGGCGCGCCGTTGGAACAGGGCGGTTATCTCGCGGCGTTGGAACTTCTTCGCCAACCATCGCGTCCAACCGCACTCGTCTGTACCACGGACGAAATGGCGATCGGGGCGCTGCGGGCGCTACGCGAGGTCGATGGCGGCAACCAGATCAGCATTGTCGGCCATGATGACCTGCCGATGGGCGCCTTCACAAGCCCGCCGCTCTCGACCATGCGCATGACCGGCGAAAACCTCGGCGCGAGCTTCGCCTCGTTGCTGCTCCGCGCCATTGCCGGGGAGCCCGCCGCAGAACTCCAGGAGCTTCACGCGATCGAGTTCGTCGATCGCGACAGCCATCGCCGTCCCGCCAAGGCGGCATAAACAGAAGTGCATCTCAAACAAAGAACAATGAAGGAGGAGAAGATGAAACATATCATGTCATTTGGAATTCTGGCTTCCACCGTGCTGGCCTTCGCCTCGCCTGTGCTTGCCCAGACGGTTTTCGTGTCTACCCAGCTCCGTCCGATCGAAGAGGCGACCGTCGTCCGCGAGGAGCTGTTGAAGGATGTCGGCTCGGTTGATTACGTGGTCGAGGAGCCGCCGCAGTTTGCTGTCCGCATGGAGGCCGAACGTCAAGCCGGTAAGCGCACCGTCAGTCTCGTCGGTGCGCTGCATGGGGAGCTCTCGCCACTTGCCGATAAGGACACGCTCGAGCCACTCGACGATCTCGCCAAGAAGCTGGCAGCAAGCGGCATGCCGCAGTCGTTGCTCGACCTTGGCAAGCTCGGCAAGCCGACCCAGCAGTACATCCCGTGGATGCAGGCGACCTATGTGATGGCTGCCAAGAAGGAAGCGCTGCAATACCTGCCGGCTGGCGCCGACGTGAACGCTCTGAACTACGATCAGCTGATCGAATGGGGCAAGAATATGCAGGAGGCGACGGGCCAGCCGCAGATCGGTTTCCCGGCCGGCCCGAAGGGGCTGATGGCGCGTTATTTCCAGGGCTATTTCTATCCGTCCTTCACGGGCGGTGTCGTGCGGACCTTCCAGAGCGCCGATGCGGCCGCCGGCTGGGAGAAGCTGAAGACGCTGTGGGCCTATGTGACACCGAACTCCACCAGCTACGATTTCATGCAGGAGCCGCTCGCTGCCGGTGAAGTCATGGTCGCCTGGGACCACATCGCCCGGCTGAAGAATGCCATTTCCGCCGCACCGGATGATTATGTGGTCTTCCCCGCTCCCGCCGGTCCCAAGGGTCGCGGCTACATGCCAGTCGTTGCCGGTCTCGCCATTCCGAAGGGCGCGCCCGACAAAGCCGGTGCAGAAAAGATCATCGAGCACCTTTCCATGCCGGACACGCAGCTCCTGACCGCCTCCAAGGTCGGCTTCTTTCCGACCCTGAACGTCAAGCTGCCGCCGGATCTCGACGCCGGCGTCGCCCTTCTCGCTGGTGCGGTCACCGCCACCCAGGCGTCCAAAGACGCTATCATCTCGCTGCTTCCAGTCGGTCTCGGCGACAAGGGCGGTGAGTTTAACAAGGTCTACATGGACAGTTTCCAGCGCATCGTGCTGCAGAACGAGCCCGTTGCAGACGTGCTGAAGACCCAGGGCGCCACGATGGCCAAGCTGATGACCGACACGAAAGCTGCCTGCTGGGCGCCTGATGCCAAGAGCGACGGCCCCTGCCCGGTCGAATAAATCCGCCCGAGACGCGTCCGGGCGAAATGCCCGGGCGCTCTTTCAACCCTCTGCTCGTCGAGGCGGAAGCCGATGACTAATAGCCGACCCTGGATTCCCTATCTGCTGATCCTGCCATCCGTCGCCTTTCTCGCGCTGCTGTTTGTGGTGCCGCTGGTGCAGACGATCTGGCTGGCGGTTTCGGACAATGGCGCGCCGTCGCTAGCGAATGCCGAGCGCATGGTAACCGACATCAATTTCACTCGCTCGGTGAAGAACACCTTCCTGCTGACGATCGCGGTCGTGCCGGTGCAGATCGCCATTGCGCTTGCCATGGGCACAATGGTCGCCAAGGTCGGCCGCGGGCGCGAGACGATCCTGTGGATCTGGACAATCCCGCTCGGCATCTCCGATCTCGCCGCCGGTCTCGTCTGGCTATCGATTCTGCAGAATAGCGGCTATCTGAACTCGTTGCTCTTCGGCCTCGGTATCATCAGCAGGCAGGCAAGCTGGCTTTCCTACCAGACGCCGGTCGCGCTCTTCATCGCGATTGCGGTTGCCGAAATCTGGCGTGGCACGGCCATCGTCATGGTCATCATCGTCGCCGGCCTCAACCAAGTCCCGAAGGAATTCAAAGAAGCCGCCGAAATCTTCGGTGCAGGTCCGTGGACACGCTTCTGGCGGATCACCCTGCCACTGATCCGCCCGGCTCTGCAATCGGCGCTGATCCTGCGCACCGTGCTCGCCTTTGAGGTCTTCGCGGTCGTCTATGCGCTCGGCGGCCGCAATTTCCCGGTTCTCGTCGGCGAGGCCTACAACTGGCAGAACCAGAACCAGAACTACAGCGTCGCCGCGGCCTACGCGGTGCTGATCATGATCATCTCGCTTGCCGCCACGCTCATCTATCTGAAGGCCTTGAAGGTCGATCCGGAGCGCCTGCCATGACCACGGATACCATCAGCACGACCAAGGACATCCCCAACTCTGCCGGCTTCGTCTCCTCAAGCCGCTGGCTGTTGTGGAGTGGCATCGTCGCGCTCTGCGCCTGGGTGCTGGTGCCGATCTATCTGGTCGCGCTCGGCGCGCTCGGCGGTCGCCAGGGCGTCTATGTCTGGCCGAAGACCGGCCTTCCCACGGGCATTTCGCTCGAGCCCTTCCTTCTCTTCTTGAAGACCGAAGGCGTCGTCCAGTCCTTTCTCAATTCGCTGGGTGCAGCAGGTATCACAGTCGCCTTGTCCATCCTGCTCGGCGCGCCTGCCGGTTATGCGCTCGCCCGCTACGAGTTTCGCGGCAAGGACAGCTACAGGCTTCTGGTGCTGCTGACCCGCGCCTTCCCGCTGGCGATCCTGGCATTGCCGCTGACAGTCTCCTTCATTCGGCTCGGCCTCTACGATACGATCCTCGGCGTCGGCCTCATCCATACGGTCCTGGCGCTGCCTTTCGCGGCACTCGTCACGCAGGGCATTTTCCTCGGCGTGCCTAAGGAGTTGGAGGAAGCCGCCTGGGTGTTCGGCTGCACCCGCATCCAGGCCTTCTTCAAGGTGGTGGCACCCTTGGCGCTTCCCGGCATCGTCGCAACCGCGGTCTTTGCCTTTGTCATCTCGTGGAATGAGGTCTTTGCCGCCTCGGTGCTGACAGTGCGCAACCGCACGCTGACCGCCTACCTGCTGACGGTGCTGTCGGAAAGCCCGATGCACTATCGCTTTGCCGGGGGCCTGATGCTCATCCTTCCCTCGGTTGTCTTCATCTTCGCAGTCAGACGTTACCTCTTCGCGATCTGGGGCATTTCCTCCAAATAACGGGACCAGAGCTATGGCCAATATTGTCATCGACCGCATCCGCAAGAGCTTCGGAGCCTTCCAGGCGCTGAAAGAGGTCTCGCTGACGATCAACGACGGCGAATTCGTCTCGCTGCTCGGTCCGTCCGGCTGCGGCAAGACCACGCTGCTGCGCATCATCGCCGGCCTCGAGACAGCAACATCGGGAGATGTCCGTATTGGCGACAAGTCGGTGATCGGCTTGCCTCCCATGGATCGTGGCCTTGCGATGGTCTTCCAGAACTATGCGGTCTTTCCGCATATGACGGTCTATGAGAATGTCGCCTTCGGGCTGCGGATGCAGAAGGCCGACGACGAACGCGTGAAGGCGCAAGTCGAGAAGGCCGCGGGCCTGTTGCATATCGAGCAATATCTCGGCCGCTACCCGAACAAGCTTTCCGGTGGCCAGCGCCAGCGCGTCGCGGTCGCCCGTGCCCTTGCCGTCGAACCAAAAGTTCTCTTGATGGACGAGCCACTTTCGAACCTCGACGCGCTGCTCCGCCTCGAAATGCGCACCGAGCTCAAGACCGTACTGCAAGCGGCAGGGACGACGACGATCTATGTGACCCACGACCAGACGGAAGCCATGGGCCTTTCGGACCGCATCGCCGTCATGCATGGCGGCGTGGTCGAGCAGGTCGGCCACCCGGTCGAGATCTACAACCACCCGGCAACACGGTTCGTCGGCGGCTTCATCGGCAACCCGCCGATGAACTTCATCCAGGTCCCGGTTTTGAATGGTCAGGTGGCGGCGGGCGCCGAACAGCTTGCCGCGCCACAGGAATCCGGCGATCAAATCATCCTTGGCCTGCGCGGCGAGGCCGTCGAACTCGCGCCGCTGCCACAGGGCCTCGAAATGAGGGTGCGTGTTGCCGAGCCGATGGGATCGCACCTGCTTTTGACCGGCTCGATTCACGATCAGCCGGTGCGCGTCATCCTGCCGGCCTCGGAAACCGTGAGGAGCGGCGACACGATCGGTCTGAAGCTCGACCAGAAGCGCATCACCTGGCTTTCTCCCGAAAGCGGTAAGTCCTTTCCGGCCGTTTTGGCCTAAGAAGACCGGAGTATCCGAAATGAACGTGCATATCGACCAGGCGAAGCGCATTCTCGCCGCCAACGATCGTGGCGGCTATACCGTGCCGACCGACCGGCTTTACCCCTTCCAGTGGAACTGGGATTCGGCCTTCGTCGCCATGGGCTTTGCGCTCTACGATATAGACCGCGCCTATCGCGAGTTGGAGCGGCTGGTCGAGGGCCAGTGGGCCGACGGGATGATTCCGCATATCGTCTTCCACGCGCCAAGCGATACATATTTCCCGGGGCCGAATGTCTGGCGCACGAAGCACCGTATCCCGACCTCCGGCATAACCCAGCCGCCGGTCTTCGCGATCGCACTGCGCAGGCTGCATGAAGCCGCAGGCAGTGATGCCGAGGAGCGCACCCTGCGCCTCTACGAAGCAGCGCTGAAATGGCATCGCTGGTGGTATTCCGCCCGCGATCCCGATGGCACCGGTCTCGTCGCGCTGCTGCATCCGTGGGAAAGCGGCAGCGACAATTCTCCCGCCTGGGACATCGCACTCGCCCGCGTACCGACCACCACCGATACGCCTGTCGAGCGCAAGGATACCGGCCACGTGGATGCCGACATGCGCCCGCGCGACGAGGATTACCGCCGTTTCATCCATCTCGTCGATACCTATGCCGCCTGCGGCTGGGATCCGGCGAAGCAATGGGAAAAGGCGCCATTCAAGGTCGCCGAGATCCAAACGACCGCGATCCTCCTCAAGGCCGGCGAAGACTTGGAAGCCCTTGCCCGCGCGTTTGGCCGAGTAGACGACGTGGCCGAGATCGCAGCGTTCAATGTGTTGACCCGGAAGGGGATTCTCGCCCAGTGGCGCCCTGCCCTGTCACGCTTTGTCTCGCGCGATCTTCTTTCTGGCCAGGATATCGAGGCAGCAACGCAAGCCGGCTTCATCCCGCTCCTCTCGGTCGACCTCGAAAAACCGGTCGCGGATGCATTGGTCGATGAGATGAAGGCTTGGTCCAAGAACCTCAAGGTCGCCTTCCCGACCACCAAGCCGGGCATCCGGAGCTGGGAGCCGAAGCGCTACTGGCGCGGCCCCGCCTGGGCGGTCATCAACTGGCTGCTGATCGACGGACTGAAGCGCAATGGCCACGCGGATAGCGCCGAAGAGCTGCGGAAGTCGACGATTGCGGCGATCGAAGCGGAAGGTTTTGCCGAATATTTCGACCCCGTCACCGGCGAAGGCTGCGGCGGCCAAGGGTTTTCCTGGACGGCCGCCGCGTATCTGTGGCTCGAGCGACGCGTCGTTCCTGCCCACAAGAATCAGATGTCCGAACATAAATAAAGCGCGATGATCTCGGAGCCGATCCAGTGAACGATGAACTCGACCCTAAATCTTATGACTGTCACGCCTTGATGGGAACCAAGGCCCCTTCATTCGACGTCTGGCGAACTGACGGTCGGCTTTCGGCTTCCAATATCCTGAGCAGCCGTTACATCAAGCCGGACATGGGACGCGAACGGGGCTTGGAATCAATCGACATTGCCAGCGCTTCCCAATAACGCGCAACCGCCGCTGGCCTGTTCAAGATCATCGAGCGGCGTGAGTATTTCGGAGACTTGATGGCGCAGCCAGGCGTGTGCACGGGAGGCGGAATTGCGCCGGTGCCAAGCCATTGCCAATAGCGTCGGCGGCAAAGCAAAGGGCAGCGGGTGAATGGCAAGCCCCTCTGCGCTGGCCACTTTCATTGCCATCCGGCGCGGTACAATTCCGACGAGGTTTGTCGCGGCCACAGACCGTAAAACGGCCGTAAAAGTGGGTACCGACAGGACCATTTCGCGTCGCAGGCCCAGTGCAGCAAGTGCGGCAGTTTCTCGATCAGGTGCCATTTCGATGACGCGGAAGACGGCGTGGCGCAGACCGCAATACAGTTCGACGGGCATTGCCGCCGCTGGCGTAACACCGTGCTGGCGTAGAACCGGATGATCCTGTCGCGCAACAACAACATAACTGGCATGAAAAATCGGTCGCCAATCGACCCAGGGCGAAAAATTGCCCGCAGGCAACAAGATCAGATCCAGCCTGGCTTCTCGTAGGTCATCCATGGTCTGAAGACTGAGCGAGTCAGTATAGCGCAACGAAATGCCCGGCGCCCGCTGTTCCAAGTTAGCCAGTAGACCGGGAAGCATCATCTCGGTGAAAAAATCCGAGGCTGCAATGCGGAAAGTCTGCACCGCGCTCACTGGGTCAAAGCTTGCCGGGTTCAGGAGGCGGCCTGAATCCTCAAGCAATTGCGTCAACGGCAAGACCAAACCAAGTGCAAATTCGGTGGGGCGCATTTGCTGGCCATCACGCACCAGCAGTGGATCACCGAAGGCGGCGCGCAACCGCCCAAGGGCGCCGACACAGCCGGCTGCGATAGGCCAACCCGCTCCCCAGCGCGCACTGTAGACCGTTCGCGCAACAAGGCATCCAACACTTTCAGTAGGTTGAGGTCGAACGCGGATAAATTCATGGGACCAATTCAGTCGATATAATCATTCAATTTAACACAAGCCGGTCGGCGCGCCATATCGGGGACGCTCCTATCAACCAACCACAAAGGTCCCTGCATCATGAACATATACACCCAGCCACAGCAGGCCCATAGCTGGAACGGCACCACCTATCGCATCCTGTTGTCCTCCGCCGACACTCAAGGCGCCATGTCCATCGTGCACGGCGTTTCCGGCCCGCTTGAAGGCCCGCCTTCGCACGTCCACGAGGCCGAGGACGAAACCTTCCTTGTGCTGGAAGGCGTCGTTGATTTCGAACTTGAGGGCACCGTGTTTCGGCGCGGTCCAATGGAGACTGCGCATATCCCACGCGGCAAGCGTCATAGCTTCCGCACCGGACCCGACGGCGCTGTTTGCATCGCTGTGCTGACGCCGGGTGGCTTTGAAGGCTTTTTCAAAGAAGTCGCCGCAGCCGGTTTTCAAATTCCGCGTGACATCGCCGCTGTTGCCGAATGTGCGGCACGCTATGGCTCGCAGTTTACTGGCCCCGGGCTGGCGCAGAGGGGCTGATATGCGTGACATCGCCTTTATCTTCTTCCTCGCGGCCGTCGCGTGTGTCACCTGTGGCATGGGATGGGGGATCCAGATGGCAATCAGCGAGGACCACATGCTGGCACCGGCCCATGCGCATCTCAACTTGGTGGGATGGACGACGCTGGCGTTGTTTGGCCTGTATTACCGACTGACCCCAACAGCAGCACAGGGGATCCTTCCCGCGTTCACGCCGGACTTGCCATCCTCGGTGTCGCTTTCATGGTCCCAGGCATTGCCATGTTCCTCGAGGGAGGATCGCGAGCGCTGGCGCGATGCTGACTTTGGCCTCGATGCTACTGTTTCTGGTGACCGTTGCCCGCCACGGACTTGGTGCAGCGGCGTAACGACCGACCGCGGGCTTCGCAGGCCCGCGGTCTGCTGGTGGCGCCAGACCTGCTGATCATCGTCAACAACGGGAAGCTCTGCGAGTTCGCCAATTATAAGAGCCAACCGTCTGAGGACAGTGGTCATCGAACGAGTTTTTCAGCAGCTTATTGAAGTGCGACTTGGGAAGCTGCGGACATCAATTCTTCGGGACTCGGCGCCCGGCATAGATTTTGGCCTCCATCTTCGGCTTCTGTGAAACTCCAGCGCACAGTGCCTTCCCGATCGAGCAGGAACTCGCCGATAAGCGGCATGTGACCGGCGATGATAATCTGCTGGTCGGCCGCCGTCATTTCATACGGGTCCTTTTTCTCAAGAAAGTCGCCCGCCGCAGCCGGGTTCATCGGCACGGGCAACTCCCGCGGCAAATCGATCCGCATTGTCATGACCGCGTCCATTCCGAGCTTGTGCGGCCATTCGGTTTCATTCTCCGTGAGCTCGAGGATGGGTAAACCGAAGGCGCGATGCGAAGCCCCCTCCGGGTCGGATGCGCTAATAAGGTTGGGTAGTGGATGGTAACGGAAGTAGAGCCGCGCCCGTTCGACGGGCGTCTTGACGACGGCGAGACATTCGATGCCTTTCTCCTTCAGGGCAGGGTTGAGCTGCGCCATCGCCGAAACATGACGCCGACAGAACGGACAGTGCAGGCCTCGAAATAAACCGATCAGTAACGGGCTGCGGCCTCGAAAATCATCGAGCGCGATCTTGCCTTCGCGCGAGATCGCATCGAGGACAACATTCGGTGCCCGGTCGCCCGGCTGCAGCGGGCGGTCGACACTATTCGTGGACATGAACAACCTCCTCCCGATCAATCAAAAAAGGCGGGGTCGAGCCCGTGCTGGCGCAAACTCCCTACGCCGGGGCAAAGTAGCGTTCGGCCTCTGCCATATTGCAGACGTCGAACTCGAGCCTTGCAGGCCCATGATAGCATGGAAAACCATCTGCCGGCGAACATTCCGGCTGGTCAGCGATCCGCGGCGCGCTATGTCCTCTGAGAGATTTTGGATCGAGCCGCCTGCCTTCATCCGACGCACGTTTTGATCGCCCAGATAAGTTTATCAAAAGTGATGTCACGTCCAACACTGAGCGTGATTTTCTCAACGGCCTGTGCCATGTCGTTTCTGCGTGACCGGCCGGCCGGAGCTCTCTCCAGCCTCCGAGTCCGTCGGAAATTCCCTTCCCTGCCTTCTAAGTAGGCGACCAGCCGGAAGGAATAATGCAATCTTGATCGCTGCGACAGTTTACCGGTCGCAGCATCGACCTATCTGCTTGGCAATCACACTGAAGACGCTGGCTGTGAGCGAGCGAAGGGAGGGTTGAGGGATGCTACGGATTCGGAAATTGGCCGCAGCGATGGCAATGCTCATCGCCGTTGCCATGTCGACGTCGTCTTGCACGACGAGCTCTCCCGACCCGGCGCAGACCGGTTCGATTGGATACTCCAGCGCTGACTTCGCACTCAGGCCGGCTTGCCGCGACGGTTTCGGCAACGATCGCCCTTGCAGCTATTAGAAGGAATGGCTGCTTGATTCGCCGTCGGCGGCGGAGAATGCCCAACTTATCTTTAGGAAAAGGGTCTCGTCAGTCGAGAACCTTTTCATGCCGCCTGCTCGACCCAATATTTTATCACCATCAATGCGGCTGCCTTGCTGAGCAGAACATCGCGCTCCTGCGCCAAATCTTCTTCGAAACGCTCGCAGAGCTTTTCGTAGACAGCGAAAAGAGCAGTCGCCTTGTCGTATCGACGATACTTCTGCTCTAAGCGAACGATGGTTGACATCAACTCGGCCGTCGTCGGTGTAAACGCCATCCTGACCTCCTGAAGCAGGCAACGGAATGAGTTAGCCCCGTGTCTATTGGAAAATCGTTACGAACACGGGCAAGCGTGTTACACAACCGAAATGTTGCTCTAGGAAAGACCGTCATGCGGTATCTTCGGTCAGGGCCGCGTCGGCTTCACGCTCAGGAGATGGGCGCCGCGCGCGCCAAAACGGTGGGTCTGAGGTCGGGGGAGATCGCCGACCGGAATATTCGTGTCATCCTGGAAGCCATCCGCCGGCATGGGCCGCTGACGCGCACCGAGCTTGGCCGCCATAGCGGACTGACCGGCCCCGGCATCACCAACATCCTGCGGCGGCTCGCCGATGAGAAGCTCGTGACCTCGAACCGGCGCAACGGGCTCGGCGGTGGGGCAACAGCCACGGAATTCTCGCTGCGCTCGGAGGGCGCGTTTTCGATCGGCGTCAAGCTTCGCCGGACGCGCGGTGAGATCGTCCTGATCGATCTCAGCGGCCAGGTGCATGACCGGGTGTATTTCGACGTGGAGCCGGAGGACGGCGTCGGCGCGGTGCATGCGGCGGTCAGGGACATGGTCGATCGGCGTGCGACATTGCCGATCGTCGGGCTCGGGATCGCCGCCAACGATTGGAGCGATGCGCGCAGCGAGCAGCTCTCCGCGATGTCGACGATTGCGCGTCCCTATGTCGAAAACGAATGCACGGCGAGCCTGCTTGCCGAGCGCACGATCGGCAGCGCCATGCCGGAAGGGGGGCTTGCGATGATCATCATCGACGATGACGTTCAGGCGGGCTTCCTCATCCGGGGCATTCCCTATTCCGGCGTGCATGGGCGGGCGGGCAGCATCGGCGAAATGCTGACCGGGCCTGACAATGTCCAGCTCAACACGGTCGTCGGTTTCGATTCTCTGCGCTCACGCATCGGCGACGAGGACTTCGCGCGCCTGCTCAAGGGCGAGGAATTCTCCTCGCCGTCGCTGTCGCAATGGATACGCGAGGCCGCCGGCCATCTGCTCGACCCGATCATCGCCATGGCCGGCTTCATCGCCCCGAGCGTCGTCATGATCGGCGGCGACCTGCCGCAGGGCGTGATCGGGGCGCTGATCCATCAGCTTTCCGTCGAGCGGCGCGACACCTCGACCAGGCCGCTGCTGACGCCCTGGATTTCGCCGATGCGGCCGGCAAGCTTCAGCGGCGGAGGCGTGGCGCTGGGTGCTGCCCTCCTGCCCTTCCTCAACACCCTGCTGCTGCCGCCGGCGTCGGCGTAAGACCAAAGGCGCTGCGCGCTTTGACCGGCTTACGCAAGCGCCTCGTCGGCGTGGCTGAGATCGGAGGCGAGCGCCTTGTCGAGCACCTTCTGGATATTGGCGGCGCGCCGGAAGGAGGGTTCCTGGGTCTTGCCCGCCCGCACGGCCTGGACGAAACGCTGGTAGTTCGTCTCGACGGGATCGAAGGGGATGTCGCGCCAGGTCGCCGTGTGCACGTCTTCGCCGAGGCAGGCGCGCAAGCTCGATTTGCCGGTATCGTAGATCATCTCGACCGAGCCGGTTTCGCCATAGACCCGGAGACGAAGCTGATCCATCTGGCCGGCGGCCGTACGCGTCGCCTGGATCGTGCCGATCGCGCCATTGGTGAAATCGACATTCATCGTGAAGCTGTCATTGGCGTCGAGATCATATTCGCCGATCCTATGATCCGGCGCCTTGTCGAAGGTCTTCAGCCGCGCGAAGACATGGGCGATGTCGAGGCCGGAGCCATAAGAGGCGAAATCGACGATGTGGATGCCGATATCCCCGAGCGCGCCGTTCGAGCCGTGCTTCTTGCTCAGCCGCCAGAGCCATTTGCTTTCGCTCTTCCAATCGCCCCAATGGCGGCCGACCAGCCAGCTTTGCAGATGCGACGCCTCGACGTGGCGCACCGCGCCGATCTCGCCGGCGAGCACCATCTGCCGGCCCTTCTGCAGCGCCGGCGAATTGCGATAGGTGAGGTTGACCATGCCGACCTTGCCGGCCCGCTCGATCGCCTCGGTCATTTCCATGGCCTTGACGGCATCGGTGGCGAGCGGCTTTTCGCAGAAGACGTGTTTGCCCGCGGCGACCGCCTGCAGCGTCGTCGGATGATGGATGCGGTCAGGGGTGACGTTCGCCACCGCATCAAACTCGCCACAGGCGAGCGCCTCCTCGAGCGTGGTGAAATGGTTGGCGATGCCGTGTTCGGTGCAGAATGCCGCAAGCCGCTCGGGAACGACATCGACGCCGCCGACGACGCTGACGCCTTCGATCGCCTTGAAGTGGGTCGCGTGCTGATTGGCCATGCCCCCGGTTCCGACAATGAGTAAACGCATCTTCTCCTCCATGGACTTCAGTTTGCGGCTGCCGCTGCGGCCAGCCAAAACGAACCGACACCATCGCGGCCAGCCGAGATCGACCGGGCTTTTCTTCAGGAAAATTGCGGGTTGGATGCGCCGGCGCCCCTACGGCGCTCTCGATAACTTAATTTGATGCGCATCCCTTCCGAAAACCGGGGCCCGCACTAGCTGCTGTTGAATGCCGCCAGCATCTCATCCTCCCAAGCTCTGGCTTGACATCAAATCAAAGTAACTTAATCTAATTAATGCAGCACGGAAATGAGGAGAGGTCAACCGACCGCCAGGCTGTATTCGTTCAAAATGGGGAGGAGACCCATCATGAAGAGCGCAACCGTCGGCGCATTGGCGCTGAGCACTGTTTTATTTTCAGCATCGACGATTTTTGCCCAGGAACTTGCCACCAAAGACCGGATCGGCACTGCCGATGCGCCGAAGACCCTCGTCGTCCGCCTGACGAACGATAGCCCGAACAATTCCGATCCCGCCATCGCCGAGGGCTACCAGAAGCTCTTCGTCGACTTCATCAAGAAGCACCCGGACTGGAAGCTGCAGATGCAGTTTATGTCCTCCGACATCGGCACCGAACAGGCCAAGATGCTGGAACAGGCCAAGGCCGGCAATGCGCCGGACTGCGCCGCCGTCGACTCCTTCGTGCTGTCACAGTTCATGGTCAACCACGTGCTGGCCGATTTCACGCCCTACTTCTCCAAGGAAGAAGTAGACGACCTCTTCCCCTTCATACGCAGCGGCATCACCGACAAGGACCAGACGATCCGCGCCTGGTGGTGGGATACCGACCTTCGCGTGCTCTACCGCAACAAGTCTGTCGTCGCAGATGCGCCTGCGACCTGGGACGACCTGAAGAAGGCTGCCCTTGCCTCCACCAAGGAAGGTATGGAAGGCGTGCTCTTCAACGGCGGGCGCTGGGAAGGCACCACCTTCGACTGGCTCGCGAATTATTGGGCGCTCGGCGGCAAGCTCGTCGACGATTCGGGCAAGCCGATCTTCGGCGAAGGCGAGAACAAGGAGAAATTCCTGAAGGCGCTGAACTACTTCAAGGATCTCGTCGATTCCGGCGCGGCCCCCAAGCGCGTCACCACCATCGCCAATTATGACGACATGAACGCCGCGGCCGCAGCGGCAACGACGGCGCTCTTCATCGGCGGCAACTGGCAATATGCGCAGCTGAAGTCGACGCTCGACGAGGACGATTTCAAGAACTGGACCTTCTCGCCGATCCCCGGCCCCTCGGCCAATGAACGCTCGACCGGCACCGGCGGCTGGACGATCGCTTCCTTCAGCAAGGACAAGGAGAAGATCGAAATGTGCGCCAATCTGGCGCGCGAGGTGTATATGGGACCGGCGAACGCGCTGCAGCAGCAGCTGCCGACCCGCAAGTCGCTGTTTGATAAGTACGAGGTCTTCTCGACGGAAGCCAACAAGACCTTCGCCAATGCGCTGGTCGACGGCCAGGCACGCCCAGGCGTGCCGATCTATCCGGAGATCTCGAACCAGATCCAGATCATGATGGGCGACGTGCTCTCGGGAACGAAGAAACCCGAAGAAGCCCTGGACGCCGCATTCAGCGCGGCGATGGAGGCTTACAAGCGTCTGTGATGTTGCTAGCCGCGGCCAGCCCCTCATCCGGCTGCCGCCACCTTCTCACCGTAAACGGGGCGAAGGGACAAGCCGCGACCTCTCCGTCCCTCACTAGCGCCTCGCAGGGCACGTCCCCTCTCCCCGTTTACGGGGAGAGGGCTAGGGTGAGGGGCAGCTTCTGAGCGCGACAGCGCCTGTCAGCAGGCGCCGTCGACAGTGCCAAACCCGGACAGAGAAGCCAATGAGCCCTATTGCCATCGAGGCTGACAGCCCGCCTCAAAGCAGAACGTTCATGCGCCGGTTCGCCGGTGCGCCGCTGCCCTGGATCATGCCCGTGATCATCGTCATCGGCATATTCTACCTCTATCCCGTCATCGATGTTTTCCGGCTGTCCTTCACCAATGCGACGCTGATCGGCGACACCCAGGATTATACGCTGGGCTCGATCGGCAATGCGCTGAGCTCGCCGCAACTGCCCGACATTCTCTGGGCGACGCTGATCTTCGTCGGCGGCAGTGTCATCGGCCAGCAGATCCTCGGTCTTGCAGTCGCCGTCACCGTCATTCGCGGCGAAAAGCGCGGCCTGTTCGGCACCACGATCCTGAGGACCACGGCGCTCGTCGCTTGGGTCGTGCCGGGCATTGCCGGCGGCATCATCTGGCAGATGCTGTTTTCCGAAGCGCCTTACGGCGCGCTGAACAGCATATTGAGGCTGATGCACATGCCGACCGTTGCCTGGCTTTCGGACCCGGCAATGGCGCCCTGGTCGACGCTAATCTCGAACATCTGGCGCGGCACCGCCTTTTCGATGGTGGTCATGTATGCAGCGCTGAAATCGATCGATCCCTCGCTCTACGAGGCAGCCGAGGTCGACGGCGCCAGCGCCTCTCAGCAGTTCTTTTTCGTCACGCTGCCGCAGCTGCGCGCCGCCATCCTCGTCAACATGATCCTGATCACCATTCAGACGGTGAACACCTTCGATGCAATCATCACGCTGACCGGCGGCGGGCCCGGGCGCGCGACCGAGGTGATCTCGCTCTACGTTTTCAATATCGTCTTCCGAAACTACGATCTCTCCGGCGGCAGCGTGCTCTCGGTGCTGATGCTCATCATCAGCCTCGGGCTTGCCTTCGTCTACGCATCGTTCCTGCCGAAGGAGGAAGAGCAATGAGCGGACGCACCGGAACCCGGCTCGGCGATGCCATCAGCTATCTCTTCATGCTGGTGATGTTCGTCTTCTTCGCCGGCCCCCTTACCTATCTGCTGTCGATGGCGCTGCGTGACAAGCGCGAGGTCTATCGCGGCGCGGCGCGCTACATTCCCGACAACCCCACCATCCAGAACTTCATCACCGTTCTCAACAACAGCTATTTTCCGATCTATCTCTGGAACGGCCTCAAGCTTGCGGCCTTGAGCGGGCTCGGCGTGCTGATCGTTGCCTTGCCCGCCGCTTACGCTTTCTCCCGCTTCCAGTTCCGCGGCAAGGGCCTCTCGATGATGGGGCTCTTACTCTTCCAGATGATTTCGCCGCTGGTCATCATGGTGCCGCTCTACCGCTACATGAACCGCCTCGGCCTGCTGGACACACATTTTGCCGTCGTCATGGTCTATATCGCGCTCGGCGTTCCCTTGGCGACCTGGCTGTTGAAGAGCACCGTCGACGGCATTCCGCGCAGCCTCGATGAGGCGGCGATGATCGACGGCTGCAATCGGTTCTCGGTGTTTTGGCGCATCATCCTGCCCCTGTCCGCGCCGGGCATCGCCTCGGTTTTCATCATCACCGTGATTGCCGGCTGGTCGCAATTCCTGGTGCCTTTCCTGCTGCTCACCAAAAATGACCTGATGCCGATCGGCGTCGGAATCTTTAACTTCCGCGGCATGCAGACCGACTCGTCCATCCAGCTGCTTGCCGCCGCCTGTCTGATTGCGGTCGTTCCGGCGATCGTGGCTTTCCTGTCGCTCCAGAGGCTGATCCTCGGTGCGATGACCAGCGGCGCGGTGAAGGGATGAAGAGGTCTGCTTCACTCTTCACGCGTGCGGAAGGATTGAACGCATGAACGAGACACTCGGCGCCAGGCACTCTCCCGATCTGACGGGCGCCAATGTCGAAGATGCGGGCGAGCACAATCGGGCCGTCGTGCTCCGCTGCATCCACCGTCAGGCGCCGATTTCGCGGGCCGAGATCGCCAGGCAAACCGGCTTTACCAAACCAGCGATCGCCCGCATCGTCGACCGCCTGCTCGACGAGGGCCTAATCATGGAAGCCCGCCGTCGGCATGGGCTGAGGGGCCAGCCGGCGATAGAGCTCGAGATCAATCCGGATGCTTATTACGCGATCGGCATCAATATCGACCGCGACCACCTGACGATTCTCGCCGTCGATGCCGTCGGCAATGTGCGCGCCCGGGTACATCACGAGAAGCGGTTCATCCTGCCGGCGGAATTCATGCAGCTGACATCAGATGCGATCTCGCATTTCCAGCGCAGCCGGCTGATCGACGATGCGCGCCTTGCCGGCATCGGCCTTGCCATGCCGGATTGGCTCGGCGAAATCTCGCTGCTCGGCAAGCCCGACGCCTACCAGGAATGGACTGATTTCGACGTGCGCGCCGCCCTGGAGAGCCTGACGCCGCATCCCGTCTTCACCGAAAACGAAGCCAATGCCGCCGCCCTTGCCGAGCTCAACTACGGCCTCGGCGCCGAAAGCAGCAGCTTCTTCTATATTGCCGTCAATGCCTGCCCGGGCGGCGGCCTCGTTCTCGATGGTAACGGCCATCGCGGCGCCATGGGCCTCAGCGGCGAGATCGGCTGGCTTCCGATTGCCGACGACCGTGACGGCGAGGCGCAGAAGGTTCAGCTTCTCGGTGAGATCTTCTCACTGTTCTTCCTTTATGATTTCCTCGCCGGGCACGGTATCAAGGTGAGCGTGCCGCAGGATCTGCTGATGCTCGATGCCCGCGGCAAGCGCCTCGTTTCGCAATGGCTGAAGGAGATGAGCGCGCATCTCGCTGTCGCGGTCAAACATATCGCCATGATCGTCGATCCCGACGCCGTGCTCGTCGGCGGCCGGCTGCCGATCCGCATCGTCGATGAATTGCTGCGTTATGTGCACGAACATCTCGACCCCGAGGACACGAACCTGCCGTCGCTGCATCGCGCCTCGATCGGCGAGGACGCCTCGGCCATGGGCGCGGCGGCAATGCCGATGGCGGCTGCCCTGATGCTCGCATCGGCAGATGTGGCGCAGCGCACGCGCTCGCCGCTGAAATTCATGGATCGGCTGAACAGTTGAAACGGCCGCAGGGCCCCCGGATTTTGATGATGATCGGAGGATATGGTGAGGATCGGCTTCTATACCTCGACTTTCAATGACCGCCCGCTGGAGGAAGTGGTGGACTTCGCCGCATCGGCGGGGTTCGATGCGATCGAGATCGATGTCGGCGGCCACATCAAGACGCCCGACCGGGTGGCCGACGCCGTCTCGCTGGCACGAAGCCGCGGCCTCTTCGTTTCCTCGATCACTTTTTTCGGCAATCAGCTCGATGCCGACCGCGACAAGCGACGGGAGCTTCGGGCGAGAACTGCGGAATTTGCCAAGGCGATCGGCGGCGCCGGCGTTCCGATCTTCGTGATCTTTCCCGGCCGAGACGATACCGCAAGCGACGAAGCCAATTACGATGACTTCGCCGATTTCGCGAACGGGTTGATCGCAGAGACGAGAGACAGCGGCCTCACCTTCGCCATCGAGAACTGGCCGGGGCCGAAAGACAATTTCATCGGCACGACGCCAAAGGGATGGCAGGAGCTTTTTCGGCGGATCGAGGACCGCCGCTTCGGCCTCGAATTCGACCCCTCGCACCTCATCCGCATCGGCGTCGATCCCTATCGGGCGCTGGAGGCGGTCAGTGACCGCATCGCCATTCTGCATGCTAAGGATACGGCGATCGACGCCGAGGCCCTGCAGGCGATCGGCTATCACGGCAAGGGCTGGTGGCAATACAAGCTGCCGGGGCTCGGCCTGCTCGACTGGCCGCGTTTCCTCAGGCAGGCCCGCCGCCATGGTTTTGACGGCACGCTGTCGATCGAACACGAGGATGCCGCCTACGGTTGGCCGGGCAAGGACTTGGCCGCGCGCAAGGAGGGCGAGCGCGTTGGCCTCGATTATCTCAAGAGTGTCTTGAACGGACTTTGACGGCGAATTCGGGAGGAGTTTCATGGCCCATGTTTCGGTCAGCAATGCGCGCAAGGATTACGGCGCGTTCAAAGCCATCAAAGGCGTATCCGTCGACATCGGCGACGGCGAATTCGTCGTCCTCGTCGGTCCGTCCGGCTGCGGGAAATCGACGCTTCTCAGAATGATCGCCGGCCTGGAGGGCATCACTTCGGGCAAGATCCAGATCGGCAGGCACATCGTCAACGAGCTTGCGCCCAAGGATCGCGACATCGCCATGGTGTTCCAGAACTACGCGCTCTATCCGCACATGACAGTGGCCAAGAACATGGGCTTCTCGCTGCGGATGAAGCGCATGCCGAGATCGGAGATCGACAAGCGGGTCGGCAATGCGGCGAAAATCCTCGGGCTGGAAAACCTCTTGGAGCGTTATCCGAAGCAGCTTTCCGGCGGTCAGCGGCAGCGTGTCGCCATGGGCCGGGCGATCGTGCGCGATCCGGCCGTCTTCCTGTTCGACGAGCCTTTGTCGAACCTCGACGCCAAGCTGCGGGTGCAGATGCGCTCGGAAATCAAGGAACTGCACCAGCGGCTGCAGACGACGACGATCTACGTCACCCACGACCAGATCGAGGCCATGACCATGGCCGACAAGATCGTCGTCATGAAGGACGGGCTGATCGAACAGTCCGGCTCGCCGCTCGAACTCTATGACCGCCCTAACAATCTGTTCGTCGCCGGTTTCATCGGCTCCCCGGCGATGAATTTCATCAAGGGCAGCATGAGCGAAGACGGGTTCAGGACCGTGGACGGCCTGCTGCTGCCGAGCGAACGCCGGCCGGTCGATGCGGTGACCTACGGCATTCGCCCCGAACATATCATGCTCGACCCCAACGGTATCGAAGTGACGACCGTCGTCGTCGAACCCACGGGCTCGGAAACACTCGTCCTCGTTCGGCTCGGAGGGCAGACGCTGACCTGCGTCTTCCGCGAGCGGATCAGGGCCGCTCCCGGCGACGTGCTGAGGATCGCCCCTGGTCACGACACCGTTCACCTGTTCGGCGCCGACGAGCAGCGCATCACCACAGGCGAAGCGCCACTGAGTTAGAGCCCGCCGAATGCCCCCTCCCCTTCGGCCGGGCGCCGCCGGGGGCGCGTTATCAGCGCCCCCGGCCCAAAATCCCCGGTCGTCCGGATATCACGCAGAGATCCGGCAAGTGCTTGAACGAGCACCGAAAAGGTTAATATGCGTTAACCTTAAATTTCTTGGCCGGTATCGGAGAATCGCGGATAATAACGGTTACAGGGGCTTTTGATCCCGAAAACCGTTATCCGAAAGATTGCTGCCGATGAACGCTAATTCGAATGCCGTGAAGGCCGCGCCGCTCTATTTCGAGGATCAGATTCTCGAGCACGGCGACGTGATTTCGAAGAAGCTGCATCTCCTGAGCGTGCAGCGCTTTCCGCCGAACGCGAAGAAGACCCTGCGCAGCTTTTCTCTTGCCGAGGTCGCCAATTATGTCGGCGCGTCGCAGAGCACGCTGAAGAAACTGCATCTCGAGGGCAAAGGCCCCTGCCCGCAGACCTCGCCTTCTGGGCGGCGCTCCTACAGCGCCGAGCAGATGCTGGAGCTGAGGCGCTATCTCGATGCGCATGGCCGCTCCGAAAGCCGCATGTATGTGCCCCATCGCCGCGCTCATGAGAAGCTACAGGTCGTCGCCGTCGTCAATTTCAAGGGCGGCTCGGGCAAGACGACGACATCAGCCCATCTTGCCCAGCATCTGGCGCTGACCGGCCACCGCGTGCTCGCCGTCGATCTCGATCCGCAGGCATCGCTCTCCTCCCTGCACGGCTTCCAGCCGGAGTTCGACCAGGCCGCCTCGCTCTATGAAGCGATCCGCTATGACGGCGAGAAGAAGCCACTCTCCGAGATCATCCACAAGACGAATTTTCCCGGTCTCGACATCGTGCCAGCCAATCTCGACCTGCAGGAATATGAATACGATACGCCGCTTGCCATGGCCGACAAATCGACCAATGACGGCAAGACCTTCTTCACCCGTATCTCTCGCGCGCTTGCCGAGGTCGACGATCGTTACGACGTCGTCGTCATCGATTGCCCGCCGCAGCTCGGTTATCTCACGCTGACGGCGCTGACGGCCGCGACCAGCGTTTTGATCACCATCCATCCGCAAATGCTCGACGTCATGTCGATGGGTCAGTTCCTTCTGATGCTCGGCGGCATCCTGAAGCCGATCCGCGCCGCCGGCGCCGAAGTGAACCTCTCCTGGTATCGCTATCTCATCACGCGCTACGAGCCGACCGATGTGCCGCAGGCGCAAATGGTCGGCTTCATGTCGACGATGTTCCACGAGTTCATGCTGAAGAACCAGATGGTCAAATCCACCGCGATCTCGGATGCCGGGATCACCAAGCAAACGCTTTACGAGGTCGAGCGCGCCTCGATGAACCGGGGAACCTATGATCGCGCGCTTGAGGCGATGGACGCCGTCAACGCGGAGATCGCCGGCCTCATTCACCAGGCATGGGGGCGGTAGATTTGTCGGCTGACAAATTCGCCGTTTCCATGAGCCAAATCAATGCAATGACCGCAATCGGAGGAAGCTGATGGCACGAAAGAACCTGCTGGAAGGACTGGCCGATATGCCTGATGAAAACGCAGGCGCGCCGAACTATCCGATGCGCGGGGCAGGCCGGTCGCTCGTCCGCTCGCTGGATGAGCTTGCCAAGCAGGCGGAAAAATTTCTGGAAGGCGAGGCGGTGGTCGATCTGGACCCCGAACTCGTCGAAGCCTCCTTCGTCAAGGACCGGCTGTCCGAGGATGACCAGGATTTTCACGCGCTGGTGGAAGCGATCCGGGCGCGCGGGCAGGACACGCCGATCCTGGTGCGTCCCCATGGCAGGATCGACGGGCGCTATCAGGTCGTCTTCGGCCACCGGCGGCTGCGCGCGGCCCGCGAACTCGGCCGCAATGTCCGCGCCGTCGTCAAGTCGATGGATGACCGCACCCATGTCATCGCCCAGGGGCAAGAGAATTCGGCACGCGCCGACCTCACCTTCATCGAACGAGCGCTCTACGCCCGGCGGCTGGAGGAGCTCGGCTACGACAGGGAGGTCGTCTCGACAGCCCTTGCCGCCAATGCGGCTTCGGTCTCGAAGATGATGTCGGTGATGGATCGCATCTCGCCGGAGGTCGTCCAGGCAATCGGACCGGCACCCGGCGTCGGCCGCGAGCGCTGGGTGGAGCTGTCGCTGCTCGCCGGCAAATCCGCCAATGCGGCAAGTGTCGCCAATGTCCTGCAGGACGACAACTTTCATCAGCTATCTTCGGACAAGCGTTTTGAAGCGCTCTACACGGCACTGAACAAAAGCGCGCGACCGGTCAAGAAAACCGTCGCTGCGAAGGTCAAATGGCAGCCGCGGGACAAGGCGGTCCAGGCGGAAATGAAGAATGACGGCAAGGCGTTCTCGCTCTCGATGAAGGCCAGAAATGCCGGCCGCTTCGGAGAATTTCTCTCCGGCAGGCTGGATGCGCTCTATGAGCAATTCCTCGCCGAGGAGGGCAAACAAGGAGACTGAAACCGCAAAAAGAAAAAGGCCCCCAAACGAACGAGTCGTGGAAGCCCTTCTCACATCCTTAAGCAAGACAGAGAATCGCATTTTCACGAATCCCAGTCAAGAGTCCTGCAGGGCCTCGGCGTCTTTTCAGACGCGCAAATGACGCTGCGGCACTTTTCCTCCTCGCATCGTTTCGGTGAGCGGATTTCTTTTGCCTGATGAGAGGTGAAGGAAATGGAGAGTGACTATGTGACGACGCCCTTCGGGCGGCGGCCGATGTCGCTTGCCATGCTGCTGAAACAGCGGCGAGGCGAGGCGATCGCGGCCGGAACGACGCGCAACAAATGGAAACTGTTCCGATCGGTCTGCGAGGCGCGGGCAGGGCTGGATGTCACCGACCGGGCGCTGACGGTGCTCGATGCGTTGCTGACATTTTATCCTGAGGACGAACTCTCCAGCGAAAAGCCGCTGGTGGTCTTTCCCTCCAACGCGCAGCTTTCGCTCCGAGCCCGCGGCATGGCCGCCGCAACTTTGCGCCGGCATCTTGCCGCGCTGGTCGGAGCCGGCCTCATCTCCCGCAAGGACAGCCCGAACGGCAAGCGTTATGTGCGCCGCAGCCGGGAAGGCGGGATCGACGAGGCCTATGGCTTCAGCCTCGCCCCGCTTCTCGCCCGCGCCGGCGACATCGAGACGATGGCGGCGCGCATCGCCGCCGACCGGCAGATGCTGCGTGGCCTGAAGGAGCGGCTGACGATCTGCCGGCGCGACATCGTCAAGCTGATTTCCGCAGCCGTCGAGGAAGCCGTTCCCGGCGATTGGGCGTGCTTGTCGTCGACGTTCCAGGCGATCCTGCAGCGCATTCCGAAGGCTGCAAATCTGGAAAACCTCCCGCCCATCCTCAAAGAACTCGAGATAACCCGCGAAAAAATCGTCAACCTATTGGAACTGCATGAGAAAATGCAGATGCCGAGCGCCAGTGAATCCCAAATTGAGCGCCACATACAGAATTCGAACCCTGAATCCATACTTGAATTTGAACCGGGGCTGGGAACCGGGCAGGGGACGACGGCGGAGAGACTGACCGAACGGACCGACCGACCGGGAATCAAGCTCGACGATGATGGACGCGGAGCGCAAGAAAATGGTCTAGAGGAACCGCGCTTCGTTAAGAGCACGAGGGCAGGGGAAGTGAAAAGCTTCCCGCTCGGCATGGTCCTCCAGGCCTGCCCCGACATTGCCGATTACGGCCCGAGCGGCACCGTGCGCAGCTGGCGGGATCTGATGACGGCGGCGGTCGTCGTGCGATCGATGCTGGGCGTCAGCCCGTCGGCCTATGAGCAGGCGTGCTCGGTGATGGGATCGGAAAACACCGCTATCGTGATGGCCTGCATCCTGCAAAGGGGAGGGTGCATCACTTCCGCCGGCGGCTATCTCAGGGATCTCACGCGGCGCGCCGAAAAGGGCGAATTTGCCCTCGGCCCGATGCTGATGGCGCTCCTGCGCGCAAAAGATCCACCTGTCGCTAAGCTCAGCTGACGGCGTTCTTCCTGCCGCGAAGAAGGGCGGCGCGGATCTGTTCGTTCTTGCTGAGCACAGGGGCGGGAACCGCGACAGGTGCCAGCTCGCGTTCCTCGGCCTTAGCGGCGCTCTGCTTGAGGCTCAGGAAACGCTTCTGCGCGACCAATCGGTCTTCCTCCGACAGCGGCTCGACCGGTCCGCCGTCGATGTTATGGCGCATGGAATCGGGCTGGGCGCTGGCGAAATAATAGCGCCGGCAATGGACATAAGCAGCGGTCGCGCGCCGAAGCGTCGTCACGCCGGCATCGGGCTTCAGGAGCGGGCGCAGCTCGTTGAACAGGCCGACGGCGAAGGGAAGGACCGGATCTCCGGCCTTGGCCGGAAGCACGCCGACCGGCCGGATCAACAGCGTGTTGATCGCGTTTGCCTTCTCCACGTCGAGCTCGGTCGCCGCAATCGGGCCACGGCTGATCTTCCAGGGTTTGTCCATGCATTCTCCATAACGGCCGACTGTGATGGTATCTTGACGGAGAGGGTAGATAGAGGCGCAGGTCGCACATTGCTAGCCCTGCGGCAAGCCGGATGCGAGACACGATTTCCGGGCGGATATTAGTAGGTTTATCGCCCTGCCATGCATCTAATCGTTTTTTGTCACGGAAGTGCATTGACCTCCCGCTTCGATTACACTTCTTATCCGCGCCCAAGGTGAGTAACCGGCCGCGGGGAGGATGTATGCGGGTTTTCTCGAATATTGAAGAGCTGCGCCACACGCTCGATGCGCTGAAGCGGCAGGGGCGCACCGTCGCCCTCGTTCCGACCATGGGCTATCTCCACGCCGGGCATCTCAAGCTCGTCACGCGCGCCCGGGCCGAGAACGACATCGTCGTCGTCTCGATCTTCGTCAATCCGCTGCAGTTCGGCCCGGCCGAAGACCTCGGCAAATATCCGCGCGATCTCGAGCGCGATGGCGACATGCTCAAGCAGGCCGGCGTGAATTTCCTCTTCGCGCCGGGCGTCGAGGATATGTATCCCCGCCCGATGAAGACGGTGGTCGACGTTCCCGATCTCGGCCGCGAACTCGAAGGCGCGGTCAGGCCCGGCCATTTTGCCGGAGTCACCACCGTCGTCACCAAGCTTTTCAACATCGTCCAGCCACAGACTGCCTATTTCGGGGAGAAGGACTACCAGCAGGTCGTCATCATCAAGCGCATGGTGGAAGATCTCGCCGTGCCGGTGCGGGTGATCTCTGTGCCGACCGTGCGCGACAGCGACGGCCTCGCCTTGTCGTCGCGCAATGTCTATCTCAGCCCCGATGAGCGGCGCGCGGCGGTGATCGTCCCGCAGGCGCTCGACGAGGCCGAGCGGCTCATCGCCGGAGGCATCACGGATGCGCAAGAACTTGAGGCGAAACTCACCGCCTTCATCGGCCGCGAGCCTCTGGCAAAGCCCGAGGTCGTCGCCGTCAGGGATGCGGAAACGCTGGCGCCGATCGCTTCGCTGGAAGACCCCGTCGTCGTGGCGCTGTTCGTGCGGATCGGCACGACGCGGCTTCTCGACAACAGAGTTGTGGGAGGCAACAGCAGCCCGAACAGCAGAATGACCCGGGACAGCCGAATAAGCGGCCAGCCGGGAAAGGGAGTGACGAAATGAGTGCCACCGGATCTCAGAAGCGCCTGACGCCGACGCGAATCGCAGCCATGAAGGGCGGGAAGCCGATCGTCTGCCTCACCGCTTATACGACGCCGATGACGCGCCTCCTCGACGAACATTGCGAGCTGCTTTTGGTCGGGGACTCGCTCGGCATGGTGCTCTACGGCATGGAGACCACGATCGGCGTGACGCTCGACATGATGATCGCCCATGGCAAGGCCGTGATGCGCGGCGTCACCAATGCCTGCGTCGTCGTCGACATGCCCTTCGGCAGCTATCAGGAATCGAAGGAGATCGCGTTTCGCAACGCCGTGCGCATCATGCAGGAAACCGGCTGCGACGCCGTCAAGCTCGAAGGCGGCGAGGAGATGGCCGAAACCATCGCCTTCCTGACGAAGCGGGGCATTCCCGTGCTCGGCCATATCGGCCTGATGCCGCAGCTCGTCCACACCGCCGGCGGCTATCGCTCCGTCGGTCATTCCGAACACGAGACCTCGAAGATCCGCCGCGACGCGCATGCGATCGGCGGTTCAGGCGCTTTTGCCGTCGTGGTCGAGGGCACGGTGGAGCCGCTAGCCCGCGAGGTGACGGCAGCCGTGCACATCCCGACGATCGGCATCGGCGCCTCTTCCTCCTGCGACGGCCAGATCCTCGTCTCAGACGACATTCTCGGCCTCTTCAATGATTTCAAGCCGCGTTTCGTCAAGCGCTACGACGAACTCGGCAAGAGGGTCGCGGACGCCGCCGCCACCTATGCCGAGGAGGTGCGGGCGCGCAAATTTCCGGCAGCCGAACATACGTTCAAGCGCCGCAGCTGAGGCGAGGGCAGGGGTCGTTGGCACTCAGCTGACAGCCACCGTCCGTCACCCGGCCGCATGATGCTCCCGCATCGTCTCGGCTGAGCGGCGCACCGCCTCGGCGACCTCCAGCAACTGCTTGGCCATCGGTGTCGAATTACGCCAGACCATGCCGATCGTTCGCGACGGCTGCGGCGAGGGGAAGCGGGAAATCGAGACATGGGCCGAGCCTGTTTCGACCGGAACGGCCATCTCCGGGATCAGTGTCACGCCAATGCCGGCGCCGACCATCTGGACGAGAGTGGAGAGCGAGCTGCCTTCCATGATCTCCCGTGGGCGGGCCGGGCCGACCTTGCAGAAGGACAGGGCCTGATCGCGGAAGCAGTGGCCCTCTTCGAGCAGCAGCAGCCGCATTTCGCGCAGCGCCTCGCGCTCTGGCACCGGCTTGTCTCCATCCTCCTGTCGCCTGACCAGCACGAATTCCTCCCTGAAAAGCTCGAGTTCGGTGAGCGAGGGTTCCGACACCGGCAGCGCGACGATCGCCATATCGAGCTGGCCCTGCGCCAGTTCATGAACCAGCCTGCCCGTCTGCGTCTCGCGCACCTCGATCTGAATCCCCGCGAAGCTTTTGTTGAGATCGTTTATAATTGCCGGCAGCAGATAAGGCGCGATCGTCGGGATGATGCCGATGCGCAGGCGCGTGAGGAAGGAATCGCGCGAGGCGCGGGCAAATTCCCCCAGCTCGTCGACGGCGCGCAGAATGTCGCGGACCCTGAGCGCGAAGCTCTGGCCGAAGGGAGTGAGCTTCACCTCGCGCGCGCTGCGCTCGAAGAGTTCGCTGCCTAATTCCTGCTCAAGTTCTTTGATCTGCATGGAGAGCGCCGGCTGGGAGATGGCGCAGGCGTCGGCGGCGCGGCGGAAGCGGCCATCCCGCGCCAAGGCTTCAAAATAACGCAGCTGTTTCAGGGTAAGGTTCTTCATAACCTCAGCTTATCGCGGCAATCAGTAAATCCAACTTAAAATTATTGAACGCTTCCGATATGAAGATTGCAAGGGAGAGAGTGGGGCGTCAGCTCGGCTCATCTTTTTGAACCCCAGACAGATCAAGCAATGAAGGAGACGATCATGGACAACCCCACTGACAGCACAGGCAAATGTCCTGTGGCCCATGGCAATACGCCGCGCGGCCGAGCCAACCGTGACTGGTGGCCGAACCAGCTGAACGTGCAGATTCTTCATCACAATTCCGGCCGCGCCGACCCTATGGGCAAGCAGTTCGACTACGCCGAGGAGTTCAAGAAGCTCGATCTCGACGCGCTGAAGAAGGATCTTCACGCGCTGATGACGGATTCGCAGGACTGGTGGCCTGCCGACTTCGGCCATTACGGCGGCCTCTTCATCCGCATGGCCTGGCACAGCGCCGGCACCTACCGCATCACCGACGGCCGCGGCGGCGCCGGCCAGGGCCAGCAGCGTTTCGCACCGCTGAACTCCTGGCCTGACAATGCCAACCTCGACAAGGCTCGCCGCCTGCTGTGGCCGATCAAGCAGAAATACGGCAACCGCATCTCCTGGGCCGACCTCCTGATCCTCACCGGCAACGTCGCGCTCGAATCGATGGGGTTCAAGACCTTCGGCTTCGCCGGCGGCCGCGCCGACGTCTGGGAGCCGGAAGAGCTCTACTGGGGTCCTGAGGGCACCTGGCTCGGCGACGAGCGCTACAGCGGCGAACGCCAGCTGGCAGAACCGCTCGGCGCCGTGCAGATGGGTCTGATCTACGTCAACCCGGAAGGCCCGAACGGCAATCCCGACCCGGTCGCTGCGGCCCGGGACATCCGTGAAACCTTCGCCCGCATGGCAATGAACGACGAAGAAACCGTGGCGTTGATCGCCGGCGGCCACACCTTCGGCAAGACCCATGGCGCGGGCGACCCGTCCTTCATCGGCGCCGAGCCGGAAGGCGGCGCGATCGAGGACCAGGGCCTCGGCTGGAAGAGCTCGTTCGGCACCGGCGTCGGCAAGGACGCGATCACCGCTGGCCTCGAAGTCACCTGGTCGCAGACGCCGACCAGGTGGAGCAACTATTTCTTCGAAAACCTCTTCGCCCACGAGTGGGAGCTGACGAAGAGCCCGGCCGGCGCCCATCAGTGGCGGGCCAAGAACGCCGAAGCCTCCATTCCGGATGCTTATGAGCCGGGGAAGAAGCATGTTCCGACCATGCTGACCACCGATCTCTCGCTGCGTTTCGACCCGATCTATGAGAAGATCTCACGCCGGTTCCTCGAAAATCCTGGTGAGTTCGCCGACGCTTTCGCCCGCGCCTGGTTCAAGCTGACCCACCGCGACATGGGACCGAAGGTGCGCTACCTCGGCCCGGAGGTTCCGGCCGAAGACTTGATCTGGCAGGACGTGATCCCGGCCGTCGACCATCCCCTTGTCGACGACAAGGACATTGCCGAACTCAAGGCAAAGGTTCTCGCCACCGGCCTCACCGTACAGGAACTGGTCTCGACCGCCTGGGCCTCGGCCTCGACCTTCCGCGGCTCCGACAAGCGCGGCGGCGCCAATGGCGCGCGCATCCGCCTAGCTCCGCAAAAGGACTGGGAAGCCAACCAGCCGGCCCAGCTCGCCAAGGTGCTCGGTGTTCTCGAAGGCATCCAGAAGGACTTCAACGCCGCCCAGACCGGCGGCAAGAAGATCTCTCTCGCCGATCTGATCGTGCTTGCCGGCGCCGCCGGTGTCGAGAAGGCGGCGGCAGCGGGCGGCAACGCCGTCAGTGTGCCCTTCAAGCCCGGCCGCATGGATGCTTCCGAAGCCCAGACGGATGCGCATTCCTTCGCGGCGCTCGAGCCGCGCATCGATGGCTTCCGCAACTATGTGAACAGCAAGCGCCTGCAGTTCATGAAGCCGGAAGAAGCGCTCGTCGATCGCGCCCAGCTCTTGACGCTGACCGGGCCTGAAATGACCGTCCTCGTCGGCGGGCTGCGCGTGCTGAAGGCCGGCAACCCCGAGCATGGCGTCCTCACGTCGCGCCCGGAAACGCTGACGAACGACTTCTTCGTCAACCTGCTCGACATGGCGACCCAGTGGGTTCCCGCCGGCGAGGAAGGCATTTATGAAGGGCGCGACCGCAAGACGGGTGCCGCCAAGTGGACCGGCACCCGCGTCGACCTGATCTTCGGCTCGCACTCGCAACTGCGCGCCTTCGCCGAAGTCTACGGCCAGGCCGACGCCAAGCAGAAGTTCGTCAAGGACTTCGTCGCCGCCTGGAACAAGGTCATGAACGCCGACCGCTTCGACCTCGTCTGATAAAGGCAGCCATTTCGGCCCGGGCGCGGTTTCGGCCGCGCCCGGGCTTTCTTTTGAGTGCCTTCGGATGGGAAGCGTGCCCGGTTCCCTTTGCCGCCAGTACAGTACGGATCTCTCCTGAGCGCATCCTCGGCAGTGAGATAGCTGGCGCGGCATACTCCAACGCCCCTCATCCTTGAGGCGCGCAGGCCAAAGGCCGAAGCCTCGAAGGACACGCCGCAACGGCGCGTCTTGCATTCATCAACCGTCAGGGCACCCGCCTCGCCCTTTGATGAGGCTCTCCTGGACTACCCGCTCCTAGCCATGGCGGACCTCCCATGCGATAGATGATCGACACACGGGAGGAGTTGATATGAACGCTTTGCAGGGTAAGGTCGCCGCCATCACCGGAGCTGCCTCGGGAATTGGACTGGCATCGACCGAAGCGATCATCGCGGCGGGCGGTTCGGTCGTGATGATCGATCGGGACGAAGCGGCGCTGAACGAGGCCTGCGGCAGGCTTGGATCGAAGGCGATCGCGTTGCGGCTCGACCTTCTTGACCCCGAGGAGTGCGCGGGCCTGCTTGACCGTATTCTATCGAAGGCCGGCCAGTTGGACATCTTCCATGCGAATGCGGGCACCTATATCGGCGGAGATCTGGCGGACGCCGGCCTGGATGCGATCGACCGCATGCTCAATCTCAATGTGAACGTCGTCATAAAGAACGTCCGCACGGTCATACCCCACATGATCGAAAGAGGGACGGGAGATATCATCGTGACCAGTTCGGTCGCGGGCCACGCCCCCGTTCCATGGGAGCCGGTCTACTCCCCTTCGAAGTGGGCGATGCACTGCTTCGTCCAGACCATGCGGCGGCAACTCTTCAAGAACGGCATCCGCGTCGGGTCCGTCTCGCCGGGCCCGGTCGTCAGCGCCTTGCTGAAGGACTGGCCGGAGGAGAACCTGCGCAAAGCAAGGGAGGCTGGCGCCCTGATCGAACCGCGAGACGTCGCCGAAGCCGTGCTCTTCATGCTGACCCGGCCGCGCAACGTGACGATCCGCGACATGGTGATCCTGCCGAGCTCCTTCGACATTTGACTTGAGCGGAAGGCAGAGCGGATCCTTCTGCATAAGCTGAACTGCGGGAGAATGTGGACAAAGCGTGCCGAGTGGCACGCTCATCCACCTTATCCTGAACAGGCGGAAGGCAGTGTCTCGAAGAACACGCCTAAACGCCGCTGAAGCTCTCTTGGACTACCGCCCGACCGTCCAATCCTCGACGCGCAAGCCTTCGACGCGCTGGAATTCCCCGACATTGTTGGTGACGAGAACCAGATCGCGGCTCCTGGCTTGCGCGGCAATCAGCACATCGTAGGGACCGATCGGCTTTCCCTTGGCCGCCAATGCGGCGCGGATCTCCCCGGCTGCCAGCGCATCCTCGCGCTCGACACCGATAGCTGGGAAATCCGCCATGAACAGGCGCAGGGTTTCGAGATTGTAGGAAACTTTAGCGCACTTGTAGGCGCCGTAATAGAGTTCGTGCATGACGACGGTGGAGAGGCCGATCGATCCCTCGTCGCTCTCCATCACGCGGGAGAGCAGCATGTCGGCCTTGCGACCGATCAAGGCAATCACGGCATTGGTGTCGATCAGATGCGTAATCACTTGAACAGGTCCTGAAGACCAGGCCTCTCCTGATCCTCGGGCTGTTCTCGCCCTTGTGCCATGAAATCGTCGCTGAGCCCGCGTTCGAGAGCGTTTCGCAACGACGCCCACCGCACGCGGCTATCGACCCGCGGCCGGAGAATGACGGCATCGCCTTCCCGCGTCACTTCCACCTGTTCCACGTCGAAACGGAACTCCTTCGGCAGCCGCACGGCCTGCGAATTGCCGGATTGAAACACCCGCGCATATTGCGGCATAGAGCATTCTCCGCAGCTTGTATATATACTTATGTATATACGCGACGCACGACGTTTCTGCAAGGAGCCTTTCCACTACCGAGGCAAAATGCCGAAAGGCGAGAGCGTCAGCAGATCGGGATCATCAGTCGCCATCGCCTTCGCCACCTGGGCATGGCTCATGCTGTAGCCGTAGGCAAGGACGCGCACACCGTCGATCATGAAGAACTGCGCCTGGTCCATGCCGGGCCGCAGCGTGCCCGTCACGGTGACGGTCTCATACATTCTTTCGAGATGCAGAGGCTCTTGCGGAACGACACGCACCAGCTGGTTGGGCGGCGGGGAAGGCATGTGGCTGCAGGCTCCGGCCCAGGGCACCAGCATGAATTCGTAGACAAGGTCGCCGTCCCGGTCGATCGGCAAGACGAAGCCCGTCAAGTCGACCGGATGCCCCTCATCATGCCAGGCAAGCGTTTCGCCCTGCGGACCGCTGACCGCCTTGCCCGACAGCGGCACCCTCGCCTTGGCCTGATCGGCGGGCCGCAAAGCGCTCCAGAAAATGGGCTGCGCTGCAGCCAAGGTGTCGGAAACCAGCCATGCGAAGCCGAATGCCAGCATCGCGAACGTCAGGAAAAAAGGTCTCAGCTTCATCATCGCATCTCCCCGGGCCGGTCGCGGACCGCCTGCCACTGCCGCACGGATGCTACTCCCGATCCCGCTCGCCCGTCCATCCGCCGAGCTCCCTGTGCGTGTTGGCCGTCGGCGAATGCTGACCAAGCAGCTCGGCGGCGATCAGCAGCAGAGCGAGGCGGCCTCCGCAAGCCCGGCGGGACCCGAGAGAGGGGTCACGGCGAGTGTCGGCCTGGTCAACGGCCGCCGGCCGGCCACGTCGAGGGCGCTGAGATCGACCCGCGCGCACTGCCGCTGCAATATTTCGCGCAGAACAAGCCGACGACGACGATCACATCGGGGTTGAAGAGCTGAACGACGGTCGCGAGCGGCTTTGACAGCCTCTCGCCGCCGAGAATAGGCTGCCATCCTATTCATGTCATGCACTTAACAAGGATTCGCACCGTCAATTTCAGGCTCACGGATTGATCCATCGCGAATGGGTGAGGGCGCCGGTTTCGTCATAGCTGAACAGGGCTCTTCGGTTGTCCTGCTGGCGCAATTGAAACCAGTCCAGTGTCCGGGCGCGAAAACTCAGGACGCCAAAGCGCGCCTTCCCCTCCGCTTCGTCGCGAGGCTCCGGCAATTCGCCCATGGTTTCGAAGGCGCATTCATCTCCCGGCGGTCCGCCGATGTAAGTCATCCGCGTCCGGCCGGGGAGTCTCTCCCAGGCGGTTTCGGCACGTTCGCTTCCGGGGCCATGGCATTCGACCGTGCCTTGAAGCCGAAGCTGCAGCCGGGCCTGTGGGCAGAAGCCGAGGACGGTGACCTGAGGATTTGCCGAAAGCTCCAGCCATTTTGGGCTGCGCGTATCGGTGTGGAATTCAAGGCTACGCGTCGCTCCGTCGGCCGCCCGCAGCACCACCATGCGCGCCTGCGGCCTGGCCTCGGCATCGACCGAGCAGAGGTTCACATAGCGGAAACCCGACTGCGGACCTGCCGCAGCCGTTTCGAGTTCCGCCCATGCCGAAGCATCGATGTCAGTGAGATCCACCGGCAGTCGCTCAGACGGAACGGGCGATGCCGCCGTCGACGCGGATGTTCTGGCCGGTGATGTAACCCGCACCTTCCGACAGGAGGAAGGCGATGGTGGCGGCGATTTCCTCGCTCGTGCCGTAGCGGCCCATCGGAACGCTGTCACGCCGCTCGTCGGTGGCGGGCAGGCTGTCGATCCAGCCGGGCAGGACGTTGTTCATGCGGATGTTCTTGGCCGCATAGGTGTCGGCGAAGATCTTGGTGAAGCTCGCCAGTCCCGCCCGGGCGACCGCCGAGGTCGGGAACATCGGAGACGGTTCGAAGGCCCATGCCGTGGAGATATTGACGATCGCGCCGCCGCCCTGGGCTTCCATGATCGGCGTCACCAGCCGGGTCGGCCGCACCGCACTGAGGAAATAGACCTCCATGCCCTTGTGCCAGTCCTCGTCGGAGATTTCGAGGATCGGCGCACGCGGGCCGTGGCCGGCGGAATTGACCAAAGCATCGATCCGCCCCCATGTCGCCATCGCCAGATCGACGAGGCGCTTGACGTCGTCGATCGACTGGTTCGAGCCGGTGACGCCGACGCCGCCGAGTTCCTTCCCCAGCGCCTCTCCCTTGCCGGAGGAAGAAAGAATCGCGACGCGATAGCCGTCACCGGCGAGCTTCCGGGCCGCCGCAGCCCCCATGCCGGACCCGCCTGCGGTGATGAGAGCGACTTTTCCTTCAGACATTGAGACCTCCGATAGCTGATTTTGCGCGGCATTATGACAGATGCCGGTGGGACTTTCGCGCGAGAAAGAAAGCTGTCAGACTGTAGAAAATCTACTGGATATGCCGATGACCCAATCCCGCCGCACGCTGCCGCCTCTGAATGCGCTCCGCGCCTTCGAGGCCTCGGGCCGCCGGCTGAATTTCCGCGCCGCCGCCGAAGAACTCGGCGTCACGCAAGGGGCGGTCGCGCAGCAGGTTCGCGCGCTGGAAGAGCAGCTCGGCCTCAGGCTGTTCCAGCGCCTTGCCCGCGGCCTTGCGCTCACTGCCTATGGCACGGCCTATCTGGCGGACGTGACCCGCGCCTTCGATACGCTCGCCGAAGCGACCGCGCGGCTTCTTGACCGGCCGGAAATGGTAACGATCACCGCCACCCCCACGGTCGCCACCAGGCTGCTGATCCCGCGGCTCGCCGAGCTCTATGCCGCCCTTCCCGATATCGATCTGAGGACGGTCGCGACCGAAGCGCTCGCCGATTTCGATCGCGACCAGGTGGATATCGCAGTGCGCCTCACCCGCCCGCCTTTTCCGGCGAACCTGCAGGCGCAGCTCTTGTTCCGCCAGGAGCTGGTCGCGGTCGCAAGCCCGCATCTGGTCAAGGGCCTGACCTTGCCCTTGAGCATCGAAGAACTTCGCAAACTGCCGCTCTTGCATGACTCGCACGATCACTGGCCGGTATTCCTGCGCACGCGCGAGAAGCTGCCCGGCGCGGCCTTCAACCATACGACACTGGCGCTGGACGCAGCACTCGCCGGCCAGGGCATCGTGCTCGCCTGCCGGGCTTTTGTCACCGCCGATCTCGAGGCCGGGCGGCTGGTGCGGGTGACGGATGCGACGGCAACCATCGGACCCGATTACTTCCTCGTGCGCAAACGCTCGTCATCGCCGCGAAAGGCCGTGGACGCGGTCTGGGACTGGTGTGCGACGCAGCTGTCGCTTTCCTGAAGCGCACCGCATGAAAGGAGGGCGCTAGCCCTCCAGCGCCTCGATCATCTCAACCCGCGTCGCATGCCGGCCGCCCTCGAAACGGGCAACCAGGAACGCATCCACGATATCCAGCGCCAGCCCTTCGCCGACAACGCGCACGCCAAATCGACAGCATGTTGGCATCGTTGTGCTCGCGGATCTTGCGGGCCGAGAAGGTGTCGGCGCAGACGCCGCAACGGATGCCTTTGACCTTATTCGCCGCCATCATGATGCCCTGGCCGGTGCCGCACAGAATGATACCGAACCTGCAATCCCTGGAGGCAACGAGCCGCGCCGCCGCTTCTCCGTGCTTGGGATAATGCGTACTCTCCGGCGTGGTCGGACCGATATCGACCGCCACCCAGCCACGCTCCGTGATGTGGGCGGCGATAGCCTGCCGGAGCTGAATGGCGGCGTGGTCACTCGAGAGGACGATGCGGTTGCTGGCGGTCATGGAAAAGTCGCCTCGTTTTCGGAGGCAATTGGCGGCTTGGCCAAGTTGCTTCAGATGCTGTTGTTTCTTCAATTCTTCGGACATAGCCGGACGAATGCGCCAACTGCTTCGAAACTCAGGGCCGTGAACCTGTTCTGACTTCCGAAATTGCGAGAAGAGGCGTGCTCGATCGCATCGGCGATCAATGGAGCCTGCTGACCTTCGAAGCGCTGGAAGACGGGAAGAAGCGCTTCAACGAACTGCTGCGCGAGATCGGCGACATTTCGAAACAGATGCTCTCCAACACATTGCGGCATCTGGAACAGGACGGCTTCGTGCGGCGTACGGTCTATCCCGAGGTTCCGCCGCGGGTGGGATATGAACTGACGGAGATGGGGCGCTCCTTCCTGATCCCGTTGAACGGGCTGATCGGATGGGCGGGAGTGGAACCATTCGCAAATCATGAGTGCGCGAGAGCGGAATGAAAGGGGTTAGAGTTTAAGCCGCCAATAACTCAATGCTTGCCACCTGATCGAGATTTGGGATCCGTTATTTGCCTTCGCTTGTGCTCAAGGCGTACGTCGCTAACGCTCCTCACCCCCTCATCTGCCTGCCGGCATCTTCTCCCCGCTGGGGCGAAGGGGAATCGTGGCAACGCCTCGCTCCATTTGAGACGTTTGCGGTAGGTATGGCCACCGTGCGGTTTGCTCCCCCCTTCGCCCCAGTGGGGAGAAGACGCCCGTCAGGGCAGATGAGGGGGTGAGCGACGACAGGAGCGAATGCGCTGAGCGCAAAGCGAAGGGCAATAATTAGGGTCGCAACCTCTCCGCCCATCACGCCAGCAACACCTTGCCACCCGTCCGGAAGGGCAAGGCGGCGCGCAACGCTTCGCCGATCTTTTGCAGAGGAAACACCTCCCGCACCTCGGTCGCGATCACCTTGGAGGCGATCTGCGCCGCGACCTCGGAATACGCGCGCTGGACATCGCCCATCGCTTCGGAATGAACCCATTCCCTGAGGTGACAATAGGAAAAGGCAATATCGAGATGGGAGGCCCAGAATGACGGCGGGATGCTCTCGCCCGAAAGCAGACCGTAATGCAGGAAGTAACCGCCAGGCTTCAGCGCATCGGCAAGCACCGAGGCGCGCGCGCCGCCGACGCAGTCGAACACTGCATCGAGCCCGGACCTGCCGGCGAGGCCGGCGGCGAGATCGCTGCCCGCCCTGTCGACGATAACCGCCTCCAGCCGGCCCCGCAGGCGCGCGAGGGATTCTTCGCCGCGGACGATTGCGATCGGCTCCACGCCGACGGCATTCGCCATGCCGATCAGGACAGACCCGATCGAAGAGGCGGCGGCATTGATGGCGATACGCATGCCGGGTCTCAGCCCGATCTTCTTATGCAGCATCAGCCAGGCGGTCATCGGGTTGACATAGCTGGTCGCGGCCTCGAAATCCGAAAGCGCGTCGGGCACGCGAAGGCACCAGTTCGGATCGGTATCCTTGAACTCCTGCCATCCGCCGGCACTGCGAACCGGCAGCACGCGCGCCCCCGGCACCAGCCCATGAACCTCTTCGCCGCATGCTTCGACCACGCCGAAGGCTTCGAAGCCGGGGATGAAGGGCAGGGTCGTGCGGCCGGCATAGGCGCCTGAAATCGTGATGATATCGGAGGGATTGATCGAGCGCGCCAGCAGGCGGACGCGAACCTGGTCGCGCGATAGCGGCCCCAGTTCGGCCCGTTCGATGCCGACGACCTCCTCGGCCGGCCCGAATTTTCGCACGACCGCCTGATATTGCATTTGCATCCCCCACACAGTCGGTTAGAACACGCCTTCGAAATTTCGGTGATCGAATGAGCGTTGACGACAGGCCTTTAGCATCGTTCCGGGTCTCGATGCGAGACATCGACATTTATGGCCATGTCCACAATTCGGTTTACCTCGATTATTGCGAGGATGCGGTCGTCGAGTTCCTGCGCCACCGGGAGATCCTCAGCCACTTCCGCCACACCACCTCAGGTGTTGCCTATCACGTGAAGAAGGCGGAGATCACCTTTCACAACCCGATCGACGTCGACGATATCGTCGAGGCGAAGGTCAAGGTCGAGAAGATCGGGCGGTCAAGCCTCTCCTTTACGATCGAGCTCTATCGCCAGCGCGACGGCGCCCATTGCGCCTCGGCCGGCCTCGTCTGGGTCTGCGTCGGCCTTTCCGACAGCCGCCCGACGCCGATCCCCGAGGCGACGAGAGCCGCCTTGTCGCAGGGCTGACCCATGCCGATCCACGCGGAGCTTCTTCGACACGCCACAGAGAGACCGGACAAGCCGGCAGTCGTGATCGACGGTGGCTCCCTGAGCTATGGCGAACTCTATAGCCGCGCCGGCGCGATCTACCGGTTCATCCAGGCGCTTCCGCGCTCGAACGGCCGTTCATTCGATCTTCCCGGCGTCGAGAAGCTTGTAGCGGTCAGCCTCGGCAATCACATCGGTTTTGCAGAGTATTTTATCGCCGCCACCGCACTGGCGAATGCCTGCTCTGTCATCGATCCGATGATGCCGGAGGCAACGATCGAGCGCATCGTCGAGCGCCTGGCGCCTGACGCGCTTGTCGTCGATGATGCTGCCAGCGCAAGCGCCGAGATCGGCCGCCGGCTCGGTGTTCCCGTGATCGTCGCCGGCGCGGAGCCCTTTGACCTCGCCGCGACGGGAGACGACATGCCCGTCGATGCCGGGGGGATCTTCCTGATCGGCTTCACCTCGGGCACGACAGCCGAACCGAAGGCCTATTACCGCTCGCGCGAACAGTGGCGCCGAAGCCTCGATCGGGGGCGTCTCGTGTTCGAACTCCAGGACGCGCCCTCGACCCTGTGCCCGGGAGCGCTGGCGCATGGGCTCGCGCTTTACGCACTCGTCGAAGCGCTCGATGCCGGAGCAACCTTCCATTCGATCGGGAAATGGGATGCCGGCGCGGTCGCGCGCATTCTCTCCTCAGAAAAGATAGAGCGGCTGGTTGCCGTGCCCACCCATATAGCGGGCATCGCCCGGGCATGGAGCGAGCCGATGGAATCCTTACGCGAGGTGCTGACCGCCGGCGCCAAGCTAAACCTCAACGAAGTCCAATCCATGCGCCGACTTTTTCCGAAGGCGCGCATCCGGGAATATTACGGCGCCTCCGAGATCGGTTTCATGACCGTTTCGACGCTGGTTGGCGGCGCGACCGATTTTCCGATCGACCGGGTCGGGCGAGCCTATCCCGGCGTCGAAATCTCCATTCGCGACCCGGAGGAAAACGATGTCGGCACCGATGTGCCGGGCACCATCTTCGTCAACAGCGACCTGATTGCCGACGGCTATCTCTGGGGCGACGACGGCCAGGCATTCCGGGTCACCCCGGCGGGCGCGACTGTCGGCGATCTCGGCGAAATCGATGCAAACGGCATGCTGCGGGTGATCGGCCGGGCGGGCGGCATGATGATATCGGGCGGCAACAACGTCTATCCCGCCGAAGTCGAGAGCGCGCTCAAAACCTGCCGCGGCGTCGAAGATGCCGTCGTCTTCGGGCGGCCGGACCCCTATTACGGCCAAAGCATCGTTGCCGTCGTCTCGGGGGAGGCGATGGATGCGAAAATGCTTGCCGAGCATTGCGCAGGCAGGCTTGCAAGGTTCAAGATCCCCAGGCAGTTCTACCATATCGGCGCCTGGCCGATGACGAGCAGCGGCAAGATCGCGCGCGGGCAGGTAGAGGCATCGGTGATTTCTGGAGACGGTCTTGTCCTACGCCTATCAGCCTGACGAGGATTGGCAGCCGGTCGTGGTCGCCGCCTACCGCACGCCGATCGGCCGGGCCTTCTGCTCGCTGTCGACGGTTGCAGCCGAAGACCTGCTTACCCCCATCATCCGCCGGATCGTCGCAGAAACAGGCGTTGCGCCCGATGCCCTCGACGACGTGCTGGTCGGCAATGCCGCCGGCGGCGGCGGCAATATCGGCCGGCTGGCCGCCCTCCATGCCGGCCTGCCCATGGCCGTTCCCGGTGTTGCGATCGACCGGCAATGCGGTTCCGGCCTCGAAGCGATCATCATGGCCGCTCGGCTGATCCAGGCGAAGGCCGGTTCGTGTTTCCTTGCCGGCGGCGTCGAAAGCGTCAGCACTGCGCCGTGGCGCGTGGAACGACCTAAGACGAATGGCGCCGTGCCGCGCTTTTACGGGCGGGCGCGGTTTTCACCTGAGGCGATCGGCGATCCCGAGATGGGCATCGCCGCCGAAAATGTTGCGCGCAAGTTTGACATCTCGCGCCGGCTTCAGGATGAGTTCGCCCTACGCAGTCACCGGCTCGCCGTCGCAGCGGCCGAAGCAGGCCGCTTCCGGCCGGAGATCGTCGAGATCGCCACCGCCAGCGGCCCCGTAACGCGAGACGAATGTCCGCGCCCGACGACCTCGCTCGAGGCGCTCGCAAAGCTGAAACCCGTTTTCCTGGCGGATGGCTCGGTGACGGCAGGCAATGCTTGCCCTGTGAACGACGGCGCCTGCCTGGTGCTCGTCATGAGCCGCGGCATGGCGAAGAGCCTCGGCATCGAAAAAGGCCTCGCCTTCATCGACAGCGCCGCCGCCGGCGTCGACCCCAACCTGCTCGGCATCGGCCCGGTCGCCTCGACGGACAAGCTTCTGCAGCGCCAGCCTCACCTGTCGCTTTCCGCAATCGACGCCATCGAATTCAACGAGGCTTTCGCGGCCCAGGTTCTGGCGTCGCTCGATCAGCTGGATCTATCAGCCGACACGGTCAACAAAGAGGGCGGCGCCATCGCTCTTGGCCATCCCTTCGGCGCATCCGGCGCGATCCTGGTCACCCGGCTCTACGGCCAGCTGATCCGCAGGGACGGCTGGGCACCAGGCACAACCGGCCTCGCCATGATCGGCATCGGCGGCGGCATCGGGCTCACGGCGCTGTTCGAGGCTGTCCGCCTCTTCTGAGAAGACCGCCACAGGCACGTGCGCTGCCGGTTTCAATCCTATTGTGATCTGGCTCAATCGATATTGGAAATCAAGGCGGCTCCGGTGCGGCGAGGGCGCCCGCAATCTGATCCCGAAGCCAGACACCCCCCGGATCGCGATCGAAACGACGAAGCCAATACATGGTCACGTCCATTTTCGGCGAATCCATTGGGGGCATGAACACGTCGAGCATCAGCCGGCCGGTCAACATGCGCGCGAAATGAACCGGAATGCTCCCCAGCATTTCGCTCGCTTCAACAGCAAGAGCGACCGCGTGGAAATGCGGCACCGTGACCATGACACGCCTGGCGAGACCCAGGCGTGCAAGGGCGGGATCGATCGTCCCCGTCCTGCTGCCATCGGCCGAGCGCAGGACGTGGGGAACAGCGCAGAAGACCTCCGCCGGTATGGTGTCTCCTGGAGAAACGCCATGGCTGGCAAGGAGCGAATGTCCTCGCTTGGCAATGCATACCAGCCATGATTGGAACAGCTTGCGGCTAATAATCCATTCAGGCGGTTCGAGCGAGCGATCAATAACGATGTCAGCCCGGCCGTCACGCAGCATCTCGAAGACTTCCGATGATGCATGATCGATCATCTGCAGGCTGATGGAGGGCGCCGCTTTGGCCAGGCGTGCAGCAAGCGGCGGCATCAACAGCGAGGAGAAGTAGTCCGATCCGACCAGCATGAAGGATCGGCTCGAGGTAGCGGGGTCGAAGGCAGCGTTCGTCGCCAATGCCTCTTCCATGCCGGCCAGGGCTTGCCTTATCGGTTCACGCAGCTCAAGCGCCCGGGCGGTCGGCATCATCTGATTGCCTTCCCGGACGAACAATTCGTCGTCCAAGAGGGCGCGCAGTCTCCCCAAAGCCGAACTCACGGCCGGCTGGGACAAGCCGACGCGCTCGCCGGCCCGCACGGTCGAGAGCTCCGCCATCATGGCGTCGAATACACGCAGCAGATTCAGATCGAGGGCTGAGAAATTCACGGACTCAATATCCCTTATATGATCATTCAATTTCCGTGCAGCCGCTTCCGGCAATAGTTTGGGACAGCAGTATAAAACTCTATTCCATTCAACCTTGGAAGGAAATTGCGATGAACATCGCTGGGGGCATCGGGCGGACCGTGAGCTGGATGGACACTGCCTACACCATACATGTGGGACGATTTGAGAGCGGCGGAATTGTCGGCGTTTTTGAAGGCACCGTGCCTGCAGGCGGCGGGCCGCCCGTCCACATCCATCACAATGAGGACGAGGTGATCCATGTGATCGAAGGCGACTATGAGTTCTGGCTGAACGGCGCGATCGTCCCGGTTGCCGCAGGAAGATCGATCTTCCTGCCGCGTGGCGTGCCGCACACATTTCGAGTGGCAAGCGCGTCTCCCGGACGCAATCTCACCATCCTGACGCCGGGCGGCATGGAAGAATTCTTCATCGAGGCAGCTGTGCAGGCTCCTCATCTGCCGGAGCACATGGAACGGTTGCTCCAGCTTGCGGAACGTTATGGCATCGAATTTCGCGGGCCGCCGGATTGGGACGCCGCCCGGACGTCCTGACAACGGCACCCCGCATCAACGATTGCAAATGCGCCGATCGCCTCTCCCACCCGTAGCCCGACGCTTGAACGCCTCCGTCTCCATCGCGACGGCATCGAAGGCGGCACGCACATCCTCAGCTCCGGCCATCTCCACCGGCGGCACACCTCGACCGCAGGAGAGTTGCGCTACTGCCTTGGCATAGGACGACAGCGACCGAGAGAGAATGGTTCGAGCCCCCGATCCGGCGCATTCTCTTGGCCGTTGGCTATGGTCGGCGCCGTCAATCCACGTGGCGATTGTTCTGATGCCGATCGAACCGCCTACCCCACTGAAGAGGCGGTTTGCGGCCCCATTTTAAAATCAACAGAGGACATTCCTCGCAAAGGACCAGGGAGATTACCATGAAGATCGTCGTTATCGGCGGTACCGGCCTCATCGGCTCGAAGACGGTGGAAAGGTTGCGCAAGAAGGGACACGACGTTTTGGCGGCCTCGCCGAATTCGGGCGTCGACACGATCACCGGCCAAGGTGTGGCCGAAGCGCTTGCCGGGGCGCAGGTGGTGCTCGACCTCGCCAACTCGCCTTCCTTCGAAGACCAGGCCGTGCTCGAATTCTTTCAGACTTCGGGCCGCAACCTGCTCAAGGCCGGGGCTGTGGCCGGCGTGAAACATCACATCGCGCTTTCGATCGTCGGCATGGAACGGCTGCAGGGCAGCGGTTACATGCGCGCCAAGATGGCGCAGGAAGAGCTGATCAAGAGCTCGGGCATACCCTATACGATCGTGCACTCCACCCAGTTTCATGAATTCATGGCGGGCATCGCCCAGTCGAACACGGTCGGCCAGACCGTGCATCTGTCGCCGGCCTATCTTCAGCCGATCGCCTCGGACGACGTCGCCGACGTCATGGCCGAGGTGGCGCTCGCTGCTCCCGTCAACGGCACGATCGAGATCGGCGGGCCGGAGAAGATCCGCCTGACCGATATCGTCACGCGTCTCTTCAAGGCGACGCACGATCCGCGCCAGGTGACGACCGATCCGCACGCCCGCTATTTCGGCGTCGAACTCGACGACACTTCGCTCGTGACCGGCGCCAATGCGCGGCTCGGCAAGATCCGCTTCGACGACTGGCTGAGCCAGCAGCCGCCCCAGAAGAAGAGCGCCTGACGGGGAAGCGTTACCTATCGACCTATTCCTATCATCGGAGGAGACCAGACATGCTCAGGAAAATCATCTCGGCGGCGGCCTTTGCGCTTGTCCTTGCCGCCGGCACTCAGGCTGGCGCCGCTGGCGGCAAAGCCAAGGTGACCGTCGTCTTTGACCAGAAGCTGCCCAATGTTCCCGGCAAGAGCATGAAGGCCGTGCTGGTGGAATATGAGCCGGGGGGCCAGTCGCCCGGCCATACGCACCCGAAGTCGGCCTTCATCTACGCCACCGTTCTCGAAGGGGCGATCACCAGCAAGGTGAATGACGGGCCGGAGAAGACCTACAAGGCCGGCGAGAGCTTTCCCGAATTTCCCGGCGATCATCACGCCGTCAGTAAGAATGCCAGCAAGACAAAGCCGGCGCGCCTGCTTGCGGTGTTCGTGCTCAATACCGACGAGACGGAACTGACGATCGACGACAAGTGACCTCGTCCTCGATGCCCGGCACCGCCGGGCATCGATTCCGTGCGCCGCGTCAAACAGCCTGCAGCGCCAGCTCCAGATCGGCGATCAGATCATCCGGATGCTCGATGCCGATCGACAGTCGGATTGTCGATTCCAGCACGCCAATGCGCTCCCTGACATCGGCCGGCACGCCGGAATGTGTCATGGCGGCCGGGTGGCTTGCGAGCGACTCCGTGCCGCCGAGGCTGACGGCGAGCTTGAAGACCTGCAGCGCGTTCAGGAATTTGAAGGAGGCCGGCTGGCCGCCGCGGATATCGAAGGAGAAGGTCGAGCCGGCGCCGGTGCATTGGGCGGCGAAGGTGCGGCCGGAGGGCGAGTCCGGATCATGATAGGGAAGATAATGAACCTTCTCGACCTTCGGATGATCACGCAGGAAATCGGCCACCGCCCGCGCATTGCTGTTCGCCCGCTCCATGCGTAGCTGCAGCGTTTCGAGCGACCGGCCGAGCATCCAGCAGGAATGCGGATCGAGCTGCGTACCGATCGCGCCGCGTAGCGCCTTGACCTGCTTGATGACAGCCTTGCGCCCGAGGACAGCGCCGGCGATCAGATCGGAATGGCCGCCGACATATTTGGTCAGCGAATAAAGCGAGATATCGGCGCCATGTTCGATCGGCCGCTGGAAGACCGGCCCGAGCAGCGTATTGTCGCAGACGACGATCGGCACGTGCCCCTGCCTTGCGCCGATCGCATCGGCCACGCGGCGGATCATCGCGACGTCGACGAGACCGTTGGTCGGATTGGCGGGCGTCTCGATGAGGATCACGGAAACGCGGCCCTTGCCGACCGCCTCATCCGCCGCCTTCTGCACCGAGGCCTCACTGACACCATCGGCAAAACCGACCGCGGCGACCCCGAAATTGAGGAAAGTCTTTGCCAGCAAGGTTTCGGTGCCGCCATAGAGCGGCTGCGAATGCAGGATCGCATCTCCCGGCCGGACGAAGGCGAAGAGCGTGGTGGCGATCGCCGCCATGCCCGAAGAGAAGAGCGCGCCGCTTTCGGTCCGCTCATAGACGGCGAGCCTGTCTTCGACGATCTCGCTATTCGGATGATTGAAGCGCGAATAGACGAGACCGGCGCCCTTGCCCGCCGGCGGCTCGCGGCGGCCGGAGACATAATCGAAGAAATCCTTGCCGTCCTCGGCGGAATTGAAGACGAAGGTGGAAGTCAGGAACACCGGCGGCTTGACCGCCCCTTCCGAAAGTTCGGGATCGTAGCCGTAGTTCAGCATCTGCGTTTCGGGATGCAGCGCATGATTGCCGATATGGGTTTTGGAAGGATGCGGGGCGGTCATGATCGTCTCCTCTGTCGAACCTGCCGAAGGACAGGATACATCAATTCGAGGAGCAGTCATCGAGACTGCTCAATTAAGAGTGGAGCATAATGTCGTACCAAGAACCGCTCACACTTTTTGGTCTCGTGCTCAGACGCTCAGCTCACGATCTCGCCCAATGTATCGGCGACATAGGCGCCGCGCGCGCCCATCGGCAGCGGATGGCCCGTCGTCGTGTCCCGCGCCGTCTGATGCTCCAGCTCGGCATTGAGCTCCGCGCCGACGATGAGAATAACAACGGAAAGCCAGATCCAGATGAGAAAGCCGATCAGCGCGCCGAGCGTACCGTAGGTCGCGTCGTAATTGGCGAAATGCTCGAGATAGAAGGAGAAGCCGAGCGACATGGCGGCGCAGGCAAGCGCCGTCAGAACCGCACCCCAGGTCATCCACCGGACTCGCGCGGGCTCACGGCTCGGACCGAAGCGGTAGACCAAGGTCACGGCCACGACGATGACAAGCAGAAGCAGCGGCCATCTCAAGAGAAGCGCCATATGTTCCTTGAACTGATCAAGCCAGAGATAGGAGAGTACGACAGGCATCACGCCCATGAGTGCCACCACGACCACCGCGAAGACCACGGCGCAGAGGGTGAAGCAGAGGCCGATCAGGTTCAACCGCACCAGGCTGCGCTTCTCCCTTTCCTCATAGGCGACGTTCATCGCATCGAAGATCGCCAGGGTGCCGCTATGGGTGCTCCACAGCGCAATGCCGAGACCGACGAAGAAGGTGATGCCGAGCGTGCTGTCGCGTTTCTCCACAAGCGCCTTGAGTTGATCGGCAAGAAGATCGAAGGCCCCGGGCGGCAGGAGGATGGCGAGCTCGCGAAGGTGTTCGGAAATCGTGATCGGATCGGCGACCAGGCCATACAGCGAGACCAGGGCCGCCAAGGCCGGGAACAGCGCCAGCAGCAGATAGAAAGTTACGCCCGCGGCAATGAGGGTGACCCGGTCGTCGAGGACCTCATGGAAGACGCGCCAGAACACATCGCGAAGGCCGCTCATCGGAATGGCCTCGGGGGTCGCCGCGCTGCGACCATGATCGTCACCCGACGAGGCGACCGCGGCAGAAGGCACAAGCGAACCGCGCTGCCTTGCCTGCAGCAACACAAACGCGCCCACAGCAGCCGCCATCATCGCCGCAGCGAGCGGATATCCCTTGAGGCGGAGTGCATCAGCCATTACCCTATCCTCCGATTTGCTTCGGGGATAACGCCGGGTGCCGCTAAAGGATGCAAGCTGTTGCTTCCCTGGGGAAATTCCGGGCGGGGGAGGGGAGTCGCGGCGGTCAATGGCGCGCTTGAGCGAAGATCTCGCGCCAGCTTCGCGACCTACAAGCCACTGATTTTATTGGAACCGCGCCCCACTATGGAAGCGAAGCGCGAGTTTAGTTTCGTTAGTGCGATACTGATGATTTCTCGCGCGCCTGCCAGGAGCAGCGATTTTGCGACCCTGGGGACGGCGAATTGACACGCCGCAGACCTGAATTCCGCCTGCCACCGTTCAAATCCGGCGCCTGCCAGGCAGCGGCGACCGGCAATCCGCAGCGTAGAGACGCTGCACGATATGCCCCATAAACAATAGCGCCAGCGGCATCTGGCAGCAATAGCCGCGACCGTTATCCCGGGAAAAGATCAGCTTCACAGTGCTTGCTTTGGACGCCAGTCATTGAAGCATCTGCAATTTCCACGGCGCTCCCTTGGCCACCTCCAATGCGTATCGCCCGCAGCGTTTCCGAGATAACGACATGAGGGAAGCAAGGCGGGCCGCCAACGACGCCGCCAATGCCCAAGCGACGGTCGGCGGCTTGGTGATCGATGCGCGAGCTATCCGGCATTGGCCGCCGTCGGCCTCCTGCGCGCCCGGACAACATATCCGGTTTCGCTGTCGTACCGGTCATCGGGAAATTCGATATTCCAGACAAGACGGCGCAATGGCTCCGGGGCGATGTTTCGATACCCAAGCTCCTCCAAACGAAGCAGAAGCAGCAGATGATCGCTCTCGACGACCAGCCGGGCATAGGCGACGAGCTGATGCAGCGCCGGACGCATGGCGGCATAGGATTTGAACCCGAACGATGCGGCGATCGCCTCATCGAGGTGCGACGACTTGATGTGAGGATACTGGCTCCGCAGAGCCTTCTTCAGAGCGGCGATATTCGCAGGCGAGAACCTGATGGATGGGTTCAGCATATGACGATCCAATGTCCCTGGCCGAAGTCTGCCGATTACGCTTCGACCTTGGTGAACATGGTCGTCAAGAAACTCCACTCGCCCTTCAACCCGGCAGCAGGTTCGGTTAGGCTCCAGACTGGAACATTAGCCTGCGGACGCTTCTTGCTCAAGAGATGGATCGACTGGGAAGGCAGATTGCCGACACCAACTGCCCACCACCTCACGAATTGGGATAGTCGCCCAGCCGTCCGTTGTCCGCGGACAACGGAGCAATCGCTTTCGAGATCCGCTGGATCGGTGCCGGGCCATGGAAGCGTGGCTCGTTATAGCAAAGTGCAGCGGAGCAAATCGCGATCACGGGCTCATAGGCGCGCTGGATCGCGTCATCGTGAGCTATGAACCTGCCCACCGGCCGTCGCCGCAGATACCATCCTCTACTACATTTCGGTTCCATTCAGATTTCGATCGTAGATTAATGCCAAACTTGAATTGGATTGCAGAGGAGCACGATGAGGGGATCTATGCTGTTTGGCATCATTGGAGTGCTCATTTTCGGCGCGATGGCCAGCTATTATTGGGAGGGAAACCTATTCGGCTTCCGCCATTGGAGTTGGCGGCAGAAGCTTACGCTGTCGGTTAAAACTCCTGATGGGATAGTAACCGCCAGTTCGGTGACTGCCGCAAGTTGGGATATGCCACCTGAATGGTTCAAAATTGGCGATTCGGGAGGCGGGCACGGGGGCCCGCTCAAGCTCACCGGGGAAGCTGTGACATTGGAGGTCGCGCCGAACAAGTATCTGTTTGCGCTGATTGACGATGCCGCGACAGAACTGGCGGTCACGCTCTTCGCCAATCCACCACTTCGATCAGTTCATCGAGACGAGTACGCACGTTCCCTTGATCGAATTCAACTGATCACAGAGGCGAAAAAGCTGACACCAAAACAATATCCTCGCCTGGTCACATTTGCCGACATCAATGATCCGACCACGGTCCGAGATATGAAGCCATCGGAGCTGGAAGAATTCTTTGGGCCTGGAGTTTCATTGAATTCTATTACCTTGTCAGTGACGCCGGAGCCAATGACCGACGGACGAGTCGACGCCGCCCTTCCCTGGCTGTGTGACTATGAGTTCCGGCCGAGCGGAGAGAAGCGTTTGTCACATCTGACCATTGGCCCGTCCCCAACGGCACTAAAATCGAACAGGTGCCCCTGGCGCAATTACGTTATGGAGGCTCGGGGAACTGATGTTGATGACAAGATAAAAAGGCATCTATGCTGCCCTTCCTAACGGCAATACGTCAAAGAGTGCTGCAATCTAGTCTGCATCAGTATCGATTTCAGCACCGCTCCTCCTAATGCCTTTTGGGAGATCCTGCTATTGCTTGAAACGACCAGGGCGACGCGAATTAAAATCAGCAGCTCACGAGCGAAGCGGATAAGCTCGTTTGATCTTCTCGCGATCAAGGCTGCATGGCGAGCCTTGCTCACGCCAGCGCGATTGAGTTGAGGCACATCCACGGACCGCTCAACAAGCGTATCTTGGCGCGTTGTCCGCGGACAACGACACGCCCCAAGCCGACGCGGCGCCGCGCCCGCTACATCTTCTGTACGATATCGACACAGCCCCGGCTTGAATTCGCCCTATTGCGACACTACCTCGTGACGAGCCGAAGCGCCGCCCCTCCTGGCTGCTTTGGCCCGATAGACAGCACTTCTCCTCCCATGCTGTCGGTCACTATCGAAGCCCGGCGCCCTCTCCCGCGCCGGGCTTCTTTCACTTTGACGCCGCACACCCACCTCGCCCTTCGAGGCCCTGACGGGCACCTCAGACCGCGGCATCCTTCAACTTCCCTCATCCTGACGCGGAGGCCAAAGGCCGGAGCCTCGAAGGACAGGCCGCAACGTCGCTCCTTGCAGCCATCAGCACCGGAGCACCCGCCTCGTCCTTCGAGGCCCCTGCGGGGCACCTCAGAGCCTGTGAATGTTTTGTGGCGGCGGCGATTGGATTGTGATTCTGTGGGTCGTTGATTTGCGTGGGGGATGATGGTGGGCGACGATCTGTTCGAGGGAATGCCGG
>NZ_JAULSE010000030.1:0-44420 GCF_030518245.1 Rhizobium sp. CBN3
TCCTCCTTGCAACGCGGGCTCGAAGCCCAATCAACCGTTCGAGCGAAGACATGGCGACGGAGATGCTCGCTGAGGTACGAGTTCGAAACCCAAGGATGACACGCATCCCCGCCGCGCAGCCCGTTTATACACCAACGGCAACGTACAAGGATGAGGCGGGGGAGAAGTCGCGGCCAACGTTCCTCATCCTGACGCGCAGGCCAAGGGCCGGAGCCTCGAAGGACACGCCCTGGCATTGCTTCCTGCATCCATCCAACCCCGCCTCGCAGAAAAACAAAAAATCGATTTTCATTAAGGATCCCGCGCAAATTGCGGACTGCCGACGTCTCGTGCCGGAGACGGGTGGTTCTTACCCGAGTTAGCGCCTTGCACTCGGTCGCATGGTCGGGCAGGTTGGCGGCGCGAAGATCGATTCAAGGAGGCCGATGTGGCGCGAAGCTACAGCGTCTATGACGTGTTCACCGATCGAAAGCTTGCGGGCAACCCGCTGGCGGTGGTTTTCGACGGCGACAATCTCAGCGACGAGGCGATGCAGGCGATCACCCGAGAGATCAATCTCTCCGAGACGGTTTTCGTGCAGCCTTCAACCAATCCCGCCTATGCGGCGAAGCTCAGAATCTTCACGCCGGGCCGCGAGCTGCCCTTTGCCGGTCATCCCACGGTCGGCACGGCGGTGGCGTTGGCCGAGCGGGCTCACGGCGCAGCGGCGCTCGATCTCGTTACGGTGCTCGAGGAAAATGTCGGGCCGGTGCGGTGCGCGGTGCGGCTGCGAGAAGGTGAGGCGAGTTTTGCCGAATTTGACCTGCCGCGAAAATCGCAGCAGGCGGTCATGCCGCTCGACAAGCTCGGTATTGCCGATGCGCTGTCGCTGAAGGTCACCGAAATTGGCTTCGAAAATCACGTCCCCTCGGTCTGGAGCGCCGGCGTTCCGTTTCTGCTCATTCCGGTGCACGATGTCGGCACGGCGCAGCGGGTGGAATTCGATCCGCAGCTTTGGGAAAAGATCGTGCCCTTCGCCGATGGCGCGCTTGCCTCGGCCTATGTCTATTGCCGCGGCGGCGTCAATCACGTGGCGAAGTTCCATGCGCGCATGTTTGCCAGCGGTATGGGCATCGTCGAGGATCCGGCCACCGGCGCGGCGGCGGCCGCGCTCTCCGGCGCAATCCGCCATTTTGACCGGCTGACGGACGGGCACCATCCGATCATGATCGAGCAGGGCGTCGAGATGGGCCGTCCGTCCTTCATCCACCTGCATATCGATGTTGAGGGCGGAACGATTTCCAACGCACGGATCGGCGGCCAGGCGGTGCGGCTGGCGAGTGGCACACTCGATCTTTGAGCTATGCGAGCGCCGCGCTCCGGCAGGCGGGACGCTCTATCATCTCGAATTGGCGCGTCATCCCTCTCCAAGATCGATTCCGATTTCAGGATTGTGCGCCGCATTTCGGCACTGCGGAAAAATGTTTGAGATTAACCAAAGAATTTTCGCTGATGCGCTGGACAAGCCTGCCGATCCTGTTTATACGCCCCGTCACACCGCGCAGCCAAGCGCGAACGGGTGATTAGCTCAGTTGGTAGAGCAGCTGACTCTTAATCAGCGGGTCGTAGGTTCGAGCCCTACATCACCCACCAAATCTCTTGATAAGATTGATTGAATCGCGTCAGGGCATGGTCTCGTTTCGAGGCCGGCGGCATGTTTCGGCATGACTGGCTGCGTCGACCTGCGCACCCTATCTCTCCCTCGTTAACGGGAGGGGTCCATGAGAACCGTCATCTTCGTCGTGGCTTTATCCTTGCCGCTGCCCGCCTTTGCTGTCAGCGCAATGGAGGTCAGAGCGGGGGACCACAGCAGCAGCAAGCTTGCGCAGATCATCCGGCAGAACAAGAAGGTCTTTGTCCGTGTCGGCTTCGGTGGCCGCAGCTTCCGCTACCCGCCGGCGCAGTGCGACATGGGAGACAAGCGCAGCACCACAAGCGTTCGCGATGCCGAAGGGAGGGCTTGCGTTCTGGACTATGCCTGCGTGTTCGACCCGGCGTCGCCCTATAATTTTCCCTGAAATCAGAATTCGTTCTCAGTTGCGTGGGATATCATCCAAAACCGCTCACGTTTCTGCCGTTCATCACGCTCTCACATTCAGGAGTTTCCATGAAAAGCGTCTTCTTGGTCTTCGCCCTGTTGTTTCCGTCCGCAGCCCTTGCCGTCGAGGCGGTAGAGGTCAATGCCAGGGATCACAGCTGCAAGGAGCTTGCGCAAATCATCCGTAAGGACAAAGCCGTTTTCGTGCGTATGGGCATCGGCGGTCGCAGCTTCCGTTATCCGCCGGCCCGATGCAACCTGGGTGACAAGTACGACACTGCAACGGTGAGGGATGGAGACGGGAACATGTGCGTTCTCGACTACGAGTGCGTGTACGATCCGCAATCCTTCTACAATAGAATTCCCAATTAATCGGGCTGCAGGTTCCGCTTCACGCGGCGACCGTGAAATCGCTCGGTCTTCCCCGATAGACCAAGAAAAAAGGCCGGGCGAAACTCGCACCGACCTTCCTCGATCTGTCTCAATGACGGCTGCCAGTACATCCGTGGTCAGCCGTCAGAGACAAATTTAATAATCTCTAAATAAGTGCCGATTGCGGTTATTCAAGGGCTGGCCGTAGAAAAGAAGCTGGTGCCGATCTCGACTTTGAGGTTAGGGTCGCCCCAGTATCTTACGCTATTCAATGCATAGATCCTCCTTGGCGTGTCCTGCAGGATACGCCAAGGAGGCATCTAGCGCGGCTTCTTACGACCGGAGCGGTTACTGCTGGGCAGGAGCGGCCGGCGGGGTGGCCGGTGCAGGTGCCGGAGCAGGCGTTGCGCTGTTATCGGTCGGAGCGATCGGTTTAGCCGGGGCCGGCTCGGACTGGGTCGTGGAGGCTGTCGTATCCGGCGAAGTGCCGGGAGATGTGCTGCTCCACTGCGAATAGGCGAATGCAGCAACAGCGATCACGGCCAATGCAGCAACCCAAACAACCCACGTATTGCTGGTGCGCGCCGGCGGCGTCGTGCGCAGGTCCAGGTTCGGGTTCAGCGGGCGATTCGGATCGTTGGGATTATTGGGGTCGTACGTCATGGTACTTTCTCCTCTTTCGGTAAGGGAAGAAATGGATGAGTGGGACTTTTGTTCCATTCCGGGGCCGAAGCGTTTGTATTGGCGTGGTTTTTGGGGCTGGAGGGGTTCCCGGAGCGCTAGCGACGAACGCCTTGAGCGGCAAGCGAAAGGCATTGCGGAGGAGACACCCGAAGAGATCTTCGGCTGCCATATGCACGGCACAGCCGCCGTATAGACGGAAACAACCGCAGCGGAAGCGTTGTCCTTGACAGGGCGGGGTGTCTTTGCCAATGCTTTGGGTCTGGGGCTGCGATCACCCCACGAGGCGACATGCTGAAGAATCGCGTCCGGTAAAACCGATCAACGGAGGGACGCGTCATGCCGTCATTTCTCGAAATATCTCCCGACAAGCTCAGCCGGCTCATCGGAACTCCTGGGGCGCCTTGCATCATCGACGTCCGCACGGACGAGGATTTTGCGCTCGATCCGCGCCTGGTGCCGGGTTCGATCCGGCGCGAGCACTCCGAGGTTGCGTCCTGGGCCGATAGCATCGATGCCGATGCCGTCGTCGTGGTCTGCCACAGGGGAGCCAAACTCAGCCATGGTGTCGCCGCCTATCTCAGGCATGCGGGAATTGAGGCGGAAAGCCTCGAGGGTGGCTTCGAAGCCTGGGCCGCGGCCGGACCAGCGGTGCCCGAGGCAAAGCTGCCGCGCCGCGACGCGCAGGGACGCACCGTCTGGGTGACCAGGGCGCGGCCGAAGATCGACCGCATCGCCTGTCCCTGGCTGATCCGGCGCTTCGTCGATCCGAATGCCGTCTTCCTGTTCGTGCCGGCGCCTGAGGTTGTCGCCGTCGGCGAGCGCTTCGGGGCTGCGCCGTTCGACATCGAGGACGTGTTCTGGAGCCATCGCGGCGAGCTCTGCACCTTCGACGTGATGGTCGAGGAGTTCGGGTTGGCGTCCGAACCGCTCTTGCGCCTGGCGCAGATCGTCAGGGCGGCGGATACGGCCAGGCTCGATCTCGCACCCGAGGCGTCCGGTCTGCTTGCCGCCTCCCTCGGCCTCTCCAGAATGTATTCCGACGATCTGGAGCAGCTCGAGGCCGGAATGCTTCTCTACGATGCCTTCTTCCGTTGGTGCCGCGATGCGACCGAAGAGACCCACAACTGGCCCGCGCCGAAAAAGAGGGCATGAGATGGTCGATATGACGGAGAATGCGCCCGCCGGACAGGCGGGCAAGAAGGACGCGGGCGAGGGGCATCACCACGGCGTTTCGTTCGGGGAGGCCTTCCGGGTGTGGCTGCGCGTCGCCGCCTTGAGCTTCGGTGGCCCGGCCGGCCAGATCGCCGTCATGCACCGGATCATCGTCGACGAAAAACGATGGATCGGCGAGCACCGCTTTCTGCATGCCCTGAATTATTGCATGCTGCTTCCTGGGCCCGAGGCCCAGCAGCTCGCCGTCTATATCGGCTGGCTGATGCATCGCACATTGGGCGGTCTCGTCGCCGGCGTGCTCTTCGTGCTGCCGGGCTTCCTGTCGATCCTCGGCCTCAGCTATATCTACGCGGCTTACGGCAGCATCGGCATCGTCGCCGGCCTATTCTTCGGCCTGAAGGCGGCTGTCCTGGCGGTCGTCGTGCAGGCCGTCATCCGCATCGGCAGCCGGGCGCTGAGGAACCGCGTCATGCTTGCCGTCGCGGCCGCAGCCTTCGTCGCCATCTTCTTCTTCCACGTGCCGTTCCCGCTGATTGTGCTGGCCGCGGGAATTATCGGCTTCTTCGGCGGCAGGCTCGGCCTCGACGCCTTCAAGGCGGGCGGCGGCCACAAGGCCGCAAGCGGCGCGGTGCTGTCGGATGCCGAATCGGCGCTGGGCGAGGGTATTCCGGCGCATGCGCGCGCCAACCTCGCCTGGTCGCTGCGCATATCGGCTATACTGCTCGCCCTCTGGCTGGTGCCGGTCGCCGCCCTTTACACGTTCTTCGGACCAGGTGACGTCTTCAGCCAGATCGGCCTCTTCTTCAGCAAGATGGCGGTCGTCACCTTCGGCGGCGCCTATGCCGCGCTCGCCTACGTCGCGCAGCAGGCCGTGCAGCATTTCGGCTGGCTGAAACCCGGCGAGATGCTGGACGGTCTCGGCATGGCCGAGACCACGCCGGGGCCGCTGATCATGGTGCTCCAGTTCGTCGGCTTTATGGCCGCCTTTCGCAATCCAGGCTCGCTCGATCCGATGCTTGCCGCCACCCTTGCCGCGATCCTGACGACATGGGTAACCTTCGTGCCCTGTTTCCTCTGGATATTCCTTGGTGCGCCCTTCATCGAAAAGCTGCGCGGCAATGTGGCGCTTGCCGGGGCAATGTCGGCGATCACGGCGGCGGTGGTTGGGGTCATTCTCAACCTCGCCATCTGGTTCGGGCTGCACACGCTGTTTGCCGAAGTCGCGCAGGTCAGTTTCGGCAACCTGCAGCTCGATATTCCCGAGCTGCAATCTGCCGTACCGGCGGCAATCGCGCTCGCCGCCGCCGCCGCCATCGCACTCTTCCGCTTCAAGACCTCAGTTATTGCGACGCTCTTCGGCTGTGCGATCGCAGGCATGCTCTGGACGCTGGCGATGAATTGATCAGGCCTCTGCTCCCTCGGCGGGAATGCGGGTCGCGAGCATCTTGTCGATGCGCATGCCGTCCATGTCGAGCACCTCGAAGCGCCAGTCTTCGAAGAGGAAGGTTTCACCGGCTTCCGGGATATGCTGAAGCTGATGCAGCGCGAAGCCCGCCAGCGTATGGAAATCGGCGTCGGGGCGATCCTTGAGGCCCAGCCGTTCGAAGGCGTCGAAGGCCGGCATCATCGCGTCGATCAGCAGCGAACCGTCTTCACGTACGACGATGTCGGGCTCCTCGTCGGCGCCCGGCAGATCGCCGGCGATGGCTTCGAGCAGGTCTGTCTGGGTGACGATGCCCTCGAGACTGCCATATTCGTCGACGACGATGGCAAGGCGCACGGGCGACGCCTTGAAGCTGTCGATGACGCGCACGACCTTGCTACCCTCATGCAGCACCAGGGGCTGCTTGATCACCTCCAGCGGCCTGACCTTGCCGCCGTCGAGGACCTGATCGAGAAGATCCTTCTTCAGCACCATACCGATCGGCTCGTCGATCGAGCCGCGGGCGACCAGCAACTGTTCATGGCTGCATTCTCGGATCGTCTTCAGAATCTCCGCCTCGCTGTCGTCGGCATCGAACCATTCGATGTCGAGACGCGGGGTCATGATGTCGGAGATCGGCCGGTCGCCGATATTGAATACCCGTTCGACGAGCTGTTGCTGCACCTGGTTCAGAAGACCCGCCTCCTGGCTCTCGGCGACCAGCAACTTCAACTCCTGGGGCGAGTGGAACGAGGATTCGCCGGTTCCGGCGCGCAGGCCGACCGCCCGCAGCACAAGGTTGCCCATACCGTTCAAGGTGAAGATCGCCGGCTTGAACAATAGCAAGAAAAGGCCGAGGGGGCGCACGACCGCAAGCGAGGTAGCCTCGCTGCGCTGCAGCGCCAGGCTTTTAGGCGCGAGCTCGCCGAGCACGATATGCAGCGCCGTGATGATGACGAAGGCGATGACGATGGCGATGGTATGGGCGCCGGTCGTTACCCATGGCTCAGGCAGCCAGGAGAGCAACGGTTCGATCAGATGGGCGAGCGCCGGCTCGCCAACCCAGCCCAGAGCCAGCGACGAGATGGTGATGCCGAGCTGGGTGGCGGCGAGATTGGCGTCGAGATTGTCGATGGCGCGCTGGAGCGCGGAGGCATTCATGCGACCGGCCGCGACAAGCTCGGCAACACGGCTGCGCCTCATCGAAACCAGTGCGAATTCGGCGGCGACGAAGAAGCCATTGGCAGCGACGAGAAAGAACACGGCTAGTATCCCGACAAAGTCGAAGAGCCCGCCCGCGGATTCGGACATATTTTGCTTACCCCTGAATTGATGCGAGTCCGAAACTACACGCTCGCGCAGAGCTGGCAAGGCGCGGCCGCCATTCTTGCGATGCCGCGGCGCTTATCGCTTCGGCGCTTCGAAGAGCTCGACAGGGTTTCCGGCCGGGTCTTCCAGCAGGATCTGCTTGCCGCCGATGCCCTGGACTATGTCGTTGCGAAAATGCGCGCCCGCCCGGCGCAGCTTGGTGACTTCGGCTTCGAGGTCGGCGACTTCGATCTGGATGCGGTTCCATCCGCCGGGCTCCGGCTTTCGTCCGTCGGGCATTGCCTGGGAGGCGCCGCCCGGTCCGGTCGTGCCGCTGACGAGCAGACGAAAACCGTCCCTCGTCAGAATGGCGAAGCTCGTGGCCGGGTGAAGCGCGACCGAGAAGCCGAGATGCCGCGTGTAGAATTCCAACGCGGCGTCGACGTCGTCGACGATATAACGCATGCTGATGCCGGGCATGATTTCCTCCATCATCTCTTAAGTCGGGCGATGCCATGCGGCGGGTCCAACGGCCCGGCGCTCGATCGAAAGCGCGGAGCAACGCTCCGTCGTTTGAATCTGCGCCCAATTCTGCAGAAAATCGAATCCGATCTTCGGAGTATGCGTCGATTGCGTCGTGTCGGAAAAAGCGGCTATTCACCGGGAAATATAAGATTAATCTAAAATATGAGACCCACCCCGCAGGCATTGGATTCGATTACGAAAGTTTAATTTAAGTTTCAGTTTCGGTTCATCTTTTTGGACCTAGTTTGCTCCTGTGCCCAACACGAGGAACCCCACATGAAAAAGCTCTTCGCAGCCCTTCTTTCCGCTTCCTTCCTTCTCTCGCCGATCGTCGCCTCCCAAGCCAGCGCGGATGATTTTCGCCGCCCGCCTGTCGTCGTCCAGAAGAAGGTGATCGTCAAGAAGACGGTCGTGCGGCCGCATTGGAAGAAGGGATATCGTGTCAATGCCCGCGAGCGCCGTCATTTTCGCGACGTCAACGACTACCGCCGCTACCGCCTGGCGCCTCCGCCCCGCGGCTATCGCTGGGTCCGCGCCGATAACGATTTCCTCCTGATCGGCGTTACCAGCGGGGTGATCTCCAGCATTATCGTCGGACGCTGATTGGCGCGGCTTCGGCCGCCCTTTCGGTCTTGAGAATGGGGTTTGGTGGCCCCGCTTCGCGAATAGAATGAGCGAGGAGAGGGCGTGCCGTGTGGCACCCCCCTCTGGCCTGCCGGCCATCTCCCCCACAAGGGTGGAGATAGGCAAGAAGCTTGGCCTTCCTGCCTATCTACGGTTTCGTCGACCGCCACTTTAATTGTTTGGGGAAGCAGTTACGCCCAGTCGATCTCCCCACTTGTGGGGGAGATGCCCGGCAGGGCAGAGGGGGGTGCCAAGCACACCGACCTTTGTCTATTTCTCCCACATCATCCCCGCCGGTGCAATGGCACTATCTGTTCCGCGATAACCCTGAGCAATCCCCTGGCTTTTCGCGGCGTCTCATCGACAACGTCATGCGTCAACGGATGCAGCCCCTCGATCGGCGGCAATGGATCGCATTCATCGCAGACGCAGCGATAGCGTTTGATCGCTGTCGCCTTCATGCCGCCCGCCGGCTCCAGCTGGCGAAGGGGTCGGGCAGGTTGCGCCAGCGTTTGGGCGTGAAGGCATCGCTTTGCACCAGACAGGCGTCGAGTTCGCTCCTGATCCAGGCCTCGTCCATCGGGTCGGCGCCGATGAAGACGATTTCCTGGCGGCGGTCGCCCCAGACGGGGTCGAGATAGGGGCCGATGGCGCTGAGGAAACCGGGCGCGTCGGGCCATTGTTCGCGCGACACGGAAGCCCACCACAGGCCCATCTTGCCGGTGCGCACGATCGCGCCGGCCTGACTGATCTCGCCGACATGGTGCGGTCGGGTCGCCAGCCAGAAGAAGCCCTTGGTGCGCACCACGCCCGGCCATGTCCGATCGAGAAAAGCCTGCAATTTTGCCGGATGGAAGGGCCGTTTCTCGCGATAGACGAAGGAGCGAATGCCGTATTCCTCGGTCTCCGGCACGTGATCCCTGAAGCCGTGCAGCTCCTTGTACCAGAGCGGGTGGGTCTCGGCCCTCCCGATGTCGAAACGGCCGGTGCCGAGCACTTCCGCGAGCGGCACCTCGCCGAAATCGGCCTCGATCAGCTTCGCATCCGGATTGAGGCCGACGATGATCTTGCGCGCGGCGTCGCGCTGTTCCTCGCTTGCCGTGCCGATCTTGTTCAGCACCACGACATCGGCGAACTCGATCTGTTCGACCAGCAGGTCGACGATCGTCCTGTTGTCGCCGTCACCTGCGGTCTCGCCGCGGTCGGCGAGGAAATCGGCCGAGGCATAGTCGGCCAGCAGATTGGCCGCATCGACGACGGTCACCATCGTATCGAGCTTTGCGACGTCGGAAAGGCTCTGGCCATTCTCGTCGCGGAATTCGAAGGTGGTGGCGACGGGCAGGGGCTCGGCGATGCCTGTGGATTCGATCAGCAGGTAATCGAAGCGGCCCTGATCAGCGAGAGCGCGCACCTCCTTCAACAGGTCGTCGCGCAACGTGCAGCAGATGCAGCCATTGGTCATCTCGACCAGTTGCTCCTCGGTGCGCGAGAGATTGGCGCCACCATCGCGCACGAGTCTGGCGTCGATGTTCACCTCGCTCATATCGTTGACGATGACGGCGACGCGCAGGCCCTCGCGATTGGTGAGCACATGGTTGAGCAGGGTCGTCTTGCCGGCGCCGAGAAAGCCGGAGAGCACCGTGACCGGAAGTCTGTTGTCCATGGGAACCTCATTGGTATTTATGTTATATCATTACATATCTGACGCCGAAAAAAGGCGGAACGGGGTCATCCGCCTCTTTCCGCCTCAGCTCTTTCCAGGGCGTCGCATGAATCTCATGCGCTGGAAAGGCAAGCCTTCATGCTATCGGCAATGCCGCGCATGAGGGTGAAGTAGAGATCTGGGCCGGCCTTGAGCGTTGCCGCTTCCGGGTCGAGCACGCCTGATTTGGCGCTCGTGCCCTCGATGACGACCTTGACGAGGCGCGGCTCGAATTGCGGTTCGGCAAAGACGCAGGTTGCGCCGAGTTCGCCGACCTTTCGGTGGATTTCCGAGACGCGCTCGGCGCCGGGAATGGTTTCCGGGCTGACGGTGATCGAACCGGCGACACGGATGCCGTAACGATGTTCGAAATATTGGTAGGCGTCGTGGAAGACGACGAAGGGCTTGTCCTTGACGGGGGCGACGGTGGCGGCGATCTCGTTGTCCAGCGCCGTCAGCTTGTCATCAAGCGCCTTGGCATTGGCCTGATAGGTCAGCGCATTGGCGGGATCAGCGGCGACCAGCGTGGTGGTGATGACGGTGGCCATCGCTTTCGCATTCATCGGGTCGAGCCAGAGGTGCGTGTCGAAGGCGCCATGCCCGTGCTCATGTTCTTCATGATCGTCGTGATGCGCTTGGTCACTGTCATGTCCGGGCTCAGCCGCATGATCGTGATCATGGTCATCTCCGGCGGCATCCGCATGCTCGGGGGCGCTTTCATGGTCTCCGTCGTCATGTGCCTCGAAGGCGCCGCCTTCGCGGAAGGGCAGCTTGGTCAAACCAGGCGCATGGTCGAGTTCGACGACACTGGCGTTCGAGCCCAGAGCCTCGAGCGGCTTTTCCAGAAAAGCCTCCAGGTTCGGGCCGACCCAGAAGATGACCTTGGCCTCCTGTAGCGACCGCGCGTTCGAAGGCTTCATGCTGTAGGTGTGCGGAGAGGAGGCGCCATCGACGATCAGTTCCGGCTCGCCGACGCCCTGCATGATCGCCGCAACCAGCGAATGGATCGGCTTGATCGAGGTGACGACGACGGGCGCATCGGCTGCCTGCATCGTGCCGGCAAGGAGCAACGCAGGGATCGCAAAGGCCGGGATGGCGAGGGTAGCCGGAATTCTGAGGGCCAGGCTGTGCAGGACAGGCCCTAAGGCGCGTTTCATCATATGCTCCGCTTGAATTGCAAGTGTTATGTTATTACATCAATTGCGTTATGCTATAACGTGTGCAATAGCAGGATGCAACAGCGCTTTCGGAAAATTTGATGCTCTCTCCCGCAAATGCCAAGGGCGAACGGCTGGTTTCGCTCGAAGATGTCGGTGTCCTGCGCGGCGGCCGCTGGCTGGTGCGCGGCGTCGAATTTTCGGTCTCGCGCGGCGAGATCGTCACGCTGATCGGGCCGAACGGCTCGGGCAAATCGACGAGCGCCAAGGCGGCGATCGGCGTGCTGAAGCCGGACGAGGGCAGGGTCGACCGTCTCTCCGGCCTCAAGGTCGGGTATGTCCCGCAGAAGCTTTCGATCGACTGGACGCTGCCGCTGACGGTGCGCCGGCTGATGACGCTGACCGGGCCGCTGCCGGAGCGCGATATGCAGGCGGCGCTCGAAGCCGCCGGCATCGCCCATATGATCGGCGCCGAGGTGCAGCACCTTTCCGGCGGCGAGTTCCAGCGGGCGCTGATGGCCCGCGCCATTGCCCGCAAGCCCGACCTGCTGGTGCTCGACGAGCCGGTGCAGGGGGTGGATTTCTCCGGCGAGATCGCGCTTTACGACCTCATCAAATCGATCCGCAATGCCAGCGGCTGCGGCATCCTGCTGATCTCCCACGATCTCCATGTCGTCATGGCCGAGACCGATACGGTGATCTGCCTCAACGGCCATGTCTGCTGCCGCGGCACGCCTGAGGCCGTCAGCCGCAGCCCGGAATATGTGCGCCTGTTCGGCAGCCGGGCGGCCCAGACGCTCGCCGTCTACAGCCATCACCACGATCATACGCACTTGCCGGATGGGCGCGTGCAGCACGCGGACGGCTCAGTGACCGATCATTGCCATCCCGAAGACGGGCATCACGCTCATGCCGCGCATGAGCACGCTCATGGGACTCATGAGCACGGGCATGACCACGCTCATGACGCTCATCATGGGCACGATCATGCTCATGAACACGCCCATTCCCGCAGCGGGGAGGGCCGCCATGCTTGACGATTTCTTCGTGCGCGCGATCCTTGCCGGCGTCGGCCTGGCGCTGACGACCGGGCCGCTCGGCTGCTTCATCATCTGGCGGCGCATGGCCTATTTCGGCGATACGATCGCCCATTCGGCGCTGCTCGGCGTCGCATTGTCGCTGCTCTTCGAACTCAACCTGACGCTGGCGGTCTTCGCCGTCGCCGCGCTCGTCTCGGTGCTGCTGCTCTTCCTGCAGAAGCGCCAGGCGCTGTCGGCCGATGCGCTGCTCGGCATCCTCTCGCATGCGACACTGGCGATCGGCCTCGTCATGGTCGCCTTCATGAGCTGGGTCAGGATCGATCTTATCGCCTTCCTGTTCGGCGATATCCTGGCCGTGTCCACCACCGATATTGCGCTGATCTGGGGCGGCGGGCTGTTCGTGCTGGCGGCGATCGCCTGGCTGTGGCGCCCGCTCTTGGCTGCCACCGTCAATGCCGAGCTTGCCGAGGCCGAGGGGCTGAGCCCCGAGCGGGCGCGGCTGTTCTTCATGCTGCTGATGGCCGTGGTCATCGCCATTGCCATGAAGATCGTCGGCATCATGCTGATCACCTCGCTGCTGATCATTCCGGCGGCGGCGGCGCGGCGCTTCTCGGTCACGCCGGAGATCATGGCGGTGCTCGCTTCGCTAATCGGAGCGGCCGCCGTCGTCGGCGGACTGTTCGGCTCGCTCACCTACGACACGCCGTCAGGCCCCTCGATCGTGGTCGCGGCGCTGATCCTCTTCATTCTCAGCCTGCTTCCCGTCAGGCGCCGCGCGCTCGCGCAAGGACAAGGCTCATGACAACACCGCAGCTCACCAAGAACCAGTCGCTGGTCTTCGAGGTGCTCGAGAAGGCCGAGGGGCCGCTCAGCGCCTATACCATCCTCGACAAGCTGCGCGACCATGGTTTTCGCGCGCCGCTGCAGGTCTACCGAGCGCTGGAGAAGCTTCTCGAATATGGCGTCGTGCACCGGCTCGAAAGCATCAATTCCTTCGTTGCCTGCGCCCATCCCGGCGACAATTGCCACAGCCACGGCATCGTCGCCTTCGCCATCTGCGAAAGCTGCGGCCAGGTGATGGAATTCCACGACCACGAGGTCGACCACCGGCTGATGAGCTGGGTGCGTGGGCAGAAGTTCAAGCCCGAAAAGACCACGATCGAAATCCGCGGATTGTGCCAGGCCTGCGCGGCGTAAGACGGGGAGCCCGTCCCGTTGCAAACGATAGGGCGATCAAAAAGATAAGGCCGGCAAACCGGCCCTGCATTTGTTGACAATCTTTTTCCGTCCGAGTCATCCTCGCGCTGGCTTCGAGGATCTGCTTCGTGTCGAACGCAGGGAGATGCTCGCGACAAACGCGAGCATCAGGATAGAGGGTTCGCCGCTCTGCCGGCCAGCGGAGTGGCGCTGGCAAACCGCCTTAACCGTTCCGATCAGTTTTTGCCCGAACCGCCTTTGCCGGAACCGTCATTACCGCCCTTTCCGGCCCCATCGCTGCCCGCGCCGTCGTTGCCACCCTTGCCAGCACCGTCATTGCCGCTGCTGCCCGCGCCCTCGTTGCCGCTCTTGCCGGCATTGCCATTGCCGCTGTTGCTCGCGCCGTCGTTGCCGCTGCTGCCCGCGCCGTCGTTGCCGCCCTTGCCGGCACCGTCATTGCCGCTGCTGCCCGCGCTGTCATTGCCGCCCTTACCGGCACCGTCATTGCCGCTGCTGCTCGCGCCGTCGTTGCCGCCCTTGCCGGCATCGCCATTGCCGCTGCTGCCCGCGTTGTCGTTGCCGCTCTTGCCGGCATCGCCATTGCCGCTGCTGCCCGTGCCGTCGTTGCCGCCTTTGTCGGGACCGTCGTTGCCGCCCTTGCCATGGCCGTGATCTTCCCCGTCCTTGCTGCCGCCGTGATGGTCTTCTCCATCCTTACCGGGTTCATCCTTGGCGTGGTCGTGATCCTTCCCGTCTTTGCCGCGGCCGTGATCATCGTGGTCCTTGCCGCCCTTGTCGCCCTTGCCGCCCTTGCCGCCCTTGTCGCCTTTGCCGCCCTTGTCGCCCTTGTCTCCCTTGTCGCCTTTGCCGCCTTTGCCGCCCTTGCCGCCTTTGTCGCCCTTGTCGCCCTTGTCGCCTTTGCCGCCCTTGTCCCCTTTGCCGCCCTTGCCGCCCTTGTCTCCCTTGTCTCCCTTGTCTCCCTTATCGCCCTTATCGCCCTTATCGCCCTTGTCGCCCTTGTCGCCTTTCTCGCCCTGGTCGCCCTGGTCACCGCTGCCGCCCTGGTCGCCGCTGCCGCCCTGGTCGCCGCTGCCGCCCTGGTCACCGCTGCCGCCCTGGTCGCCGCTGCCGCCCTGATCGCCGTTGCCGCCCTGGTCACCGCTGCCGCCCTGATCGCCGCTGCCGCCCTGATCGCCGCTGCCGCCCTGGTCGCTGCTGCCGCCCTGATCGCCGCTGCCGCCTTGATCGCCGCTGCCGCCCTGATTGCCGCTGCCGCCCTGGTCGCCGCTGCCGCCCTGATCGCCGCTACCGCCCTGATCGCCGCTGCCGCCATTTTGGCCGACGTCTTTGCTGTCCCCGTCATCGCCACGGTTGCCATTGCTGGCGTTCGAGCTGGTGCTGGATGTCTTCTTGTCGCCGGCGTCATGGCTGCTGCGATCTTTATCGTTCGGACCGAACTTGCTGTCGGTCTGTATTGCCCGCGTGGGCATGCACAGCCTGTATTCGAGCGTGCCGCGAACTGCGGCCTTGCAATTAACGACTGTGGGGGCTGCCGTTGCCAAGCTGCTGCTTGCCAGAAGGGACGCCACAGCGAGGCTGAATTTTGCTGCTCTGCTGATCATTTCACTCGTCTCCCAAGGTTAATTAACCGTTAATGGGAAGAACGTTTATACTAACAAGGGATTAACATGAAGAATAAACAATGGTTAATCTGTTCCAATCACCAAATACAGTTAAATTCACAAGTATAAAATTTTAATAAATTTTTATACTGGCTGTGCTATTCTCCCGTTACGAACAGAGGGAATCGGCCATGAAGCGTCTCCTTTCTCTTGCGGTATTTTTGGTGATTGTTCCGCATTTTCAGGTAGTTGCGGGATCGTCGCTGCCCGTGACGCGAAGCATCGGCGCACCGGTGGGATTCGCTGCGGCCTGCGCCAAGTACAAGTGGCTGTGCGGCAGGACGGTGGCGCAAGAGCCGAACGATCAGGCGGGAATAGCGCTTCTTCAAAAGGTCAATCGCTCCGTAAACGGACGTATCGTTTCGGCGGAAGATCGCTCGTCATCCGGAAATGGGGATGTCTGGTCACTTCCGGTTGCCGGCCGTGGCGACTGCGAGGACTATGCGCTGCAGAAGATGAAGGACTTGATCGAGGCGGGTTTTCCATCGAACAGGCTGGCGCTTTCCGTGGTGATCGGACCGCATGATCAGAACCACGTCGTTCTGATTGCCCGCACGGCCGGCGGCGATTATGTGCTCGACAATCTGACCAGCGCTGTGAAGCCCTGGCGCACGACGGGTTACACGTTTCTGGCCACCCAGGATTTCCAGTCCCGCACCGGCTGGCGCGTGACGCTTGCCGGCCCCCGCGCCGGCGAGTTCTCCTGAGCTGAAAGCCGCAAGGCGGCGCGCTCGCTGCCGAAGGCTTCAGCCGCGCAAGGAATTCGTCCGTGACCAAAACCGAACTTGCCGATCTCTACCGAGGCTACATCGCCTGCCTGAACCGGCAGGACTGGCCCGATCTCGGCCAGTTCGTCGACGAGGATGCGGTCCATAATGGCCGGCGGCTTGGGCTTGCGGGCTACGTCGCCATGCTGGTGCGGGATTTCGATCTGATTCCCGATCTTTCTTTCAATGTGCGGATGCTTCTTATCGATCCGCCTTACGTCGCCTGCCGGCTGGGCTTCGACTGTTCGCCGAAAGGAAAATTTCTCGGGCTGGATGTGAACGGCAGGCGCCTTTCCTTCACCGAAAACGTGATCTACGAATTTCGCGGCGGAAAAATCATCGAGGTCTGGTCGGTCATCGACAAGGCGGCGATCGAGGCTCAGCTTGTGGACGGGCTGTGACACGGCGGAGCTGGACTTCGTCAGAGGATGGCGACGCGCTCGCCGAAAGGCGTATCCTCGTCGAAATTGCGGGTGCCGATCCGCTCGCTTTCACCAGACAGGAGCGGCTGTTCCGCTGCTTCCCCGGCCTCTTCTCCTTCGCCCGATCGCGCATGCCCATGCTGCTTTCGTGGATGCTCCTCGTGGTCGACGAGCAGATTCGCATGCGGAACAAGATTGCCCGCACCATTCGTCTCCGCGGCTCCGTTCGATGCCTGCTGATCGGCAGTGATCTGCGACTGGCGGGCGGCAATCCAGGCATTGTCGGGTTCCGAGCCGATCGAGGTGCTGATGCCGACCTTGGTGGGCTCGGACGCGGCCGTGGAGGAGATGCGGTTGACGGCTTCGACCATGGGGCACTCCTGCTGGTGTGAACCGGCGGACCAGTTGAGCCGTCATCCGACGGCTGATTGGCCGATCCAAGATTCAAATATTGGGCCTCAGCGGGAAAACGCAAGGCGGCATGGCTGCCCTCTGGAAAAGGCGGATTCAGGTGCGAAGGCGGGAAATTCGACGATGGATTGCATGGGCGGCAAGCTGCCTAGCGCGTGCAAGATGTAAGAATCAGAAACACTTTGTGACTAAGCTACTACAAAAGCTGCACTTTTCGACTTGCGAGGGAAGTAGAGATAACGGATATTGCTCTCATGTTGAGGACGCTCTCATGATCCGAATGATAGAAGACCCTGCCGAACTGGCTGGCGAAGACATCACTGGCAAATATATTCTCCGTAAGCTGAATTATCATTGGTTCGCTTACGGCAAGGCGGCCATCGTGACCGCCTGTAAAGGCACGATCCTCCATCTCGATCGGGAGGAAACGGTCTATTCCGAGCGCTGGGGCCGTCGCGCCTATACAGGGACCGGTAAGCGTTATCCCGGCGGCATCTGTCCCATTTCAGCGGTCGCCTGTGTTTGCGATACCCCCGAAGACGTCAATGCCGTCATTCAGCTGGATGTCGAAGCGCAGGACGAGTTCTATCAGCTGATCGCCAAGACCGAAGCCAGGGTTCGGGCGCTTGCCGCTTCGTCGGGAGAGAACCAGTTTTTGGAAGCGGCCGAATAGGCGTTTTTCAACAATATCCAACACTGCCGCAACGGCAGTCTCCGGCCACGCAACTGCGGAAACACTGATGTCTGTTATTGGAGAGTTTCATTTGCCGCCTTGCCACGGTTGTTGCGCGCGTTTACTTCCTAAATCAGGCGTTGGACTGTCGGATTTTTGCCGCCGCTGCTGACAGCAGAAGGCGCTTGCCCGGTGGAGCGGAAAACGGTCATGACGCAGGAACACAGCCAGCTGCGTCGCTCGTTTGCGGCGGCGCCGTCGCTCGGATCGCTCGCGATAACCGTCGCAGTGATGGTTGTTGCACTGTTCTGGCCCGCCGGCACGTTCGCCTGGCCGCGCGGCTGGATTTTTCTCGGCCTCTTCCTGGCGCTGACTGCAATCGCGCTCGTCTGGATCTCGCGGACGAATCCGGAGTTGTTCGCGGCGCGCAGCCGATATCAGAAGGGAACCAAGCGTTGGGATGCCGTGGTCGCGACGCTGACGATCATTCTCTTTGCTGCCGTTCTTCCGGTCGGCGCGTTCGACGACGGCCGTTTCCACTGGGCGCCGCAACCCTGGTGGGTCGTTCTCCTCGGTTATCTCGTGATGAGCGCCGGCTATCTCGGCCTCACCTGGGCGCAATCGGTCAACCGGCATTTCGAGCCGACGGTGCGCATCCAGACCGACCGCGACCACAAGGTGATCGACAGCGGGCCCTACGCCGTGATCCGCCACCCTGGCTATGCAACCGCCATTCTGCTCGCCGCCGGGACAGCGCTGTCACTCGGGTCGCTCTATGCGTTGATCCCCGTGGGGCTGCTCGTCGTCGTGCTCGTCGGCCGGACGCTTGGAGAGGAGGCGGAGTTGCGCAAGGGGCTTGGGGGATATGCGGAGTATATGGCTCGGGTGCGCTGGCGGTGGGTTCCGGGTGTTTGGTGAGGGTACCGTAATATCCGATTATTTGCCCTTCAATTGCGCTCCGTGCACTCGCTCCTGTCGTCGCTCACCCCCTCATCTGCCTGCCGGCATCTTCTCCCCGCTGGGGAGAAGGGACTCGTGGCAGCGCCTCGAGCCATTCCGGTAGGAAACGATGGTCGGCGGCTCGCTCCCTCTTCGCCCCAGCGGGGAGAAGATGCCCGTCAGGGCAGATGAGGGGGTGAGGAGCGGAAGCGACGCACGCCTTGAGCGCAAGCGAAAGGCAAATAAGGCATATTTTCCTGGAAGAGGCGCCCTCTCAATCACCCAATCACCCTGAGATCCCGCGCGAACCGCTGCCAATTCGCCACATAATTTTCCGCCGAGCGGCGAATACCCTCGACAGCCGCCTCGTCAAGCACCCGCACCACACGGGCCGGTGCGCCGACGATTAACGAATTGTCAGGGAATTCCTTGCCCTCCGTCACCAGCGCATTGGCGCCGACGAGGCAGTTGTTGCCGATCTTGGCGCCGTTGAGAATGGTCGCGCCCATGCCGATCAGCACGTTGTCGCCGAGCGTACAGCCGTGGAGGATGGCGTGGTGGCCGATCGTGCAGCCCTTGCCCGTCGTCAGCGGGAAGCCCATATCGGTATGGGCCATCACCCCTTCCTGGATATTGGTGCCGGCGCCGATGGTGATCCTCTCATTGTCGCCGCGCAGCACCGAGCCGAACCAGATGCCGACATTCTCACCGAGTTCGATATCGCCGATCACATGCGCATCCGGCGCGATCCAGTGAAAGCCGGCGGGCGGCAGTTTCGGCGTCAATCCGCCAAGCGCGTAGACGGGCATGGACCTCTCCTCAGACGATGTCGACCGAGAGCCTCGCAACACCCTCGATGCCGCAGGTTACGCTGTCGCCCCTGGCAACTGCGCCGACGCCGGCCGGTGTGCCGGTCATGATCACGTCTCCGGGCGCCAGCACGAAGAGCTTCGACAGTTCGGCGATGATCTCCGGCACCTTCCAGATCATCTGGTTGAGGTCGCCGTCCTGGGCGCGCCTGCCGTTCTGCTCCAGCCAGATCCGGCCGTCGGCGGGATGGCCGAGGCGGCTTGCCGGCACGATCGCCGAGACGGGGGCGGAATGCTCGAAGGCCTTGGCGAGCTCCCAGGGACGGCCGAGCTTCTTGGCTTCGCCTTGCAGGTCGCGGCGGGTGAAATCGATGCCGACGGCATAGCCGTAGATGCAATCGAGCGCTTGCTCGGCCTGGATGTCCGCGCCGCCCGATTTCAGCGCCAGCACGCATTCCACCTCATAATGCACGTCGTTCGACAGCGGCGGGTAAGGGAAAGGGTTGCCCGCTGGCAGCAGATTATCGGCGTTCTTCTGGAAGAAGAAGGGCGGTTCGCGAGAGGGATCATGGCCCATCTCGATCGCGTGATCGGCATAATTGCGCCCGACGCAATAGACGCGGCGCACCGGGAAACGCTCGTCGCTGCCTTCGACCGGCAGCAAAACCGGTGCGGGACGCGGAATGACGGTGGCGGGATGGGGCATGGCGGGCCTTCCTGTTCAACGAGTCTTTGAGCGCATCCTAGACGGAAAACAGTGCGGCGGGGAAGCGTGCTTGGCGGATTGACGCTGTTGCCGGCGGGCGATAACTTACGTCTATGAGCAGGATTTTCGCAGTCTCCACGACGTCTACGACCACCGTTTGGCGGTGGGTGGCAGACGCGTGAACTGAATTCCATTCATTGCAGAAGACACCAACCCGCCGGAAACGAGCGGGTTTTTGTTGCCGCTCGTCTCCCGCATTCGAGGACGAGAACGTGGACGATATCCAGAAACAGATTGTTGCAGAGCGGGCGCTCGCCGCCGCCCGCCGCTCTCTCGCCAGCCGCTATGCCGGGGCTGCCTTCGCCTATGTCTCCGGCTCCATCATGCGCGGCGAGGGGACCGACTTTTCGGATATCGATCTCGTCGTCGTCTTCCCGTCGCTCGATAGGGCCTGGCGGGAATCCTTCACCGAAGACGGTTTTCCGGTCGAAGCCTTCGTCCATGATCCGCAGACGCTGGCGCATTATCTCCATCAGGACGCGGAGAGCGGCTGTCCCATCATGGTCAATATGGTTGCGACAGGCAGCATCGTCGGGCCTGACATCGAGCGTGCGCGCCTCATCCAGGCGAAGGCGGCGAGCGTTCTTGCCGCAGGGCCGAAGCCTCTCGATGGTCCGAGCTATGACATGCTGCGCTATCAGGTCACCGATCTCGCCGATGACCTGCGCGGCCACCGCCCGCCCGAAGAGATCGCCGCCATCGCGGCCGCTCTCTACCAGAAGCTCGCCGATCTGATGTTGCTTGGGCGCGGCGCATGGGCCGGCCGCGGCAAGTGGGCGCCGCGTCTCCTGAGGGAGCTCGATGTGGAGCTGGCAACAGACTTCGATGCCGCGTTCAGACTGGCGGTGCAGGGTGACGGCGCCCGGTTCCTCGCCTTGGCCGACCGGGAGCTTGCCTTGCATGGCGGGCGCTTTTTCGACGGCTTCAGGCAGGAGGCTCCGCTGGAGGCGCGGCGGCTGGAATAGGTGCGAGCGGTGCGCCGGCGTCGGATGTAGACAAGAAGCAGGTTGCGGCCTGTCCTTCGAGGCTCCGGCCTTTGGCCTGCGCGCCTCAGGATCAGGGGATGTTGGAGGATGCCGCGCCTAATAAAAAGCGTTGGAGAATGCCGCGCGTTAAAACAGACGTTGGGCTATCGCGTGACAGCCTTGGAAGCCGATGCCTCGCAAACAGGGATAGCTTTTTTGAGCGTATGTCCTGAATTGGTGCGGAGGCATATCTGGTGGGAAGGAAGGGTGATTATCATATCAGACCCATCAAGGGCTTGGAGGATGATTTCTACCGTGACGAAAAAGAAGCAATCAGCTGTGGGCCAGTTGATATCACTGGTGGGGATCGTGTGGGACATTTCGGTCACTGTTACAGCTACCGCAGCAGGTGCCTATTTCGGCTGGCAAAGTCACGGGCTTGTGGGAGCGTTGGCACTTGGTCTTGTAGGGCTCGTGATGGGAGGGCTCCTCCGTTCGCCCTCGGCTCTTTTGGAGATGCTGACTTAAATTCTTTCTGACCTTGAGCCTCAGCCCTAAAGAGCAGACCTAACCAAGAGCACTCTGCTCCGCACAAATCCTATCGATCAGCGCATCCAGTTCCCCCTTCGGTGGCCGGCTCTTCGCCAGGCGCTGCTTGAGGTGCATGATCGAGTCGGCCAGGATTTCATCCAGGCTTTCGGCGCAGGTGAAGTCGCCAGCCACACGCTTGACCTTCGAATTGTCGAAGATCGCAGTCCAGGCCTTGTCGCCGAGGAGCGGGCCGATCCATTCCGGATTGTATCTGATCAGTGTATCCGTTGGCACGTGGACGATCTTGGCCTCCACGCCGAGCAATCTTGCGATGGTCTTCTGGATATCGTTCCAGATGTGGGCGCGGTCCGAGGTGATGTGGAAAATCTCACGGAGCGCCGCCGACTTGCCGAAAAGGCCGACGAAAGGCACGGCGAAATCGACCGAGCGGGTGAGCGTCCAGGGCGTGTGGCCGTCACCCGCTACGATGATGGGCTCGCCGTCCAGCATGCGCCTCGCCATGATATCGCTGTCGCCCATCATGATCGGCAGGCCGGTGCGGACGGTGTGGCTGGGGCGGACGATCGTCCAGGCAAGGTTATCGGACTTCTTGAGTAGTTCCTCGCAGGCGATCTTGGCCTGGCTATAGGGCCAGTAGGGATTGATCGCCGGCGTCTCCTCCGTGATCACGTAGTGACGCGGCGGTTTTTCGTAGACCGAGGCTGAGGAGATGAAGATGTACTGGCCGCAATTGCCCGAGAACACTTCGATATCACGCACCACCTGAGCCGGCGTAAAGGCGATGAACTGGCAGACGACATCATAATGGGCTTTGGCGAGATCGGCATAGACGCTCGATCCAAGTTCGCCCACGATCGAGGTCACCCCGGCACGCAAGGCGGTGTTCCGCAAGCCGCGATTGAAGACGCTGACATGGTGGCCCTCGGCAACGGCGCGTTCGACGCACGGATGGGAGATTTGGCCGGTGCCGCCAATGAAGAGAACTTTCAAAGCCATGGGAGTGACCTCGGGGTCTATGGGCGGGAACTGTGATCACTCTTAATAGCGCGAAAGAAGGGGGGCGTCTCCCGCAAATCTCGTGCCATCGAGAGTACGGAATGCGTTGCCTCCGGCGGCGCCAATACCTTCAGTTTGCCGCCGCGCCGGCGCCTATGCATGTGCCTTGCGATGGGCTGCGACGACAAGCCAGATCGAGGATAGCAGGAAGTAGAAGGCGCCGAAGCCGGCATAGGGCACGATATCGAGGATCGTCGGCGGGGCGGCGGCAAAGGACTGGCTGATCATGTAGCCGCCGGCGAGGGCCGATTGTGCGCCGCTCAGGATCATGACCCATTGGGCGCCGTAGATGCGCCAGCGCCTTACGCCGGTATAGAGCTGCAACAGGCCGGAGAGGATCGCCCAGGTCCCGAATGCGGCCAGCACCGCGTAGGTGCTGTGGCCGAGCGCGATGGCGACGGCGAGCGCCGTGACGGTGCTGACCACGACATTCAACGTTTGAGACGGGTTTGTCTGCAGGCCGCCATTGACCCGGGCGTCGATCAGATTGGCAAGTGCGTCCCACAGGGGATAGACCACCAGCAAAAAGGCCGCGGCGCTTGGCTCCCCGGCAAGGAGAATGGCGGCGGCAATCCAGACCATCGAGAAGGCGGCGCGGGTAAAATAATAGGATCTCAGCCAGTTGGACTGGATAGCGGGGTGAGTTTGCATCGGCAGATTCCTTCGTTTTTGCCTTCCTACTAGTAGGTAGAATAAAAATGAGAGTCAACGCGCCCTCCGCACACCTTCTTGTGATGCCAACGGTGCAGCGAAAGACTTGACAATCAGCCTACCAGAAGGTAGGCGACGCTATGAAATCAATGGCTTCGACTTCCGACAAAATCCTCGACATCGCGAAGTCGCTCATCGTGGCGGGAGGCTATAACGGCTTCAGTTATGCCGATATCGCGGCTGCAATCGGCATCCGGAAGGCGAGCATCCACCATCATTTTCCGACAAAGGCCGAGCTGGTTTCGGTGCTGGTGGATCGCTATATCAAGCAGGCGGAGGCGGGTCTGCGCTCGCTGCGCGAGCAGGCTGCAAGCCCTGCCGATCAGCTGCAATTCTACATCGATTTTTGGAACGCATGCATCCGCGACGCCTCGCAGCCCTTTTGCGTCTGCGCGATGCTCGCCAGCGAAATGCAGATGCTGCCCGAAGAGGTCGCCTTACGCGTCCGCGCCCATTTCCAAGGCCTTGCGGCATGGCTGACCTCGGTGCTGCAGGCGGGGGTCGAGCAGGGTCTGTTCCGGCTGGACAAGCGGCCGGAAGAGCAGGCGCAAATGCTGATGGCCTCTGTTCACGGAGCCATGCTCTCGGCTAGGGCTTTCGGCGAGCCCGGGCTGTTCATTGCGGTCGTTGCGCCTGAAATTGCAAGGCTGCGGGCACCGGATCGCTACGGAACTGTCCGATAAAAATCAGCGCCTGATCGCCACCGAGGCCGCGGCTTATGGCTTCGAAAGTATGATTGTCACTCCTTGCCATCGGCGGCCAGCGCATCCCGGACGATCGCATAATAGCCGGCAAGCTCGGGAATATCGGCAGCCAGCTTGTCGAAGACCGGATCGGAGGGCGCGAGCGTGCCGGCATATTTGGCGTCGATGAAGGTTTGGTGCGCGGTCAGCGCTCCGGCGTCGGCCTTGTGCACGACGGTGAAGACGGGCGAGGGGACAGTGCGGCCCTTGACGATGATGCGGTCGAGTTCGACGGCGATGTAGGTGTCGGAGACCAGTCTTGCGGTTTCCTCGCCGAGCAGCAGCGCCACGCCATAATTCTTCGAGGCGCCTTCGAGGCGGGAGGCGAGGTTGACGCTGTCGCCGAGGCAGGAGTAGTCGAAGCGGCGGGTCGAACCCATATTGCCGACGATGCATTCGCCGGTGTTGATGCCGACGCCCATCTTCAGCACGTGCGGCTTGCGGCCAAGGGCTGCCGCCTCCCGCTCCAGCTGGCCGTTCAGCCGCGATATGGCCGCCTGCATGGCGAGCGAGGCGCGCACGGCGTGAAGCGCATGGTCGGGATCGTCGAGCGGCGCGTTCCAGAAGGCCATGATGCAGTCGCCCATATATTTGTCGATCGTGCCGCCGTGATCCATCACCACATCGGAAAGCGGCGTCAGCAGCCGGTTGATCAGACCGGTCAGTTGCTCCGGATCGTCCTTTAGCGTCTCGGCGATGGTGGTGAAGCCGCGTACATCCGAGAATAGCACCGAAAGCGTGCGCCGCTCGCCCCCGAGCTTCAGCTGCGTGGGATCGCTCGACAGGCGCTTGACCAGATCGGGCGAGATATATTGGGCGAAGGCGCGGGTGATCTGGCGCTTGTTGCGGCGCTCCTCGGCAAAATCGAAAGCGGCCTGACCGAAAACGACAGAGACATAGGCGACCGTCGGGCCGAGCGGCGAGACGAAAATATGGGCAAGCCGGATGCCCGCAAAACTGACGGCCGCAAAGGCGAGAAGGGCGGCCGCACTGGTGACGATCATCAGCCATCCGGTCGAGCGCCAGACTGTGGCAGCGGCAAGCAGCACTGATATCAGGATGCAGACGGCAACCGTCGGCAGGCGCGCCTCACGAATCGACAGGCCGCTCCGGATATTGTCGTAGATCGTCGCCTGGATCTCGACGCCGGAGACCAGCTTGCCGGTGTGGACGGTATAGGGTGTGGCAAAGGCATCGACGCCGCCTTTGTCGATTTCAGGCGCATTCTGCAGGCTGAGGCCGACCAGCACGATGCGGTCCTTGAAATAATCCGGCGGCAGCAGGCCCTTCGGGTCGAGCGCCTGATAATAGGAGACGGTGGGATAGCTGCGGGCCGGGCCGAAGGATTGGATGAGTTGGCCGGCCGGCAAGGTTTCCGTCGCTGCGCCCGAAGCCTTGGCGAGCATGGCGGCAAAACCGTCCTCGTAACCCGGAATGCGGCGGAAGATGCCGTCACCGCTGAGATCGATCGAGGCGATGCCGGTCACGGCGCCCGCTTCGGTCAGCGCTGGCAGCGGTGTGGCGCGGATCAGCTGTGAGGCCTGTGGTGTCTCGATCAGCGTCTCGTCGCCGGCTAGCACGACATCGGGGCCGACAGCCTTGGCTATCGCCGCATCATTATCGGGGTTGGAGGGTTCGGCCATAATGATGTCGAGGCCGATGACGCGGGCGCCGGCGGCGCGCAGCTGGCTGATGAGTTCGGCATGCAGGCTGCGCGGCCAGGGCCATTGCGCGTTGATATCGGCAAGCGAGGGTTCGTCGATCGCGACAATGACGGGCCCGCCGGGTGGCGGACGCGGGTCGTCGACGGTCGAGAGATAGTCGAAGCTTCTGAGCTCCAGCAGCGACCAGGCGGGTAGGCGCGACAGAAGCGAGATGGCGACCAACACGGCGAGCGACAGCACGAGCAGCCTGAGGCGACGGCTTGCGATCTGACCACCGTTCAGTCCGGTCTGCCGAGGCGCGCCCTGTGCTGGCATCAGAAGCGGACTTTAAGCGTGCCCTTGAAGGCGCGGCCCCAGCCGGGCACGCCGGGGGTGATCTCGAAGTCCTCGTCGAGCAGGTTATAGGCGGCCGCCTCCAGCTCCATGCGCTTGTCGAAGGGCTCCCAGACCAAGTGGGCGTCGAGGCTCCAGTAATCGTCGAGCTTGGTGCCGAAGCGATCGCCGTCGCGCTCGCCGATATAGTTGGCGGCAACTGTCGCCTTGACCTTGGCTTCGTTGACCCAGGTCAGGGCAATCTGACCTGAATTCTGCGGTATGAAGGGAAGGGGGCCGCCATAGATCGGCTCGAGCGGGTCCCTGTTCTCCGAATCCATATAGGCATAGGTGGCTGAAAGACCGAAACCGTTGCCGAGCGCGACGTTGGCAGTGACGGAAGCGCGATCGATGCTGCCGCGCGAGATCGGCAGGCTGGTATCGGACGGAAGCGAGATCAGCGGAAAATCGATTGAAAAATCATGCAGTTCCTGATGCTGGTATTCGACCGAAGTGAAGAAACGGTCGGTCCATTCTGCATCCCATTGCAGGGCGACCGTATCTGTATAACCTTGCAGATTGGTCGAAAACTGGTTGGCCTGCAGCCCGAGTATGCCGATCGGGGCAAGGGTCGGCACGGTGGTATCAAAGCTTTGACGCATGAAGGCGGCACGCAGCCAGTGGTTTTGAACCGGCGTCCAGGCGAGACCGAAGCGCGGCTCCAGCCGGCTGATATCGATGCCATCGCCCTCGAGGCGCGTGGCAAACAAGGCGTATTCGCCCTTGAGATCAGGCGTGATCTCATGCAGCACATCGACATAGCCGCGGCCGATATCAATGGTGTTCTCGGTGCGATCGGGAGGAGCCGTCAAACCTAGGAGCGTCGTATCGACGCTGCTGCTGGCATCCATCCAGCCGCCTTCGATCCCGTAGCGAAATGTCAAAGGTCCGGCACCGATAGAATGGCTCAAAGCGCCGATATAGGTGTGAGATTCGGCCTCCTGATTGACGTTGGTAAAGGGAATGATGAAGGGAACCCCTGCGCCGATAAACACTGGGTCCACGTCGACATCGAGCACGTCTTTCGTATTCGATTTGCTCCCTGAATAAAGCAGTGCTCCATTCAACACGTTTTCATAGGCAAACGTGTGACTCCAGCCGACGCCGGCATACGTGGCTTCTCGTTCGGTCTCTTCTGTCGTGTAAAGAGGCAGTGGGATAGGGACACGGAACAGGAGTTCCATGAACCCGGTGTTTGACGATAACGCGTCCAGCGTTCCGTCATTCTTGCCATGGTTGACGAAGGCTACCACGCGATCATCAGGCGTGACCGTTGCCGTCAGATAACCGTTGGCGCCCAGCAGCTTGTTATCCGTCTGGACATCGCCGAAATTCCGGTAGTCGCGGTCGAGCGCCAGCTCTTCCCAGGTCAGATTGCCGTAGAAGCTGATCGGGATCGTCTCGTTCGAATAGCCCTGAATATCGGCTTCGCCGATCCGTCTTGTATGGCCGTCGACGCTGTTGATGCCGCCACCGAGCGAACCTTCGATGAAGGGCACGTCGAACAGCGATGCCGAGCGCGAACGGCCGGAGAGCATGTGCGGAGAGATCAGCAAGCCCTGGATGAAGGATGAGTAGCTCGATGCGTTGCCGCGGTTCTGGATGATGTTGTCGTCGCTGAAACTCGTCGCGTTCACGAAAGGAAAGATGCTGCCCTTGATCAACTGATCGATATAGCCGCTGCCTTCGAAAGGATCGAAAACGGCATCGCCATAGTAGCGGCCCCAGGCATCCAGGCCCTGCAGTCGGAAGGCGTTGTTCAGCGTCGAGCCGGCGCTTGCATTGGCGCCAAGACCACTGTAATCGCCGCCGCGGGCACGCGAGCGACGCAGGAATTCCTGGGCATTGCGGATCGCACCATCGGCGTCATAGTCGTCGATATCGACGGCCGTGCGGAAGGCTGAAATCGCCGGATCGTTGTTGTCCAGTCGGTCGGCATTGTCGAGCGCCTGCTCGGAGGGGATGCGGTCGCCCTTTTCATAGTGGGCGGCGGCGAGCATCAGCTGCGATTGCGAATGGGTTGGGTTGGCGGTGCTGGCGGCGAGCAGGTCTTCCAGCGCCTTGTCGCGCTCGCCTATCTGCAGGTAGTAGCGGCCGCGGGCGAGAATGGCGATGTCGAAGCCCGGCTCGGCGGCGAGCGCCATGTCGATCTCGCGCTTGGCTTCCTTCATGCGCCCCTGATCGAGATAGAGGATCGCGAGATTGGCATGCGCCACTGGATCTTGCGGATCGAGCGCGATCGCCTTGAGGAAGGCCTCTTCCGCTTCGCCATTGGCGTCGCGCGAACTCTGCAGCAGGCCGAGCGAGTTCAGCGTGCCCGACGAGCCGGGGGCAAGCTCGATTGCGCGGTTCAGGTCCGCAAGAGCGCCGTCTATATCGCTTTCATAGGCTGCCTTGTATTCGGCGCGGGCGGAGAGCGCCATCGGATGGTCAGGGTCGAGCTCCAGCGAGCGTTCGATCGCTTCCTTCATCTGCTTACGGTCGTCAATGAGCTGCGCCAGCTCGGCGCGGACCGCCGGCAGGGTCGGGTCATCGGGATAGCGCTGTTCAGCTTTCTTTATTATCTCGAGCGCTGCGCGCGGGTTTTCCAGGAAGCCTGCCGTATAGGCCTGCATGATTGCGCCATAAGGGCCGGCGCTATTGGCCGGCGGCGGTTCGGCATGGGCGGGGTCGGCGAGCGAGCGGGCGAAATAGCCACCATATTGCGCCATGTTGCGACGTGTCGGGTCGAGATGCGGCAGGGCCTTCTGGAAGAGCTTTGCGGCATCGCCATAGCGCTTTTCGGAGCCGGCGATGGTAGCATCGAGCAGGTCGACGCGCGCCTGCTGGGCCACTGTCAGCTTGCGGCCGCGGATACTCTGCAGTGTTGCGGCGGTTGCCTGGCGTCCGTCGTAGGCGCTCTGCGCTTCGGCCAGTTCCAACCAGTTCTCGGTGGTGCGGCGCTCGGGAGGCAGCGCCAGCAGGCGGCGACGCTCGGTCGCCATGCGATCGGCTCGCAGTGGCGAAGTCGGCAGCAAGTCGAAGCCACCGCGCAGGTCCAGATAAAAGAGCATCTGTTCGCGGTCGTCAGGATTGACGCTGAGGATCTTGTGCGGCGCCTGGCCAATGGACGCCACGGCGCCTTCGCCCTCGCTTACCTCGACGCTGCCCTGCGGGTTGCTGAGCGCCACGCGGCCTTCGAGCACGATCATCGAGGTCTTGGCGCCCTCGACGGTCATCGTCCAGTCGGTGCCGCGGATGGCTGCTGCGGCAGCCGGTGTTTCCACAGTCAGGCTCTGGCCGCCGCGCTCGGCGCGTGCCCAGATGGTGCCGGATTGGAGATCGAGCACCGTATCGCCGGTCGCGGACATCTTCTTGACCTGCAGCGATGAATTGCGGCCGAGGCGGACCTGGGTGTGATCGGAAAAGACGATGGCGAGCTGGCCGTTGGCATTGGTGCGCAGCACGTCGCCGGTCAGGAGATCCTGGTTGATGTCGACGACGCGCCAGTCCGACACGTCGATGAATCGCACTTCCTCGCCGGTCTTTCGGGCAATGACCGAGCCGGCGACCGGCGTGGCACGCGGCAGGGGATCGGCAATCGCCGGCAGCCCGAAACCGGGTACGGCAAACGCAAGCGCCACCCCGATGCGACAGATGTTACTGGAATAACCCCGCATGTCCTCGACCCCATACCCCGCTTCCCCTTTGTCCGCGTAGAGTGGAAAAGTCAAGCATGTTGCACACGTGTTCTTGCTTTCGTCGAGAAGTGTAATATCAGGGAAACACTTTGGGGTATGGAGTATTCAGGTGAGCGAGTTTGAAAATGCCACTGAGGTAATGCTGAGCAATCCCTCGAGCGGGGACGTCAGCACCGAGTATTTCGATCATATCAAGAAAATCAACGACATATTTTATGATCAGATCAAGATATCCGATCAGAAGGCCGCCTATATCTTTACTTTCATGCTCGCCTTTTTGGTGAGCTCCAGCGAGGTGAGGGCGGTCTTCAGCCTGGCCCGCTACACCGGCGGCACGCCGGGCAGCATGTTGTTTTCCGGCCTGCTTGCCGCAGCCTCGGTCTTCTCCATCCTGTCGGCGATTCTCGTCGTGCTGCCGCGGCGTCTCGGCGCCTCCACCTCGCTGTTCTGGGGCTCCTGGCCCAGGCATCGCGACATGTTCTTCGAGGCCGCTGTCCGCCGTGACGAGCGCTACCTCTTCGACCAGTATTTTGAAAACGCCAATATCCTCTCCGCCATCGCCTGCAACAAGTACCGCTGCGTCACCTTTGCGTTTCGCGGGTTGATGGTAAGCGTGATCGCCTATGTGCTGCTCTTGGTGGCGGGGTGAGGGTGGAGAAGGCAGTGCTCATGGAGTTAGGTGCCTCGCAGCGGCCTCGAGGGGCGAGATGATGCGCTAACCTTCCCTCCCTCATCCTGTGCTCGTCACAGGAATTCAGCCACCGCGCGTCCGCGCGGTGAATGACTCAATACGAGAGTTGAAAAGTCTCTCGCGCCCAAGGACTTGGCGCACTGGATTCCTGCGACAGGCACAGGAATGAGGGAGGAGAAGGCAGTGCTCTCCAATGAAACGTCGCGGGAAGGCTGTCCAGATCACTGCAGCCACGAGTACAAAGGCTGGAGGCTCGAACGGCGGCGCGTGCACTCCTGATATCACCGAAAATTGAAGCCCCGCACACTGTCGGGCGTCCTGCGCGGGCCAAGCTGTGTTACAGTTTCCTCGCTTGATGGCGCGGGGATCTGTCGATGCTGACGACGCTTGCGGTGCTCATGGGTCTTACCGGAGTCGTGCCGACAGCTGGGGCGGGCGAAAACGAGGTCGACGTGACGCTGGTGCTTGCCGTCGACACTTCGCGGTCAATGGACTTCGAGGAGATCGGCATTCAGCGCGACGGTTATGTCGAGGCGCTCAAGCACAAGGAATTCATCGACGCGGTCAAGGGCGGGCTCACCGGCCGCATCGCCATCAGCTATTTCGAATGGGCGGGCTATGTCGTCCAGGATTCAAGGATCGACTGGCAGCTGATCGAGACGGAACAGGATGCGATCGCCTTTGCCGACAAGCTCGATGCCCGGCCGATTGCCACGCAACGGCGCACCTCGATCTCCACCGCCATCGATCAGGGTGCCAGCATAATTACCACGGGCCCCTTTCGCGGCAGGCGCGAGGTGATCGACGTTTCCGGCGACGGCCCCAACAATTCCGGCGATCCCGTCATGCCCGCCCGCGACAAGGCGGTGGCGTCAGGCATGATCATCAATGGGCTGGCCATCATGCTGCGTCCTTCCGATGCCCCCGGAGGGCTCGACAAATATTACGCCGATTGCGTGATCGGCGGCCCCGGCAGCTTCGTGCTGCCGGTCCACAAGATCGAGGATTTCGCCATCGCGGTGCGCCGCAAGCTGGTGCTCGAGGTCAGCGGCATTTCACCGTCGCCTGGGGTGGAGAGGATCGCTGCGGACGCGCCGACGACGGATTGTCTGATCGGCGAGAAGCAGTGGCGGGATATATTCGATCGGTGAGGCGTGGCTGTGGCGCGACTTGGGATGAGAGGACACGCCATGTGGCACCCCCCTCTGTCCTGCCGGACATCTCCCCCACAAGGAGGGAGATCGGCTGGGCGAGAGGGCTTCCCCAAACAGCTGAGCTTGTGATTGTCGCTGCCGTTAGTGAGGGAGCGATGGTCAAGCCTCCTGCTAATCTCCACCCTTGTGGGGGAGATGTCCGGCAGGACAGAGGGGGGTGCCACACGGCACGCCTAAAAGGAAAGAAGCCCCGCCCTGAGGGGCTCGAAGGCGAGGCGGGTGCTCCCAGCGTCTGCCGCTTCCACCTACAACGGCAGCTGCCTGCCGGCCTGCTCGCTCACCATGTAGTCGGCATACCAGTCCGGCCAGTTCTCGTCATACTTGCCGCCGTTGCGTTTCTCGTGTTCGCCGTGGGCCTGGGCGGCGCGGCGGAGTGCCGCCGCAAGGTCGCTCGATGTCGAGAAGGCCGTCTCATCGGCGTCAATGCGGCCGGGGAGGCGGGTGGTGACTTCCTGGAACAGCCAGCCATTGCCGTCGGGATCCTTGAACGAGGCAAAGGAACGGTAGCTGCGGTGCTCGGGGTCGCGGCCGGCGATGCGCAGGCGCCCGAAGAGATAGGGTTCGTCCTTGCCGGCATAGACGCCCGATGCGTCGTGGAAGGCCGCGCTCACCTCAACGCCGCGGGCGATGAGATCGCGCCGCGCGGCCTCGATGTCGGAGACGATAAGGTAGAGGCCCTGCGCGGAGCCGGGGGCGGCGGCCGTGACGTTCCTGCCGAAGATGATGGCGCAGCCGGAGCCCGGCGGGGTGAACTGGATCACCCGGAAATCGGCATCATTGGCAAAGTCGGCGTCGAGCCTCCAGCCCAGGCCGTCATAGAAACGTTTGGCGCGGTCGACGTCGGAAACGGGGATGACGACCACTTCGAGCTTGGTGTCGACCGGTCGCGTTCTCGCGGATTCGGTGGGGGTTTCACCGCGCATTGCATTGCTCATCTTCAGCTCCCTTAGGGTTTGGACGCATTAAGAATGGCGATACATGTCGGGTCGAGTGGACCACAACGCGGTAAGGGCGTCGAATCAATTATTCTGTCGGTGCAGAAGAGGCGGCGGGCCGATCCCGCCGCCTGTCTCGCGCAGGCTGCTAAAGCGCGTCACGATCTTTCAGATGCTCTCTTTGCGCTTTAGGTGTTTGTTTTCGCGCATGTCGTTGCCCGCGAAACCGCTGCACACTTTTGCGCGACCTGCTTCAGGCCGCAAGAGCGGCGCGCGTCTTGCCGATCATCAGGGCGGCGCGTGCCGCCTCGCGGCCCTTCTCGACGAAATGGGCGCGATAGATCTGCGTGTGATGCTCGGTTTCCTGATAGTGATGCGGCGTCAGCGAAACGGATAGCACCGGCACGCCCGTATCCATGCCGGCACGCATCAGGCCATCGACGACGGCCTGGGCCACGAATTCGTGGCGGTAGATCCCGCCGTCGACGACGAAGGCGGCGGCGATGACGGCGGCATAACGTCCGGTCGCGGCAAGATCGCGCGAGAACAGCGGCATTTCGAAAGCGCCGGGGACGTCGAATACGTCGATCTGCTCGGCGGGGACAAGCTGTTGGAAGCCTTCAAGCGCACGGTCGACGATATCGGCGTGCCAGCCGGCTTTGACGAAGGCATAACGGGTGGGTGTCATGGTAATCTCCTTTGGCGTACAGACACGTCACCCAAGGCGATCACGAGCATCCGCAGCCAGCCCCGGAGGGCAGCAGCAGCGCACGTTCTCTTTCATCCGGACTATAACCGTCGGCTCAGGCATCTCACCTGATCTGCTGACCCTTCCGAGGAAGGCGCTCGCGGGCTCGCAATCGAAACTGCATACCGCCGGTAGGGACTTTCACCCCGCCCTGAGAACGGCGCGGACAATAGGGGCAAGGCGGCGGGCTGGCAATAGGGTAAGATGGTTTCGTCGGTGAGTGCGGGTTGCAACCCCAAGAGAGCCTCATCCTGAGGGGCCCCGCAGGGGCCTCGAAGGACGAGGCGGATGCGCCGGCGTTGATCGATGCAAGGAGCGGCGTTGGAGCGCGTCCTTTGAGGCTCCGCCCTGCGGGCTGCGCGCCTCAGAATGAGGGGGTCGGAGGTTGCCGCGCCGAGGCCGATGAGGGTCTCACGCTAAGGGCGCGTTGCTGGATGCCCGCCCTTGCTAGGCGCATCCTCACGCCTACATGCTTCGCTGAGGGCACTCACGTCAAAACAGCAGGATGTGTCGTTCCCCCGAACCGGGGCCGCAACCATTGGAGAGAGACATGCCAGAATCTTTCGTCGTGCGTCGCGAGGCGCATCTTGCGGCGCCGCCGGCGGCGGTGTTTGCGCTGATGACCGATCCGGAGAAGATCCTGCGCTGGATGGGGACGGAGGCCGAGGTCGAGCCGGAGCCCGGCGGGCTCTATCTCGTCAACGTCACCGGCGCCCGCTTTGCGCGCGGCTCGTTTCGCGAGGTGGTGCCGGTGCATCGGCTTGCCTACAGCTTCGGCTGGGACGGCAGCGAGGTGGTGCCGCCGGGATCGAGTCTGGTCGAGATCGACCTGATCGAGCAGGGAGGCGGGACGCTTTTGCGGCTCACCCATAGCGGCCTGCCGAGTGCGGAGCAATGCGCCGGCCATGAGGAAGGCTGGGCGCATTATCTCGGACGGCTCACCGAGGTCGCCGCCGGGCGGAACCCCGGTCCAGATCCATTTTACGGCAGGAGATGAACGGTTTTCGGCAGGCGGCGGCATGTTCCTCAAGCGCTTGACGCTGCGGGAAGAACCGTCCGCCGCGGTCAAAAAGTGCTGCATTTTTCGCTCGTAAACATGAACGTGCAGTTCATCTCCAGTTCAATTTGGCGGTCCTAAGGTGATTGCGGCTGGATGAAATGGAGTTTTCGATGAAGGCACTTTCTATCGCGGCTGCCTTGCTCGCTGGCAGCCTCTCGATCGGCACAGCTCAGGCGATGCCGATCGGGGCAATCAAGGTTGAGAGCACTGTCACAAAGGTCGACTACGCCTGTGGTCGCGGCTGGCACCTGACCCGCTGGGGCGAATGCCGGCGCAACTGGCGCCGCCCGCCGCCTGTAGCTTTCTATGGCGGTCCGCCCCGTTGGGGCTGGGAGCGGCGTCATCGCGATTGGGATGGCCCGCGCTGGCGCTATGAGCGGCGCTGGGACCGCGAACGCCGCTGGCGGGACGACTACTAAAAGCCTTTGACAGAGGCAGACGAACGAGGGCCGGTGCGACGTTTCGCCCGGCCTCTATCTGTTGAAATAACGACGGCGCTCAGATGCGGCTGACGAGCCAGTGCTTTCCGTCGATCAGCTCTTCGAGCTCGGCCGGATCCTTGACGCCGAATTCGAACCATTCGACGAGTTCCTTCGCCTTCCGCTTGCTTTCCTCGGCCGTAAACTCAATCCCATAGCGCGCGCACCACCGCCGAAGTATCGACGTCAGCAGCGTCATGTCATTCCCGTCAAGCGGGTCTTTCGGCCAATATGTCGTGCCCATCGCAACCCCTCAATCGCTAATGACAAGCTGGCACATAATCGAATCAATGTCGCGCAATTTAAAAGTGTTTATTCGGTTGTTCTCCACCGTGGTGAATGGTTTTCCACAGAGTTGTTGGACGGTGGGGTTGACAGGGTTGTGGAGGGACTCGGCGGGAGCAAGTGCCGATAGGAAATCCCCCGGACGCCAGAGGTGTCCTCAGTTTGCCGACAAAGTCTCCTCCGTCATGCTCGGCCTTGTGCCGAGTATCTGACCAGGGCAATTGTTTGAGACGAAAACCATTTATTTTCAAGCCCTTAATTGAATCGTCGCATATCCTCGACGCAAGGCCGAGGATGACGTCGCGGGTTTTGGTTGCCAACAAGGCGGAGACTGGAGACCTCCTCAGGGGCCGCGGGAGTGTCCGTGGGCGGATGTCCCGGGGTTGCCCACGTCCTGTTGCAATGCCAATGTTAACCCATGGATCTGCCTCCCTCTCTCGCCTGGCTGATTGACGAGGCTGCGGCTTCGCCCGGTCCCGAACGGTTTCTGGCCGAGCTCGGGCGCCGGCTGCTGGCCGATGGTCTGGCGCTTTCCGGTGGTGCGCTGACACTTTCGGTGCCGCATCCGATCATCGCACGACGTACCTGGCTGTGGCGGGCCGAAACCGGAACCGTCATCGAGGCGCTGGGTTTTGCCGCCGCACCTCAAAGCGATGCCGGGCGCGAATGGCTGGCCGGGCTCGGGCCGGTTTGGGAGGAGAGGATTGGAGCTTCGCGGGACCGCGCCGTGCTCGGCTGGGCGGGCATCGGCAAGGAGGCAGGGGCGGGCGAATTCTCTGATGATGAAGCCGCGCGGCTGCAGGAGGTCGCACGTTTTGCCGCCGCGCCGCTCGCAGCCCTTGCGGCGCGGGAGGCGCGGGCGGCACTGCTTGAAGCCTATCTCGGCCGGCGCAGTGCGGCCCGGGTTCAGTCGGGTGCGCTTGCCCGCGGCACCGGCGAAACCATCCGCGCCGCTCTTCTCTGCGCCGATTTGCGGGATTTCACCGCACTTTCCCAGGTGACGGAGCCACAGGCGATGATATCAGCGCTCGACGCTTATTTCGACCGCGTCGCCGGCGCCGTGCATGCCTTCGGCGGCGAGGTATTGAAATTCATCGGCGACGGCGTGCTGGCGATCTTTCCCGTCACCGCCGCTTCCGATAATGGGGCCGGAGCTGATCGGGAGGCCTGCGAGGCGGCGCTTCGGGCTGTCGCCGCCTGCCGCGCCGGCATGGTCCATCTCGACCAGATGCGCCGGGCGCAGGGGCTGGCGCCGCTGCCCTTCGGTGCGGCGCTGCATTTCGGCGAAATCCTCTGGGGCAATATCGGCGCCGCCGACCGGCTTGATTTCACTGCCATCGGCCCGGCGGTCAATCTGGTCAGCCGGCTGGAAGGGCTCTGCAAGCGGCTCGGTTACAACGTGTTGATCTCGGGCGCCGTGGCGGCGAATACCGAGGCCGCGCTGACGCCGCTCGGCGAGCACGCCCTGCGCGGCATCGCCGAGCCCTGCACCGTCTTCACTTTGGCTGAGGATTGAGCCCTGAGATGGCGCTGCCCGAATGCGCCTGCCATGCCATGTTCGGCGCTCACAAGAATCATGATTGTTAATCGCTCGTCTGGCGCGCGATCATTCCTGGCCACTGCACCGGAGATCGTTTTCAAATATCCTTAGGAGAGAGTTTGCAAAGAAATCTTTGCAAAGATATGTCTGCGAATATATGATTGGATCATGAAAGAGCAGAACTCCGAACCTGCCGCAGATGCTGTTGCCTCGCGCACCGTCAGCCGTGTCGTGCCCGAACCGACCGCGCTTAAGGCGCTGGCCCACCCCGTCCGGCTGCGCCTGCTCGGCATGCTGAGGATCGACGGCCCCGCCACGGCGACGCAGCTCGCCGTTCGGCTCGGCCTGAACAGTGGCGCGACGAGCTATCATCTGCGCCAGCTCGCCCAATATGGCTTCATCGAGGAAGCGCCGCATGCCTCGCGACGCGACCGCTGGTGGCGTGCCAGCCACGAGCTGACCTCGGTTCCCCCGAGCGAAGCCGAAGGCGAGGCGCTCGATCTCGATATGGCCTTCAACCAGGCGGCCCTCTCGCTGCAGGTCGGCCAGATGCAGCAGGCGCTGGAGGAATATGCCGAGCTGCCGGCGGAATGGCGCAAGGCGACGGCGGCCGACGACATCATCATCCCGATGACGGCGAAACAAGCCGAGACCCTGACGAAGCGGCTGACCGACATCATCCTGGAAGCCATGCGGGCCGCCCCACCGCTGGGGGAGGCGGCGTCCCGGAATCCTGACATGGTTCCTTTCTATATCATGCTGCACGCTTTCCCCTATCCGGGCCGTCTGCCGCACCGCGTGCGGGAGGACGAGCCGTGAGAGAAGGCAAGCCTTTCCTGGCGCTTGCCGCCGCCGAGACGCTTTCGCTTTCCGGCACCCGGCTATCGACCATCGCCATTCCTTGGCTGATGCTGAGCGCCACAGGCAGCCCCGTGCTGACCGGGCTGACGGCGATGATGGAGATGCTGCCCTATGTGCTCGCCAAGGCGCTCGGCGGGCCGCTGATCGACCGCATCGGCGCCAAACGCATCGCCATCATCTGCGACACGGCCTCTGTCACCGCGGTCGGACTGGTGCCGCTTCTCGATCTCTTCGGTGTGCTGACCGTGCCGGTGCTGCTGCCCGTCGTTTTTGTCATGGGCGTGCTGCGAGGCCCCTCCGATGCCGCCAAGCAAGCGATGGTTCCCGATATCGCTGCGCTGGCAGTCGTGCCGCTCGAACGGGTGACCGGCGTCTCCAGCGCCATCGAACGGCTCGCCTCGACGGTGGGCGCTGCCGGCGCCGGCGCTTTGATCGGGCTGATAGGCCCGGGTCAGGCGCTCCTCGTCAACGCCGCCACCTTCGCCGCCGCAGCGCTGGTCGTCGCGACCGGCATACCCGGCATGCGGCGCGCTCCCGAGTTGCCCGCCGCGCTGGACGCTCGGCCGGGCGGGGTGCCTTCCTATATCGACGATCTCCGGGAAGGCTGGCGCTTTCTGCGCAGCGACGCCGTGCTCGTCAGCATTGTCTCCATGGTGGCGATCACCAATCTACTCGATCAGGCCTATCACGCCGTGCTGCTGCCCGTCTGGACGAAGAACGCCGGTCATGGGCCGGAGCTGCTCGGAGCGATGTTCGCCACCTTCTCCGGCGCCTCCATCGCGGGTGCGGCGATTGCCGCTGTTATCGGCGAGCGCATGCCGCGTCTGATCGTCTATACCGTGGCCTTCCTCCTGACCGGATTTCCGCGCTTCCTGGTGCTCGCGGTCGATGTGCCGCTTGGCTCCGTCTTTGCGACGCTCGCAATCGCAGGCTTTGCCTCCGGTTTCCTCAACCCCATTCTGTCGGCGGTGATCTTCGAGCGTATCCCCAAGCCGCTCACCGGGCGCGTCACCGCGATGAACACCGCCCTCTGTTTTGCTCTCATCCCCTTCGGCGGCCTCGTCGGCGGCGCGCTGATCAGTACGATCGGGCTTGGTTCAGCGATGCTTCTCTGCGGGCTCGCTTATCTCGCCGCCACCCTCTCTCCGCTGGCGCTCAAGAGCTTTCGCGGTTTTGACAAGGCCGTGGCGTAAGCCGCCCGCGCAGGCGCGTTCCTAGCCTTGTCCGATTTCTTCGATCATCAGATCGATGAAGCAGCGCACCCGCGGCTCCAGCACGCCTTTGTCGGGATAGAGCGCCACGATCTTCGTGTCGTCGGTTTCGAGGTCGGGCAGGACCTGCCGGAGTCGGCCGGCGGCCAAATCGCCGGCGGCAACGAAGTCCGGAAGAAGGGCGATGCCGAGGCCGGCCATGCAGGCGTCGCGAACGGCTTCACCGCTGTCGAACCTCAGGCGGCTGTGCCCCTGCGCCTTGATCCAGCCGCCGTGGCTGCGAAAGCGCCAGCCCTGGCTTTGGCCGCGGTTGGTGAAGAACAGGCAGTCATGGGCGGCGAGATCCTCTATATCAAGGGGGATGCCGCGTTCGGTGAGGTAGGAGGGCGAGGCGCAGAGCCGCGGCTTGTCACTGGTGATCACGCGTGTGACCAACCGGCTGTCGGCGGCCGACGACATCGCGCCAATCCCGATCGCCAGATCGAAGCCGTCCTCGAGGATGTCGGCCGGGCGATCGGTGAAGCTCACTTCGACCTGCACGTCGGGCCAGGTGCGAAGATATTTTTCGAGTAACGGGAGCATGACCAGCGGTCCGCAGACATCGGAAACGGCGAGCCTGAGAACGCCTCGCGGCACACCGCTTCGCCCCGCAATGCTCGCCTCCGCCTCGTCCACCGATGCCAGGATCTGCAGCCCCTGGTCATAGAACACTCGTCCTTCATCGGTCAGGCTGAGTGCCCTTGTCGTACGGTTGAGCAGGCGCGCGCCGAGCCGCTCCTCGAGGCGGGTGACGGCCTTTCCCGCCGCCGAACGGGAGAGGCCCATGGTCTGCCCGCCGGCGATAAAGCTTCCGGCATCGACGACGGCCATGAAGATCAGGATATCGTTCAGGTTCGTGCGCGGCATGAGGTAACTCGAGCGATTCGACTGCAGCCTTAAGTCGGTCGCGACGGGACCGATTCAAGGCTCGCATCATCAACGCCGACCGCGCCAGTTAGGTCCCGGGCGCATCGAAATGATGCCGGCCAACGACAGCTGCCGTTTCGCATCACCACCGCGCATATCGAAGGCTCGCGCCCAAGCCTCGCCGTCAGCGCCAGCCGAGCGCCGGAGCGACGTGAGCGAGGATCGCCTCGATGACGTGGGCATTGTAGGCGACGCCGAGCTGGTTGGGCACGGTGAGCAGCAGCGTGTCGGCCTCGGCAATCGCCTCGTCCTCTGCAAGCTGCTTGATGAGCACGTCAGGTTCGGCGGCATAGCTGCGGCCGAAGATCGCCCGGGTCTTCTCGTCGATGAAGCCGATCTTGTCGCCCTCGTCGTTGCCGTAGCCGAAATAGGCGCGGTCGCGGTCGTCGACCAGCGCGAAAATGCTGCGGCTGACCGAGATGCGTGGCTGGCGCGTGTGGCCGGCCGCCTTCCAGGCTTCGCGATAGGCGCGGATCTGGTCGGCCTGCTGGACGTGGAACGGCTCGCCGGTTTCGTCGTCCTTCAGCGTCGAGCTCTGCAGGTTCATGCCGAGCTTGGCGGCCCAGACGGCGGTGGCGTTGGAGCTCGCGCCCCACCAGATACGCTCGCGCAGGCCTTCCGAATGCGGCTCGAGACGCAGCAGGCCGGGCGGGTTCGGAAACATCGGCCGCGGGTTCGGTTTGGCAAAGCCTTCGCCGTGCAGCACTTCGAGGAAGACTTCGGCATGATGCCTGGCCATGTCGGCCTCGCTCTGACCTTCCGGTGGCGCATAGCCGAAATGACGCCAGCCGTCGATCACCTGTTCAGGCGAGCCGCGGCTGATGCCGAGTTGCAGCCGACCTCCGGCGATGAGATCGGCCGCACCCGCGTCCTCGGCCATATAGAGCGGGTTCTCGTAGCGCATGTCGATGACGGCGGTGCCGATCTCGATCCGGCTGGTCCTCGCGCCGACGGCTGATAGCAGCGGGAAGGGCGCGGCGAGCTGCCGGGCGAAATGGTGCACGCGGAAATAGGCGCCGTCGGCGCCGAGTTCCTCGGCCGCCACGGCAAGGTCGATCGACTGCAGCAGCGCATCGGCCGCCGAACGCGTCTGCGATTGAGGCGAGGGCGTCCAGTGCCCGAACGAGAGAAAACCGATCTTCTTCATGTCGCGCCTTTATCCGTTGCGTCATAGTGGATCGGTCATGGCATAGTTTCGGTGCGTAAGACAATCACAACCGGAGAGAACGGTGCGCTTGCCGGGGGGCGTTTGCTGGAGAAAGTTGCCGAGGCGTGCCGTGTGGTACCCCCCTCTGGCCTACCGGACATCTCCCCCACAAGGGCGGAGATCGGCAAGACGCAGGACCTCGTTCCCACTCGATCGTATCGCAGCACTGATGCGGCTGTTGTCTGGGGAAGCCATCGCGCCCAGCCGATCTCCCCACCTGTGGGGGAGATGGCCGGCAGGCCAGAGGGGGCAACCCAACTGCATAAACGGACTTGATAGGCGCCGAACCTTCATCTGCACCCCAGCCCCGGCCTGCCGGCAAGCCGCAGCCAGGGAGCCAGGTGAAAGGCGCTCATCAGCAGGTACATCGGCACCATCCCACTGATCGGCAAGGCATCCGGTGTAGTCATGCAGATCATATCGGCGCTGCCGGTTACGGCCGTCAGCAGCGCCATGATCGCAAATGTCGGGGCGGCGGCGAGAGACAGAAGATCGGCGGCGGCGAGAGCGGGCTTGACCGGCTCGCCGGCGGGTCCGTCAGCGGCGGCGAGCGACAGCCAACTGGCGGTGTCGAGGGAGGGGCTGACGTCGTCAGCCCGTTTCGAGGCGTGAGCGAAGAGCGCCATTGTTGTCACTCCTTGCCGTAGCGGTCGTGGTGGCGCCACCAGATGCCGGTTTCGTTGCGGCCCTTCGGGGCGCGGTCCAGCCATTGGTACATGCCCCAAAGCCCGTCGAGCCCGCGCGCATAGCTGGAATAGCTGTGGTAGACGCCGCCGTCGATGAGTTCGAAGGCGCTGACGCCGGGGCGGTCGCGGGTGTAGGTGGGAACGTCGGTGCCGGTCATCGAAGCGATCTGGACGATGGGTTCGTCGCTGCCGCGCGATTGCCATTCCGGCGCGGTCTTGCCCGCCGGGGGTTCGGGGGCGGGCGGTTCGCGACGGTAGTTGTATTCGATCTCGCCGAGACGCTGCTGCTCCGGGCTGAACCAGACGCTGAAATCGGCGTTGAAATCGCTGCCGGCCGAGGAGGCCCAGGGAAAGCTCCAATTCATGCGCCGCTTGAAGGCCTCAAGCTTTGCGAGCGGCGCGCGCGAGACCGCCCAGAAGGCGACGTCGTGATTTTCCAGGTGGACGAAGAAGCCGTTGAAGCCATCGGCGATCGAGGAGCAGGAGGGGCATCCGGCGCTGTAATCCGGCCCGAACATGAAGTGATAGATCAGGAGCTGCGAACGCCCGCCGAAGAGATCCTTCAGCGAAGCCTCGCCGCCTTCGGTGTCGAAGCGGTAGTCCTTGTCGATCCGCACACGCGGCAACTGCTGGCGTTTGGCCGCCAGCTCATCGCTTTGGCGCGTCAGTTCCTTTTCCTCCTTGAGCAGATCGAGTCTCGCCGCCAACCATTGCTCGCGGGTTGCGTTCAGCATTGCCGTCATGGGTCTTCTCCTTTGCCTATCTCTCGTCGTAGCATCCGGCTCGGTTGCCTGCCGTTGAGCGAAGATTACGGCGGGAGGAACAAATGCCGGGAGTGACAAGTGTGACGGGATTTGGATGGACTCGCTGATTACGGCTGCTGCGCAAGCGCTGGCATCGGGCGATACGCTTGGCGCGCTGAAACGGGTGGCGCTGCGCGACGATGCGCCGGCGTTGGCGCTGCGCGGCATCGCCATGGCGCAGCTCGGTGACCTCATCCGCGCCAAGGCGCTGCTGAAGAGTGCGGCGCGTGGCTTCGGACCGCGGGAGGCGGTGGCCCGCGCCCGCTGTGTGGTCGCCGAGGCCGAGATCGCGCTCGTCTCGCGCGATCTCAGCTGGCCGCCGAAGGCGCTGGAGGCGGCGCGCCGGGTTCTGGAAGCACATGGCGATGGGGTCAACGCCGCCCATGCCGGCAATATCGCCATTCGCCGGCTGGTGCTGATCGGCCGCCTCGACGAAGCCGAGCAGGCGCTGGCCGCGCTCGACCCGACGCCTCTGCCGCCGGCCTTGCGGGCCGCCCATGAGCTTGTTGCGGCCGGCATCGCCGTTCGGCGCCTGCGCACGCATGCGGCGCGCGCAGCACTCGATCGAGCCCAGCTTGCGGCCGAGCGGGCGAATATGCCCGTGCTGACGGCGGAGGTTGAAACCGCTGGACATGTGCTCAGTATGCCGGCGGCGCGGATGGTTCTGCGTGGCAACGAACGTCCGCTGCTGCTTGCCGAGGTGGAGGCGCTCTTTTCCGGCGGCACGCTCGTCGTCGACGCCTGCCGCCATGTCCTGCGCGCGGGCGGTGTGGTGGTGCCGCTCGCGAGCCGGCCGGTGCTTTTCGCGCTCGCTCGTGCGCTTGCCGAAGCCTGGCCGGTGGATGTTTCGCGGGGCGCGTTGATCGCACGCGCCTTCCGCGGCAAGCATGCCGATGATTCGCATCGCGCCCGGCTGCGCGTCGAGATCGGCCGGCTGCGCGCGGAATTAGCCGGGCTGGCGGAAGTCTCGGCTACCAAGCGCGGTTTTGCCCTTTCCCCTGCCGGTGCTTCTGAGGTTGCAGTGCTTGCCCCGCTCGTCGAAGGGCCGCATGCGGCGGTGCTCGCCTTCCTCGCCGATGGCGAAGCGTGGTCGAGTTCGGCGCTGGCAATCGCGCTCGGCGCCAGTCCGCGCACCGTGCAGCGGGCGCTGGATGCGCTCGCCGGCGAGGAGAAGGTGCAAGCGATCGGGCGCGGGCGGGCGCGCCGCTGGATGAGCCCGCCGCTCTCCTCTTTCCCGACGATCTTGTTACTCCCGGGACCGCTGCCGAGCGACTAGTATGGGTCAACCGACATGGAGGAAGACATGAAGACATCGGTTGCGACCATTCTGCGTGAATATGGACCCTTTCCAGGTGCGGAGCGCGTTCACGGCGTCACCTTCGACGGCCGGCATGTCTGGTTCGCCTCGGGCGACAGGCTGAACGCGCTCGATCCCGACAGCGGCGAGGTGGTGCGGTCGATCGAAGTCGCCTCCCACGCCGGTACGGCCTTCGACGGCGAGTTCCTCTATCAGATCGCTGAAGACGTCATTCACAAGATTGACCCCAAGACCGGCCAAATCCTTTCCACGATCCCGGCACCAGGCAATGGCGGCGATTCCGGCCTTGCCTGGGCCGAGGGCACGCTCTGGGTCGGCCAGCATCGCGGCCGCAGGATCCATCAGATCGATCCTGAAACTGGCAAGATTCTGCGCACCATCGAATCCAACCGCGTTGTGACAGGCGTCACCTGGGTCGACGGCCAGCTCTGGCACGGCACCTGGGAGGGCGACAACAGCGACGTCAGACGCATCGATCCGAAGACGGGCGAGGTGCTTGAACGGCTCGACATGCCGGACGGCGCCGGCGTCTCCGGGCTCGAATCCGACGGCGGCGGCTGCTTCTTCTGTGGCGGAGGCAACAGCGGCAAGATCCGCGCGGTGCGCCGGCCGTGAGCGCTGCGCCGCCGGGTTGGGGGCTGCTCCTTACAAGAAGCCGACGTCAGCGCACCCGCCTCGCCCTTCGAGGCCGCTCGCGGGGCGCCTCAGGATGAGGCTCTCTTGGAAGCCGGCGTGGCCCTCCTTGGCGTTGCGGCGAGATATTCTCTGATGCCCCGCTGTTGTGGCGCGGCAACTCCAACGCTCCCTCATGCTGAGAGTTTGTGAAGCTTTTGAAGCTGGCGCGTTTCTGGCCGGTCTTGGTTTGCCGATGTAATCGATCGTCAGACGATTGCGCGGTGCGTTCGGATGGTCGCTTGTTGGC
>NZ_JAULSE010000031.1:0-40402 GCF_030518245.1 Rhizobium sp. CBN3
GGCAAAGCTGCACTCGACGAATCCAATTGAGCGTCTCAACGGCGAAATCAAGCGACGCACCGAGGTCGTCGGCATCTTTCCGAACGACGAAGCCATCGTCCGTCTCGTCGGTGCATTGCTGCTCGAACAGAATGATGAATGGGCCGTTCAACGCGCCAGGTATATGACGCTTGAAGTCCGACAGTAAGCCCGAATGAGTGGGCACAATGGGACTGAAAGTGGGATCACTTGGTGAGCCCGTTGTTCCCGCGCGGAGATCCCGCCGCTATTCTCGCAAATGTCGGACAGCCGCCGCCCTTTGTCGCATTTGTCGAGATCACGACAATCGGTTTGTCCCGCTCTGCTCTACGCACCCGTCAAGCCACGGAGTGGTGCCTGCTTCGCAGTTTTGAATTTGAGAGCGAGCGGGCTACGGCTCCGTCATTGCTGGGGGTCCGATAGCGAAAGCCTGTTCGAGATGCGTGCTTCTCTATCGTCGCACAGGGCGTTTTCAGCATCTTGGGCCCTCTCACCGGTCTGAACAACTGTTTCAGCTTGATCATTTGAGGTTTTCGCAACCGAACGTGCTTGCCGTGGCTGGTCGGCAAGCCGTCGCTCGAACGATCATGGAATGCGATACTAAGTTTTCCGGAATCTGGATTCCAACTGGAATGCAGGAAGACGATCGGTAGTAGCGTTTTTAGCTCGCATTTTACGCTGCATTTTCGAGTGGCACGTCGCTTGCTTCATTTCTCGTGCCGCCGATTCACCGAAACTCAGAAAGAGCCAACGCAAGCTCTATGGTGGTGCGAATTGCCCACTGCTCCCGCGCCCAGACGGCGCGGAACCGTCCTAAAAGCGGCATTAATCTTGGCGAAGGACAATTCAAATCCAAGGGAGAGTAAGATGAGCATCACACGCAGACATGTCATCGTTCAGGGTGGCGTCATTGCAGCAGGCCTGCTCGCCAGCGGCCTACCGGGGACAAAAGCCTTCGCGCAGATACCGTCAATCCCTTGGCGGCGCTCACTGCAGGGCTTGGCCTGGAACGACCCGATCATCGAGACCTATCGCGACGCAGTGCGCCTTCTCAACGCCCTTCCCGCCAGCGACAAATTCAACTGGGTCAACCTCTCGAAAATTCACGGCAGCGGTGACGTCGTCAAATACTGCCCGCATGGCAACTGGTATTTCCTGCCGTGGCACAGGGCCTATACGGCTATGTACGAGCGCATCGTTCGGCACGTGACCAAGAACAACGATTTCGCTATGCCGTTCTGGGACTGGACCGACAATCCGTACCTGCCCGAAGTGTTCACAATGCAAAAGACGCCCGACGGCAAGGACAATCCACTTTATGTTTCGTCGCGCACCTGGCCAATCACGCAGCCGATGCCGGACAATATAGTTGGGCCACAGGTTCTCAACACCATCCTAACGGCGAAGCCATACGAGGTCTTCGGCACCACCCGCCCCCAGGGACAGAACTCACTCGATCCTTCCTGGGTCACCACCAGCAGCGGCACGCAGGGGACGCTGGAATACACACCGCACAATCAGGTGCACAACAATATCGGTGGCTGGATGCCGGAAATGTCGTCGCCCCGCGATCCGATCTTCTTCATGCATCATTGCAACATCGACCGCATCTGGGCGACGTGGAATTTGCGCAACGCCAACAGCACGGATCGGCTCTGGGCCGACATGCCGTTCACCGACAATTTTTACGATGTCGACGGCAACTTCTGGTCCCCGAAGGTCTCTGACCTTTATGTTCCAGAGGAACTCGGATACAATTATGGTTTCCGGACCTACTTCAAGGTCGCGGCGGCGAGCGCCAAAACGCTGGCCCTGAACGATAAACTCACGTCCGTGATCGCGGCGACGGCGACCGATGCTGCAGTCGCCGGCGTGACGACCACCTCCACGGACAACAGCAAGGCGGCAACGGAAAACGTGCCGCTTTCGCTGCCGATCAAGATCCCGGCGGGCGCATTGCAGGAGATCGTCCGCCAACCGCCTCTGCCATCCGGCATGGATACAATGGATTTCGGCGCGGCACAGGAGCAGGCGGCCTCCGCTCCTCGTGTGCTGGCATTCCTGCGCGATGTCGAGATCACCAGTGCCAGCACGACCAGCGTTCGGGTGTTTCTCGGCAAGAACGACCTTAAGGCCGATACGCCCGTCACCGATCCCCATTACGTCGGTTCTTTCGCCGTTCTCGGTCATGACGGCGACCATCATCGCAAACCATCCTTCGTCCTCGATCTGACGGACGCGATCCAGCGGGTTTACGGCGGAAGGGGGCAGACGGATGGCGAGGCCATCGACCTGCAGCTCATTCCTGTCGGATCGGGAGCGGGCAAACCCGGCGCCGTAGAGCCCGCAAAGCTAGAAATAGCCATAGTGTCCGCCTAACATCCGGACTGGCTGGGTTGTGGAGACATCGATGCGCTATCATCGTTGGGTGCTTATCGCTATTCGTGCGGCGGCATTATCGATGCTGCGCATCGTCAGCCCGGTTCAAGCTAACGAGAGCGACATGCGGGCAACGACCAGTAAGCCCGCGACGATAACCATATCGAGCAGAGCAGTCCACTCATCGGCTGATACCAGTGCGCGGGTCGTCCTTACTGTCACTGGTTATGAACCGTCGACTTCAGGACCAGTGACGACGGTCGTTTCGCTTGACTGCGGCAGTAACGTTCGCGAAATTGGTAGGTTTGGTATTTTTCCGAACAAGGCGTTTTCGGTATTGGACGGGGCAAAGCCTCAACGATTTGGGTTTCCCTTGCCCGATGACCCGTCTTGCCGTCAGCCACAGACCGTCATTATCCGGCTGGAGCCTCAAACAGGCGGCGGTTCGGGCGCCAGCATCACTATCAGCGACGCAAGCATCGAATAGATTGGCAGTCGGGGCTGATTTGCCGCTAGCTCCAGAACCTTGGCGGCAATGAAAGTCCGCCGGATAAAATAGAGGGTTTTGATAGGTTGTTGTGACAAAGGTCCAACGCGCAGCGCCTATCGTGGTCAACAGTTTACAGTCTTGCCGCTGCATTCGGCGACTGATGGTCGTCTGCAAGCAGGCAAAGGTTTTTGGCCGACCCGAGACTAGGCTCAAGATAAAGTCGCTCTTAAAGGCATTGAACCAACGACGCGTTCCTAGATCAGTAAAGTGACTCTTCAACCACTTCAGATGCTTGCGCGGAGTCTGTCCGAAAGCTGCATTGACTTCGCACGCGGTCCAAAACCGATTCAGACTGCGCGTTCAATTCAAAACTGAAGATTAGACGTGTGCTTTTAATGGCACTGGATTTGCAAGGACACGGGCGGCGTGCGGCCATAGGTATCGTGATAGAGAGGCGCGGAGGTTAGTCTTGAAACGAAGAGATTTTTCGACTGTTGGGCTCACTGCTCTTCTCGCCGGGATCGTATTCCCGGCTTTTCCCAGCACCGGATTCAGTGAGCAGCGAAAGCCGTCCATCCCCGCACTCCCTGATCAGCGGAAACTTTGGAGTTGGATCAAAAGGCTCAACAGTTTCGGCCCCCGATTGACCGGCAGCCCGGCGCAAGCACGGGCAATCGATTATCTTGCTGGTGAGTTGAGAGGGATGGGCCTTGAGGTGAAGCGCGATCAACTCACGATGCGCCGGTGGATGCCACGAACCACCGCGTTCAAACTGTCAAATGGTGAAGTAATTGAGGTAGCGGCGCCGTTCCCGTATTCCGGGCTTACACCTCCCGGCGGTATCTCGGGTAAGATGGTTCTTTTCAACGGTCGGGTTCAGGCGTTTGAGAAAGCCCGCGGCAAAATTGCGGTGGTGACGGTAAAGCGTCGGGATCTGGCGGCATTCCTCGAACTGGTGACCAATCGACGCGGCAGCCTGCCGGAAGGCATAGACTTTCCCAAAGCCGTAACCACGCCGCTTATCACCGGTTTGCTTGGCGTACCGATCGACAAGGCGCGTGAAGCAGGGGTTTTAGCCGTCGTTTGCATTTTCGAAGGCGTCTCGGAAGTGCAGTTGAAGGGGCAGGTGCTGCCATTCACCACACCGTATTGGGGCTTACCTGCAATATGGGTGGCGCAATCTGAAGGAGAGCGGATCAAAGCCGCGATCAAGCACGGTTTGAGCGGTCGCCTGACCTTGGATGGCACGTTGGAAGACGTTGCGACCGATACGATTTATGCGGTTTTGCCGGGCTGCAACCTGCTTGAGACAATCATCATCAACACCCACACCGATGGACCTAATGCGTGCGAAGAGAACGGCGGTGCTGGGGTACTCGCTCTGGCGCATTATTTCTCCTCGCTACCGAAATCTGCCCGCAACCGAAGCCTCGTCTTCGTACTCGTCACGGGTCATTTCCAGCTTGCCCAGTTCGGCCGCCACGGGAATCAGGCGACGGCGACCTGGCTCGAAATGCATCCAGAATTGTGGGACGGCAAACCCGGCCATGCTAAAGCCGTTGCAGGAGCTACGATTGAGCATCTTGGATGTACCGAGTGGCGAGATGACTTTGCAAAAGGGCACCCCGCGCCCACCGGGAAGCCGGAACTCGATTTGATCTATACCAGTAATAAGTCGATGAGTGGCGTGTACATCGCTGCCGCACGCGGGCGCAAAAAGGTACGCGCGCTGATAGTCGCCCCAGCGGCGGCGCAGGTGATGTTGGGCGAAGGACAGCCATTATACGCATCAGGAATTCCGACGATATCAAGCTGTCCGATACCGGACTATCTTTGCCAGGTCTTGCCGGGCGGAGGCTTGGACCGGCTCGACCCTGATTACGCCTTTCAGCAAGTCGAAACCTTTGCCCGCACGGTCGACTTGCTCGACAGGATGCCGCGTGGTGAGATCGGAATCGTTCCGTTTAACCTGTCCACTGTTATCGGTGATCTGCTGTAAACCTGACCAACACTAACGCCAGCGAAAATGGCGGTGTCACGCGATCGGCACTTTAACTGGCGCCGAGGATCATCTGGCAGTTCACGATAGTGCCGGGTCATAGCCGTCCCATCTGGGCACGCTTCGTCATGCATGAGATGACCGGCCTGCGTTTCCACATCGCGGCCTTCGAGGCTCTCGGCGGCGCTCCGCGGGAGTGCTTTGCGACCGGATGAAGACTGCCGTCATCGGTGAGCGTCAGACAGAAGGCATCGTCTATAAACCATGCCACCACCAGCCTTAGCCCCAACCAAAGCCACGCGGACGGCCGCTGAAACATCCTAGTTGGTGGGATCCCACACCGCAGGCGAATCCATCACCTCCTGTCCTCCGATAGTCTCCAACGAGCTGGGAGAAACTGCTGATCCAGGCTGAATGAAGACTTTGTGTGGCATTCCCTGGCGACGAGCTTGCTGCCCCTCTCCCGGCGTAGCTGGCTGACCCAGTGCTTGGCATAGACATTGCAGGGGATGAATGCGGCGGTAACTCGTTGGGGTCGGAAGTCGTCAAACTGCTTTCCTAGGCGTCGGCATTGCCTACCGAGCACCTCGCCAGACGGAAGCACGATCGATCTGGCACGTATGTATGCGTACGGGATCATAACCATAGAGGAGTTGAAACGATGGCGGATATTCTTACATCTCTAAACCCGCTCCGGTGGATTGAAGCGCCATCCACGGAACTGGAGAGCCAAGTGACCCAAAGTCTATTCCCGATGTTCCAACGCTTGGCGGAAGCGGGCGCTGAAACCGCTAAAATTCTGCAGGTTGCCTTATTGCGCCGCGTGCAAGTCATGTGCGACAGCCACTCTACCCGCCAGGGAAAGCTCTTTACTGAGGCCGAACGTCTTGCCGAGAGTCTACGCGAGGTGCACGGCAATGGGAATTTGGGCTACGCTTGGGCGGAATACCTGCGCGACGCTAGTGAGCGCGCCATATTGTGCATGGATCTTCTCCGACAGCGCGGCGACATCTTCCTCGAACATGAAGCGGCAGGCTGTCCGCCGGTTTTCTTCTGCGACTACGAGACAGTTATGGATGGAAACGATCTGCCCTTGAAATCCAATTACGTGTTACTTCGAATGATCCCGCCCCAAGGTGTTAACGTCGATGACACGAAGCGCCCCTTCATAATCATTTGCCCGCGCGCCGGACATAGTCCCGGCGTCGGTGGCCACAAAGAAGACAGCCAGGTCGGCGTAGCGTTCCGGGAAGGTCACCCGGTTTATTTGGTGTCCTTCCGCCGAGAGCCAGAGGGGGGGGCAGTATCTCTCTAATGTCACGTATGCGGAAGCGGCCTTTGTTCGTGAGGTCATGCGCCTGCATCCGCTTGCCCGCCTTCCAGTCGTAGTCGGCAACTGCCAAGCTGGCTGGGCTACCCTTCTGATGGTTGCGACAAATCTCGACTTAGCTGGCCCGATCATCCTCAACGGATCGCCGGTGACACCTACCTCGGGAAATATCGGTGAAAATACCCTCCGCTACATGGCGGGCCTCTTCGGGGGAGCTTGGATAACCATGTTTTTGTCAGATCTGGGCGGAGGCATCTTCGACGGCGCCCATCTCGTACAGAATTTCTAAACGCTCAATCCCGAGCGCCAGTTATTCATGAAGTATGTCGAACTGTTCCGAGATGTGGATGCGGCGAGCGAAGCCTTCCTTAAGGCTGAGAAGTGGTGGGGCGGCTTCTGCCTGATGCGGGGAGACGAGATCCGCTGGATAGTTGAGCACCTCTTTGTTGGTAATCGACTGGCGCACAACAAGGCGTATGGGGAGCCGGACCGGCGGCATTTCGACCTTAAGAAGATCAGGGCGCCTATTATCATATTTGCCAGTCATGGCGACAATGTAACGCCGCCGCAGCAGGCGCTGAATTGGATCCCCGAAATCTATGACAACGAGGAGGAAATCCGCCTTCTCGGCCAGCACATTATTTATATGGTACACAACGACGTCGGTCACCTCGGTACATTCGTTTCCTCGAGAGTAATCAACAAAGAATACAATGAGGTTGCAAGCACGCTCGAGGCAATTGAGGCGTTGTTGCCTGGCCTTTACGAGATGCGCATCACGGACATTCAAGAAGATGCTGGACACAAGAGCTATAGTGTTGAACTGATCGAGCGCACCTTCGAGAATATCCGTGAGTTTAACGATGGCCATGACGATGGAGGTCCCTTCGCTGCCGTCGCCCGCGTCTCTGAACTGCAAGCGCAGATCTATCACACAGTTGCCCGCCCCTTTGTGCAGGCCGCGGTCACAGACATCTCAGCAGACGCCAGCCGAATGTTCCATCCAAAGCGGCTGGAGCGATCGCTGCTGTCTTCTCAGAATCCGATCATGGTTGGCTATAAGTCAATTTCAGAGCAGGTACGGAACTCCCGGGCGAACGCAGCAGCGGAAAATCCTTTCCTGGCTGCGGAAGCGCTCTATTTCAAGGCTGTCGAACAGGCGATCGTGGTCATGCGCGACTGGCGCGACATGGGTTATGAGCTCGCGTTTCACATGATCTGGAACAACCCTTGGCAGCGATATTTTGACAATCCCCACGAAGCATACCGCAAAGGGACGACACTTGACGATATGAGATGGCAGCCGGACATCGCCAATGCGCTCAGGAGGATCGCGATCGGCGGACTCGCCGATGCCATCATCCGTATGGTCGTACTCCTGGTGAGCGATCGTGGCGGGATCCGACGCGACCGCCTGGCGCGCTGGTCACGGGTGCTGACCGAGGACGAGCCCTTCCGCTCACTAAGCGCTGATCATTTGGCCGAAATCACTCGCGTGCAGACGGCTATCGTCACCTTTGAGCCGGAGCAAGCAATGGAGACGCTGCCGCTGTTGCTAACGGAACCGAGGCAACGGCAACTCGCTTATGCAGCCGCTTGCTATATCCCGGGCTCCAGGGCGGAGATGTCATCGAGTACTGTTGCCATGCTACAGCGCTTCGCGGACGTGCTTGGCCAGCCATCGATCGTCGATGTGATTGAGGATCCGCTGGCAGTGACATAGTTTGTTCGTAGAGTAGCGTCTCGATCTCACCGAATCACATAATTATTGGTTTTCGCTCGTTGGTCACGGAGGCGCTTGAAACAATTCCATCGCAAATTCAGCCAGGACCGCAGATCGGAAAATTGCCATTGGACATCCGTCCTTTACAACGCAACGATGCCGTAATCCGGTTCAGTGATCGGGCCGGCAGAGGGCGGATTGAAACTGTGGAGGAAGGCTCTCGTCATAGGGCTGGCGCTCGCTGCAAATCATCGTGATCGAACGCACTGGCCATACGGTTGATCTCGGCTGACCGCGCACCGACCGCCTTGGCGGTCTCGCGCCACCTTGCGGTGTCGCGACTTCCTTAATGATCGCGCGAGCCTCGGCGAGCGTTAGGGCGTAGAGCCCTGCAGCTTCTTCCAGCAGGTCAAGGGAGCAGGTGCCTTCATCAAGATCAATGTTTGTCGTCAGCGCGCGCGCCTTGACATCCGTAGGCACTGGATTGAGGTCATAGGCAGGGGACAACGACCAGCTGGCTTTATTGAGCCACAGAAAGCCGTGATTTTTCTCCCCAGCTCAGAGCTAGAGCGGGCTGCAGCGAGAAGCGGCCGGGGTCCTCGAGCCAGGCACGATCATACTCAAACACGATTGTTTCGGCACCACGGGCGCGATTGCTCCGGGCCAGATGGGACGTGTGCGGCCGTGAAGGTCGAGATGAACTTCCAAATCAGCCATCGCGTGACGATCCCGGTGATCGCCTTGGGTGAGCGTGCTTGGGCAACTCTGCATTGGCCAGAGACTGGCCGACGCTGTCGTTACGGATGTCGGCGACTTGGCTCAGCCCATCTAGCAGGCCGAGTGCCTGGAGGACGCCTGCATAGATGCCGATGCTGACATTGGTGTCGCCGGCCTCGATCTTTTGAAGCGTTGAGCGTGAGGTGAAGGCACGTTCGGCTACTACCGCCATAGGCAGGCGGCGACGTCGACGTGCGTCGTGGATGTCTGCGCCCAGTTTGCGCAGCGCGCGCCGCACAGCGGCCGGAGCGTTGTGAGGTGTCGGAATTTGTCACCTTCGCACTACAGATTGCACTAGATATGTAGCACGAAGGTTACAATTTTTCAAGAGAGATGGTCAGAGAGAAAAGTGGTTAGAATGGGAATCGCGGGAGCGATAGCGCAAGTACGAGCCAGGCTGGCAGGCGAAGAAAGATGGCGGATCTTGAGGTGCTCAAGATCGATGCCGCCTCCGGACTGGAAGCGCGATCGGAACCACTATCGTCTGCTGATGCGGCTTTTGCCGATTGCCAAGCTGCACCCGGCCCTTAGTCGAACGGGTGCTCCTGGAAGATGCGGTGGTGTCGGTGACCGTGGACACCTCGTCGATCAGGGTCGCAACCGTGGCTGGTTTTGAGAAATCGGCGGGCGGACATTGTCGGCCATCAGGACACCAATTGAACTAGGCCATTTGGACTAGAATTTCCACTTATGGCGCGCCAACCGATCGGTTCCTCATGGATCGGGAAGCCGACCTCTACACAGCGGGCTCAATCCTCTAGAATAGTTGCTAATGACCGCTCATCAGACAATCTGATTGAAAGTTCCCCGCGAAGCAGCCATATATTTAGCTCAAATTCATTAGTGCTACGTAGGACATTGATCATGGTAGATGTGGAGCTGCAGGTCGCTCGGCAAAATGCCTCTCTTCGAGTGCAAGTCGAAGAAAGGCTCAGACAGGCTATTGCGACGGGCAAGTTCAAGCCGGGGCAAAGGCTCGTCGAGCGCGAGCTTTGCGAAATGATCGGCGTGGGTCGCACGTCCGTCCGTGAAGCGCTTCGGCAGCTTGAGGCAGAGGGATTGATCACAAGCTTCCCCCACAAGGGTCCAGTTGTCAGTATCATAACCTATGAGGAGGCCGCTCAGCTCTACACCGTCCGCGCGCTGCTCGAGGGGTTTGCTGGTCAGCAGTTCGCCGAAAATGGAACGGCGGAAGATATTGCCACTTTGCAAGATGCCGTTAGAGAATTCGAAGCGTCGGCGGAAAGCGGCGTGGGACACAGGCTCATCGCTGCCAAAAACGCCTTCTATGACTGCTTGATGGATGGCAGCAAAAACGTCTTCGTCAGGCAAATGCTAACATCGCTGCACAACCGGATCAATCTTCTGCGCATGACTTCGATGACACAACCGGGGCGCCTCAAACATAGCATTGCAGAAATCAAAGAGATTGCCGAAGCGATCCAAAATCGCAACGGACCCAGGGCTGCGGCCGCTTGTAAGCACCACATTGATATGGCTGCGAAAGTCGCACTCGAGTACCTGCGCAACAACACCTCAGGCTGATGCCATAAGATTTTCTGAAAATTGACAGATTGTCTGATGCTGGAGGTGGCCGGGTGTAATTAAATCCTTCAGGGCACGGTGCTTTTGACAACGCAACAACCTCTCTGGTGTCCATCGGACGATAAGATGGGTGCTGCTTGCACGGTCATTTTAAGTGAGGTGATTGAAGAAGCGACGGCAAAATTGGCGTCGTAGCGAGGGAGGGCCGGCCCAAGCATGAATTTTCCGATTGACAGATTGTCTGATAGGTCGTTAACTACTCCTCACTAACGGAGGTAGCTGATTGTGCTTGCCTCACATTCGGGAGCGGGACGTTGTCACCACGAAAAAATCTGCGCGTCGCCTTTATTGGTCTCGGCGCAATGGGCGGGCCGATGGCACAACATCTGTTGTCGGCTCAATTCGAAGTCACTGGCTTTGATCTATCGGCCGAGGCTAGGGAAAGGTTCGCGGCCGTCGGCGGCGTTCCGGCAGAGACGGTAGCGGAAGCATTCAATGGGGCCGATGTTGCGGTTACCATGCTTCCCAACGGCAAGGTTGTTCAAGACGCGCTCTTCAAGGATGGGGCCTGGCAATCCCTGAGTGCTGACGCGCTTGTCATCGACATGAGCTCATCGGCGCCCAATGATACTCGTGAGCTCGCAGAACGCTTGCATCAGAAGGGCTTGCGGCTGGTCGATGCTCCCGTGTCAGGCGGAGTGAAGCGAGCCGTCGAAGGCTCTCTTACTATCATGGCAGGCGGTGCTTCTGACGATATCGATCAAGCTGATCCCATCCTGTGCGCCATGGGCGGCCAGATTTTTAGGACAGGCCCGATCGGCTCAGGGCACGCCATGAAAGCCATCAACAATTTCGTATCGGGAGCCGGGGTTCTGGCAGCTATCGAAGGCGTTCTTCTTGGCCGAACGTTTGGTCTCGATCCTAGAACGATCGTCGATATTCTCAACTCGTCGTCTGGCAAGAACAACGCAACAGAAGTGAAGATGAAGCAGTTCATCCTCTCGGAGACTTTTGGCTCTGGTTTTGCTTTGGGGCTTATGGCGAAAGACATTAGGATTGCAGCGGACTTGTCGAAGGCGCTCAATCTCCAGCTGCCGACATTGGCCGGTACCGCTGATGCCTGGGATGCTGCTCGGCATGCTTTAGGCCCCGATGTCGACCATACGAAAATTGCGCAGTTCGTGAAAGATCAGGCCTGACCGCGAAAAACTACGCCAAACTGACAGTTGAAAATTGTCTGATAATCTGTCAAATATGATGAAGGGAGCGAAACCCAATGGCCACTTTGGACAGGAAAGATAAGGGGTCTAAGGCCGGCGAGCGAACAGCTCCATCGGAGCAGTTCAAGCGCGGACTTGCTACTCGTCGGCAGGTGATGGGGGACGCTTACGTTGATGCGGCCCTCGGAAAGGCGACCGACTTCACCTGGCCGATGCAGGAACTCGTCACCGAGTATTGTTGGGACAATATCTGGAACCGACCTGGCCTCGACCGTCGCGCTCGATCGATCCTCAACCTTGGAATGATAGCGGTTTTAAACCGACCGCACGAGCTCAGAGGCCACATCCGCGGCGCCATCAACAACGGTGTTACGAAACAGGAGATCCAGGAGATCTTCCTTCAGGTGGCTATCTACGTTGGTGTGCCAGCAGGCATCGACAGTTTCAGGCATGCCCAGGAAGTATTCACCGAAATGGGCATTTGAGAATGTGCTGTCCCGTGAGGGGGCATGTACAACATGCGCGGAGTTCTCAGCGCTTATCAACAAGGGAGGAGCCTAAAATGGCGATAGATCTCAAGAAATTCATAGAATTCGTGCGGGAGGATTTCGAGTTCAAGCGCGAAACTCGTTATCTTAACGGTATATTAAAATGCGATTTCCCTACCCGCAGTGTAGCGCTTCATTTCGAGGACGGTACGTTGCTAAAGGTGGAAGAGGCCGAATACGACGACGACAAGTGCACTATCGTCATACGCGGGACCGGTTCACAGTGGGAGGCGCTGCTTCAGCACAAACCCTTGCCGTTTTATCAGTGCTTGCAGTCATCAAACATCAAGCATGGCCTCTACCTTAGCAGTAACAACGAAACCTTCGCGTATCTGCCTGCTCTCAACCGCATGACCACCCTGATGCGCAATGCCCGTTCTGAAGGAGCAGCAGCATGACCAAGTTTGACCCCATTATCGGCCGTTATCTCTATCTCACCGTAGAAGGTATCGAGTACCGCGTCTATTACGAAGAAGCGGGCCAGGGGATTCCGCTTCTCGTCGGTCATACGGCAGGGTCCGACGGTCGCCAATACCGTCATATGCTTTGCGATTCCGACGTGACGAAAAATTTTCGCGTCATCGCGTTCGATCTGCCGTATCACGGCAAGTCCCTTCCCCCCTACGGCGTTCGCTGGTGGGAGAAGGAATACAACATGACCAAGAAGTTCATGATGGACTTCCAGCTCGAACTCTCAAAAGCGCTCGACCTAGACCGCCCCGTTTATTTGGGCAGCTCCATGGGCGGCCATCTCGCGATCGACCTGGCATCGAACTATCCGGACAACTTCCGCGCCACGATCTCGGTCGAAGGTGCGTTGCGCTCGGCGGCGGAGTACGTCGACGTCGGTATGGCTGGCATCCGCAGGGAGTTCGACAATCCAAACGTCAATCGCACCTCCATCGGTGCGGCGATGATGCTGAATATCTCACCGTACTCGCCAGAAGCGAATGTCCGTGAAATCCAGTGGGAATACAGCTGCGGTGGACCGGGAATCTTCGCGGGTGATCTTTATTACTACTACTACGACCACGATGTGTCGCCAGAAGAAGCCAGCAAAATCGATACGTCGAAATGTATGCTATACTTCCTCACGGGCGAATACGATCCAAACACGTCCCCGGCCGATACCAAGATTGCTGCAGACCTGGTCAAAGGCTCCAAGTTTTGGACAATGGAAAAGCTCGGACATTTTCCCGTTACTGAGGACTATAGCGAGTTCCGGAAGTATCTGTTGCCGATTCTTGAGGAGATCCAACAGTCATCAGCAGCCCGGTCTAAGGTTGCCTGATCCTTTTCTCGGGAGGAGAACTTCAATGAGGTGCATTCTGAATGTCACACTTGGGGCGCTGATCTCGGTTAGCGCCCTGGCGACAACCGCTTACGCGGATGGTGTCGATCAGCTACCGGCTACAGAAAAGAAGATCTATGAAACTGTAGATCCGCAGATTCCATTGGGGGCGAGCGCCTACAAAGACTTCAAGCCCAAAAAGGGTCCTCCGTGGAAGATCGGCTATGCAAGCAGCTACGCTGGCAACACCTGGCGAGCCGCAGCTCTCGATGCGGTCATGAGCGATCTTTTACCGCGATCAAAGGCTGCGGGCCTGGTGTCTGATGTCGTGGTCACCCAGTCGGATCTTAAAGACGCCGTTCAGATCCAGCAGATGCGTCAAATGGTGGACGAAGGCGTCGATGCAATCATCATCTGCTGCTCGAACGTCACGGCTCTTAATCAGACGATCGAATATGCCTACAAAGCCGGTGTGCCGGTGTTCTCATTTTCGGGCTACGTGACGTCGCCATACGCCATCAATGGCGCGGCCAATCACGCGCAGGGCGGTGCCGAGATGGCGACGTGGCTGGCGGAAAAAATAGGAAAGAAGGGCAATATCCTTCTCGTTTCTGGTATTCCCGGTTTCGCTTCTTCGGACAGCTTTGACAAAGCGGCTAAGGAAGCACTTGCTAAGTACCCCGACATAAAGATCGTCGGTGAAGTTGCAGGGAAGTGGACCGACCAGGTGGCCCAGGTCGAAGTTCAGAAGTTTCTTGCGACGAACCCGACGAAGATTGATGGGATCCTCACGCAGGGGGCCCAAGAGAACGGCGTTCTCAACGCAATGCTGCAGTCAGGTCGAGACATGATCCCGATTACTCTCGGGGGGGAAGCTTCCGCCGCGTGCTACTGGCGCAAGAACCCCGAGTTTGTGGACAGGAGTTTCCATATTTGGCCGCCGCGTCGCGAGATGCAACAGATGTGGGAGATCATGCTCCGCACATTGGAGGGACAAGGCCCTAAGGTTCAGTCCTTCCTTCGACCCGTCTTGCCTTACACCATCGATGAAGTCCGCGCGGCAATACCAGAAGATTGCGACTTGAACTCGACAGACTTCGTGGAGCCCAAGGCGGACGGGTGGTTTCCTGCTGCGATTGCTGCAGACTACTTCGAACGCCCGGCTAATCCCTGGAAGCCTGTGTCGAAGTGAAACTGTTCTGCCCGGTGGGTCTTGCCACCGGACAGAAGTTTCTCTTGTGGGAGGACCGCCTCGCGCGGCCGTTGGGATTAGAGGATCTCCGATGCAAAACCAAACTACGATCAAGTTGATCAATGTTGCCAAGTCTTTCGGCGAGACTAAGGCCTTAAAGAAGTGTGATTTTGAAGCCCGGGCCGGAGAAGTGCACGCCATCGTCGGAGAGAATGGAAGTGGCAAAAGCACGATGGCGAAGATCATGTCTGGAGTGTTGCACCCAGATTCCGGGAGCGTTTCGGTCCTTGGAGAAGAGATTTCGACTCCGACTGACGCCAAGCGCATCGGGCTGACAACGATCTTCCAGGAAGTGCTGGTGGCCGACGAGGCCAGTGTATTGGAAAACCTGTATGTCGGGCGCGACGGCATCTTCCGCTCGCAGGGCGGCAGTGGTCGGCGTACCGAGGCTGAGGAGATCCTGAAACGCCTCGTCGGCAAGCCCGTGGATCTCGATCAGAACGTTGGGGCATTGCCTCTGAGCGTCAAGCAATGGATAGTTATTGCGCGAGCGGTCTTGCGCAGGCCGAAGGTCCTCATCCTCGATGAATCGTCTGCGGCATTAGACCTCGATTCCACGATCCGCCTCCACGAGGAAATTGATCGTCTCCGTAGGGAAGGTGCGACCGTGCTGATCGTAACGCATCGGATCGCTGAACTTGTCCGCATCGCCGATCGAGCCACGATCCTTCGCGACGGCGTCACCATTGGTACGCTCGAGAAGCATGAAATAACTGAAGAGAACCTGCTTTCAATGATGACGCCCGCGGACCGAAACGCAAGCGACGCGAAGGCGTACGAATCAAAGCAAGTAGGCGCCGCCGCGCCGGCCGTGGTAGCGGTAAGAGACCTCGTTACTCACAGCGCGGCAGCGCCCTTCGATTTCGATCTACCGAAAGGAGCGATCATCGGTGTTGCAGGACTCGACGGGCAGGGGCAGGACGCTTTCGTACGCGCCGTTGCGGGTATCATCCAGCCTTTTGGTGGTAATGTCCAAGTCTGGTCATCCAGCACCGAGAGAATGAAAAAGGTCGCATCGCTCGAAGACGCTACCAAAGCAGGAATCTCGTATATTTCCGGCGACCGCAAGCGTGAAGGTATCTTCCCTCAGCAGAGCATCTTCGAAAATCTTGCCATCGGCGTCTATCGAAAGAACCTCGGTCCTCTTGGTATAATCAATAAGGCCGGCCTCAAACCCATGTTCAAACGCGAGGTGGATCGGCTCCGGATTAAGATTGGAAGTCCGGCGAACAAGATCACCTCACTGTCGGGCGGAAATCAGCAAAAAGTTTTGATCGGCCGTGCCTTTGCAAACGAACCGTCCGTCATCGTCCTTAACGATCCCGCTCGCGGTGTCGACCTCGGAACGAAGCGCGATCTCTACCGCGAACTGCGCCTGTTCACGGAGAAGGGTGGCAGCGTGATTTATCTATCAAGCGAAATCGAAGAGTTCATCGGCTTTGCGGACCGCGTCGACGTCTTCTTTGCTGGAAGGCTTTTCCGGTCGCTAGCAGGCGAGGACATAGCGGAAGAGCCAATCTTGGCCGCAATGTTTGGAAAATCGCCAAACGCCTCCATCGAGTTCGATCTGGAAAGGACTGCATGATGTCTGGAATCGCATTCCGTCAAATCACCCAGGACCGTTCCCTCTTCGTGCCGGCCGGCCTATTCATTGTCCTTTTGGTCGCCGTTGCCCTACGCGGACACGGGCTATTCACGAACAACGGCCTCGCAGGTGCAATCCTTGTCGCCACGCCCTTGATTCTAACGGCGCTTGCCCTCACCCCCATTGTCATGGCGGGTCGTGGAGCAGTGGACCTTTCAGTTGGCCCCTTGATGGGGTTCATCAACGTTACCCTTATTACCTGGCTTGTGGGTAACGGAATTACCAACCCTATCGCAGTGATAGTATGGGCAGTCGGCCTGGGAGCGGCATTCCAGCTACTCCAGGCGCTGGTTATCATTTATGTGCGTGTCGCTCCGATAATCGTTACGCTGTCGGGTTTTCTTGTCCTCTCCGGGTTGAACCTGATGGTGATGTCCCGACCGGGTGGAGTCGCGCCCGACTGGATGCTTAGCTGGGGGGCGGGGACCGACATCATGTCACCTGTTTTGCTGTTGCTGGTTGCAGCGTATGCATTATGGCTCCTTCTCAGGGGGACTATGTTTTACCGCAACCTTCGCATGACGGGTGCGGATGAGCGCATGGCGTATACGAGCGGCGTTCGAGTGGACGCAGTCCGCATCATCGCCCACGTTGTTGGTGGAGCATTCGCTGGACTTGCCGCCCTCAGCTACACGGCGCTGATCTCCTCTGGTGATCCGACGCAGGGCAGCACCTACACCCTTCAGGCTGTTACGGCCCTGGTTCTCGGAGGTGCGAGCCTCTCCGGTGGTCGTGGTGGAGCACTTGGATCTACGCTTGGCGCGATCAACATGTTCCTCATCTCCTATCTCCTCTCCACCTTCAACTTCGGCACGGTTTCGGGGTTCGTTACCCAGATGGCATTCGGCTTAATCCTCGTCGGATCACTTCTCGTGAACGTCTTTGTCATCAGTCGCCGCGCGGTTGTGTAAGGAGCAAGATAATGGTCGCGACAGTTATGAATTCCGAAATCAAATCGGCTCAGAAGTCTAACCCGCTCAAGGCTCATCGGAGCATCGTCATTGGCTTTGTTCTTCTGGCCTCTCTCTTAGCACTCGGTGCATTGCTGGTCCCCGGCTTCGTATCATCCCAAAACGCGCGTTCAATCCTTCTTCTCGCAGCGTTTCTGGGGCTTGCCTCCATTGGCCAGACCCTGTGCGCTCTGGTCGGTGCGCTCGATCTTTCGATACCATATATTATTGGAGGCGCGAACATCCTCCTTCCCAGCCTTATGGTCGCAGGTATTCCCGCTCCCCTCGCGATGCTGGTTGTCATGCTCCTCGGTGCGCTTGTCGGGGCCGCCAATGGCGCCCTGAGCTTCCGTCTCCAAGGGCAAGCGCTGATCATGTCGCTCGGAGTTGGCTTCGCGGCCGTCGGTGCGGTCCAGATCTACACCTCACTCGGCTCGGCGTTTGGTGGTACAGTGTTTGCTCCGGTACCCGAATGGCTGAGGAACATTTCGGCGTTCAACGGAAAGTTTTTCGGCCTGTCGCTGCCTCCGGTCATCGTGATCTGGGCTATCGTCGCCATCGCGCTTGGATGGTTCATGTACAACACCTGGTTTGGCCGCAGCATTTACGCCGTCGGCGGAAGCCGGACGGCGGCCGCCCGCCTCGGAATCTCCGAATTCAAGGTCTGGACCGTCATCCATAGCGTCAGCGGTGCCATGTCTGCAATCACGGGCATGCTGCTACTAGGGTTTTCCGGTGGTGGCTTCGTCGGCGTGGGCGACCCTTATCTTTTCACCACCGTAGCAGCGGTGGTGATTGGAGGGACGTCGCTTCTTGGTGGGGCGGGCGGCTATGGCGCGACAGTGCTCGGTGTTCTTGTCCTGACTGTACTGACCTCGCTTCTAGTTGGCCTCGGACTGAACTTTCCGGCGCAGCAGGCTGTCGTCGGTCTGCTCATCGTTCCGATGGTCGCGATATACGCACGGTCACCACACATTCGAAATCAGATATGATCAATGCATAGAAAGGAAGATCCATGGCAATCTCCAGCACCCTGCTAGGCCGTTTGAAGGACCAGACTCTCGTTCGCGAGCAGATGCTGGTTGGAGGAAAGTGGTCGAGCGAAGGGGTAAACGGCACACGCATCAACGTGCTAAACCCCTCCACGATGGACGTCCTTGCCTCTTTGCCTAGCGCTGGCCTTGCTGAAGTGCGAGCCTCTATCGATGCTGCAAAGGCTGCACAGAAGAAGTGGGCTAGGGTTTCGGCGAAGGAACGCTCGCTGATCATGCGGAAGTTCTACGAAGAGGTGGTAGCTAACGCTGAAGACCTGGCCGTAATTCTGACATCGGAAATGGGCAAGCCACTGGCGGAAGCGCGTGGCGAGATTGCTTACGGCGCTTCCTACATCGAATGGTTCGGTGAGGAAGCCAAGCGTGTCTATGGTGACACCATTCCAGGTCACCAGGCCGACAAGCGACTGCTTGTCATCAAGCAGCCGGTTGGCGTTGTGGCCGCCATCGCTCCTTGGAACTTTCCGTCGGCGATGGTGTGCCGCAAGATCGCGCCGGCGCTCGCGTCCGGCTGCGCGATCGTATTCAAGCCTGCTGCCGAGACTCCGTTATCGGCGCTTGCATTGGCGATCCTCGCGGAGCGTGCCGGAATACCCGATGGCTTGTTCAGCGTCCTCCCGACGGATAATGCAAGAATGTTTGGCGAGGAGGTCTGCTCCAACCCGGTCGTCAAGAAACTGACCTTCACCGGTTCGACCGAAGTTGGCCGTATCTTGATGGCGCAAGGCGCCCAGAAGATCATGAAGCTGAGCCTGGAACTCGGCGGCAATGCGCCGTTTATCGTTTTCGACGATGCAGATCTCGACCAGGCGGTCGAGGGGGCTATGCTTTCTAAGTTTCGTAACGCGGGTCAAACCTGCGTGTGCGCGAACCGTATTTACGTACAGAGCGGGATCCATGACAGGTTCGTCGAGAAGCTGGCAATGCGCGTGAGTGCCTTGCAGGTTCTTGACGGGTTTGAGAGCGGGGCGACGATCGGCCCGTTGATCAACGATGAAGCGGTAGCAAAGCTCTATGGTCATATCGATGACGCTGTGACCAAGGGTGCGACTGTCGTGGTTGGTGGTGACCGCGATGCTCGCGGAGGCACGTTCGTCCAACCAACGCTTCTCTCGGGTGCCACAAAGGATATGAAGGTTGCGCGTGAGGAAACCTTCGCGCCTCTGGCTCCGGTGTTCAAGTTCGATACTGTCGAGGAAGTCATCGAACTCGCGAACGATACGGAATTCGGCTTGGCAGCCTACTTTTTCGCCAACGACCTCAGGAACGTTTGGAAGGTCACAGAGGCGCTGGAATACGGCATGGTTGGCGTGAACACGGGTCTGATTTCCACCGAATTAGCGCCATTCGGCGGCGTCAAGCAATCCGGCTTCGGCCGAGAGGGCTCAAAGTACGGAATGGATGACTTCTTATCCATGAAATACGTCTGCATGGGCGGGATCGGCGCATAGCGATCGCCCAAGGGTCGCTCGCCGACTGAACTTAAAGGGGGAGAGGTCTGTTGAATAGAGGCAGGACAGCAACATCCTCTCCGCCGGTTGCGAGGTCTCAAAAGGCTGGACTTTTCTAGAGGTTTCGCGGGAGCTGTCCTACGGATCTTCCCTTCCGACCCCTTCTGGGGCCGGCCTTGCAGACGAGATTTCTGCCTGTCTTTTCGATTGTCGATCCTTCCGCCAATGCCCTACAAGGTAAGTCTTTCCCAGATAGCTTGTAGCCTTCGAAGAGGTAACACGACATGAACGAGCTGTTGCACCGTGGCGTTGTCGTTTCAACGTATCGGAGTCCTGAGCAGGAGCATGATCACCACCCGATCGATGCACGCGTTCGTCCTGAAATCGATCAGGCCGACGATGCTGCACGTGCCAGCGTGGAGGGTCAAGCGAAAGCCATTCGCGTCAACCAGCGACGCGTCAAGGTGTAGTTGTCGGCGGCCGCACCCTCAGTGTCGGTTTGACGTAGCCGCCGATCTTCGCCGGCGCCAGGCCTTTATGGTAGATCCGGATGCGTCCGGGTCATCCAGACGTCAAACGCGTAATGCAGGAAGAGATTCGATAGGATCGGGCTGACCACGCCCCCTTGCGGGGTACCACGCATCCGCTCAATGACTTCTCCGTTCTTTTCCATAGGCGCGGTCAACCATCTTTCGATGTAGAGCAGAGCCCAGTTGCATTTAACGTCTTTTCTGACCGTCTTCAGCAAGAGATCATGCGGAAGATTGTCGAACAGCTTTGATGTCGGATTCCGGATCAATCATCTGCTTGACCACCATCTGCGCGATCCGATCACTGACCGCCGATTCCAGATCTTGTAGAGATTTCTCGCAAGGTCTTTGTCAAACATCTCCAGGGTCTCACCGTCCACCCGGCTGCACCACGGTTGGCTTTGACCGCTTTGTAAGCTTCGTACACTTGCCGCTTCTCAATCCGAAACGGCTTGTCTGTCGTACCTATCGAAGTCCTGTTTCCAGTTGTTCCAAACAATACGACCACCTGATCCGATCCCTTTGCTCCGGCCCCATTACAGGGCCCTCAACGCTCATACGGATCGGTCCGCCCCAGTCTCCTGCATCGGTACTCTCGCCTTACGGTTTCTCCGCTTGGGCTTCTCCCTTGGCATCAGGAGCCTGGTTCCTGCAGTTCCGGGTGAAAGCCTGTGTCCAACTCACGCCCCCTCTACGCCGGTCGCCGCCCGCCCAATCATCAGGCACCCGGCGGACTTGTCCCAGGATGACGAAACAGTCCTGGTTTCGACGACGCTTATATTCATAACGGCGCGTCTTCGGAGGGTTCACTTTCGTTCGTCTTCGGACACGCACCTGCTCGGATCTCGTCCGAACTTTTCATCCGGCGCTCACCACCACGGCTCTTTACCGCAGCAGCTCGGACTGGTTTGAGACCCGCTCCTGAAAGCCGATCCCGGAGGGCCATCCTCCATCATTCACGCAGCTTCACGTTACGGGGTTAGCTCACACTGAACTCCTTCCGTGCCTCTGCAGCACACTTTCGTCGATGAAGATCAGTTTCTCCGGATCGAGGTCCAATTGACCATCGAACCAGGCGCGCCGGCGCTTCAGGACGTCCGGTCGGTCCTGCTCCAGTGCGTGTGCGGTCCTTTTTAAAGGTCCACCCACGGCTTCGAAGCCAAGCGCCAAGTGCGCTGCGGCTGATCTTCACCTGCCGCTCGACGGACAAGCGCTCAACCATCTCATCGAGCGTCACATCCCTACGCTCGTTGATCAACGCGACAACGAATTCCTCGTGTGCATCCACTGCCGAAGGTCGTCTCCAGCCCTGTGGCCGAGCAGTCAGCTCACCCTCTTTCGCTCTTGCAATCCAGCGGATCGCCGTCGAAATCCCAACTCCGAAACGAGCCGCAGCCTGTCGAGCCGACATGCCCGCCGCAGACGCTTTCAAAACCCGTATTCGAAGATCATCGCTCAGGGCCTGTCCCATCATCCACCTCTTCTCTGTGGAGTTGAATCAGCTTCGATGGACGCCGTCACATCACAATCGATTCATCGATCGCAGGACTTGCTCTAGGTCGCTCGTGGCGGGGCGAAACTCGGTTGCTGAAAACGATGATGCTCTTCGAACGGCGCCAAATGAAATTTTGCCGGCTGCATCCTCCTTGTAAGCGCGGACGATCCATTGGACGCCTGACTATCCTTAAAACGTCGTCTTTTTGCATTCGAGACGGGCAGGAAAGGCTTCATTAACCAACGCAACCAATAGGTATTCTCAGCTATGTCACAGACCCACAAGATTGATCTGCCGTTCGAATGAATGAAACGGCAATTGGAAGATTTGAGTAGACAAGTCGATCGTCCACCTCACCTAAAAGGTTTGCCTTTATGCCCAAGTCCATTAGACTCGCTTTATCTTTGATATTTGTTCTGCTCTCTCTTCTCGCGGCGGGCCAGGGCATCGTGAGTATCGTCAAGCTGCTGTCCATTAGGAGCAATATATCCGAAGTTGCCAGCAACTGGCTGCCATCGATCGATGTGATAAATCGGATCAATACGATCACCGGGGACTACCGCATCCTGCAGTTCAGGCTGGTGACAAACTCATCAGATTCGACGAGCCTTGCGCATAATATCACCACCTTCCGCCAGAAGATGGAGGATCTCGCGAATGCCCGTGGTGAATATGAGCCGATGGTGACATCCGGCGAGGAGCGTCAGGCCTATGACGCGTTCTCCGCTTTGTGGACGCAATATCAGGAGGATGGCGAGCGGATTGTTAAACTAATGCAGGCAGGCAAGAAGGATGAAGCATTTGCTCTTCTAACGAGTGACGCCACGACGAAACTGTATAATGATAGCGGAGCGCTCCTTGACCAGGATGTCGCAGTTAACAAGCGTGGTGGAGTCGCGGCCGTCGGAAACACGATGGGCGCCGTTTCATCGACGGTTTTGGTCACCATTCTTGCCATGGCGCTGGCAACTACGACGGGCATTATAGCCCTGCTTTACTGCATCCGGAAGATTACCGATCCGATCTCGCGGTTGACTACCACGATGGGCGTACTGGCAGATGGTAATCTCGACACTGAGGTTCCTTTCGCAATGCGCGCCGACGAAATCGGCAAGATGTCGAGAGCCGTTGAGGTATTCAAGCAAAACAGCATCAAGGCCCGCGATCTGAACGCGCAGGAGGCCGCGTTGCAGGCCAAGAGCGCCGACTTGCAGTCGAGCATTGCCGAGGTGGTGTCAGCCGCCGTAGCCGGTGACTTCACCCATCGCATCACCAAGAAATACGGCGATGCGGCTCTCGACCGTTTTGCAGGAAGCGTCAATGAGCTGGTCACCTCTGTTGACCGGGGCATCGCCGAAACTCGCCGAGTTATCTCAGCGCTTGCCGATGGGGATCTGACGGAAAACATGTGCGGCGAGTTTCAGGGAGCCTTTGGTGAACTGAAGAGTAATGTCAACGCCACCATGGCAGCCCTTCGATCCGTATTAGGCGAGGTTCGCTCCGCCGTCGACACGATCAACGGCGGAGCCGGCGAGATGCGCATCGCCTCAGGCGACCTTTCAAAGCGCACGGAACAGCAAGCCGCGGCCCTGGAGGAGACCTCTTCGGCGCTTGAGGAAATCACGGTGGCGGTAAAAAGCTCGACAGAAAGAGCCACGGAAGCCAGCCATATGGTCGATGAGGCACGCAGAAGCACCGAGCAGTCGAGCGCGGTTGTCAAAGACGCGGTCGCCGCCATGGGCCGCATCGAGCAGGCCTCGGATGAAATCGGCCAGATCATTAACGTCATTGACGAGATCGCCTTCCAGACCAATCTTTTGGCCCTTAACGCCGGCGTCGAGGCGGCGCGTGCGGGTGACGCTGGAAAGGGTTTCGCCGTTGTGGCTCAGGAGGTGCGTGAACTGGCACAGCGCTCCGCCACTGCCGCCAAGGATATCAAGGCGCTGATCAACCGGTCCGGCGACGAGGTCAAAACTGGGGTCAGGCTGGTAACGGCCACAGGCGATGCCCTTGGTCTAATCCGAGGCCACGTGATCAAGGTGAACGAGCACGTTCATACGATCTCGACGGCGGCACGAGAGCAATCGACCGGGCTGGCGGAAGTCAGCACTGCGGTCAACCAGATGGATCAGACGACCCAGCAGAATGCGGCGATGGTGGAAGAATCGACGGCGGCCACCAACCGGTTGGCGGATGAGGCTTCCAATCTGGCGCGGCTTATTGCGCGCTTCAGGCTCGACGGTTCGACTTTTGTACGGCGTGTTGCCCACCAGAACGGTAAGCCGGCCGCCTCGCCAGCGCGTGCCCTCTCCCAGAAGCTTGCCGGCGCCTTCGGCGGACGTACTACAGCCGCTGTCGCGACTAAGGAATGGGAAGAGTTTTAATGAATCATGTCATAATTCACCGCAGGATATTATCGGTTTCCATCTGGCAGCCAGCAGTTCTGCATGAAGACGACGTTGATCCCGGAAATCCGGGGGTTAGCAGAGGCGACGCCGCTGCCCCTAACGCATGTTCTCGGTTCAGGGATCTGCCGGTTCTGTCATTCCGGTGATAGAGCTTGCTGCCGAGATAACCAATCCCATCGGTCTAGCCACAGCGCCATTGTCGTCGTTGAGGTAGCAGATGGTATCATCGGCCCGGTCGTCGATCAGGTCTCTGGCATTCTATCGATCAACGGCGATCGGATCCAACCGGTTCGGACTTAGGCGCGACTTCGACCCAACCTTCAGCTACGGAATCACTCCGCTTGAACAAGGGATGGAATGCTCCCTTAGTTTTGAGCAAAGGTTTGGCACCAATCAGGACGCATCGCAGCTGCCTAGCAGACTTTTGCTTTTTCACCTTCCGCGACTGTCTTCCTTCAAGACGCGGAGTATTAACGAAATTCAACGAGAGTTCGAAGATGTCCAAAGTTATCGCAATCAATTTCGGGCAACAGGCTAAGACAGATACCCACTTAGAAAGCCACGAAGATGCACAGTCGCAGCGCCTGGAGCAAGAGCGGCTGCAAATGATCCAAATCACCAATCACCTTGAAGCACTGTACGCTCGGCTGCTGACCGTCTGTGGCGACAGACCGAAAAATTAAGGGCGCAGCGATGGTATAGCCCGGTGGAGCGCTGCGAACCACAGCGCCATCGCGAAGGGCTATTTCCGGGTCAGCTTTCGGGCGGAGAGGCCATCATATGCACTGTTTTAGATGGCAGTTCGCCGTAACGTCTCTTGTACTCTGCAGCAAAACGGCCGAGGTGTGTGAAGCCCCACTTAAGCGCTATTTCCGAAACGCTGATTTTAGCGCCGTTTTGCAGCAGTTCCTGTCGAGCTGCGCACATACGCAAGTCTCGGAGGTGCATTGTGGGGCTGGTATTACGAAATTGTCGGAAGCCGTGCTGCAAAGTCCGCACGCTGACCTTGGCCGCAGCGGCGATATCGTTAAGGGAAATGGGTTGAGCCATATGCTCTTCCATAAACTCCATTGCCCGTTTCACGTGGCGAGGCGTGGGAGACGGAGACGGACGACGAAGTTCATCGGTATAGCGATGCATACAGCTTTCGATCAAAAGGTACTCTATCGCGTCGAGGAGCGAGCTATAGGCCGACGGGCATTGTCGCAGAGCCCCCCCGGCACTGAGGCCGCGATGGGCAGACAGGGCTAGTTCTCGCATGAGCGTTCCCGCGCTCGATGCAAGATCAAGGGTCGGCTGAATTTGCAGATTTCCGCTGATCGTCCGATCGAGCATGCGAGAAAGCTTGTCACGCAAGGATTGCGTATCGATCGTCAATGACAGTTGAGATCTTATGCCATCTTGTCGGGCATTCAGCGGAGCATTTGCAACATGCGGCGACTCTACCTGTTGCCCAGACCAATGAAAGACTGCATTCCCGGACGCCGGCAGGAAGACCGTTACGACGTCAACTGGGGAATCTATCATGACCGAGAACGCCCCTTCATGATGGGCATCCGCAACGCCAAAACCATCAAGGGAAATTCGACTGCAGCGAGAGTTAAGCGATCTACTGTCGTGTTGAGCAAGGTCAGAGGACGCCAGGGGCGATGATATCAAAGGCAAAAGACGTTCGGGATCGGAGCCCTCGATAAAGTTGTCTTTCACTAAGGTCCCTTCATCGGGCTTGCTGAACAAACTTTCGGTCATCCAATATAAACCTATCTATGAACACCAACTCGCACATGCCGGGACTAGTTTTCCAAACCTTCAAAGCTCGAGACCGGATGGCGTGCGAGCGATTTTGATCGCGTACATGACCGATTCGGACCTTTGTGGAGGCCGGTTGAATCTCTCATTCCCTAGGCTTTCGTCATGGCGGATCATCACCAGCACCGACATCCACGTTCTCCCGCTCGAGATGGCCTCCTAGTTTTTCAGCGCTGCAGTTGGGAAGCCTCTAATGATGCGATGACTGGCTTCCACAAGCCTCGAACAGATTGACAGATTGTCTGATATACGTTAATGCTATTCCTGATCAAAGGCAAGGCAGCATCAGGGAAATCTGCCACGGTTCTAGTGGAGTTCCCGCACGGCAAATCAATCTAAAGATGCCTCCCAAGGCGAGGGGTGACGGGCTGCTTTCGATCGCAGCCCGTCACGGGAAGGGTGGGAGTGCTATGAGTGGGAGAGAACCTACGCCAACCGACCTTGGAGGCCGTTGAGTCGACACGGAGAAAAATGATTGTGCTGTAGGATGGCCCCACGATTTCGCCACACGCTGGTCCTCTTATCCTGCGCATCAGCATACTTCGGTTATGACGTATAAGAGAGGCACGCTCCAGGCTCAACACTCGGAGACGCAAAGACGTCGACGAGTTCTTTTGGCCTACTAAGCGAGGCGGTCGCGGCAAATATCAATGCGTAAGCCGCGCCTCGTCGCATTGAGTTGACTTTGCGCTCTTCTTAGCGGGTACGGACTCCGGGCGTCTGATTGGGCAAAAGAAGAGCTTAAGGACGAAACCTGATGATGGTCAAACAGCTTGTGCTGCCATAGGCGTGCTGTTGTCTGTGCCGCGCGAACGCGAAAAGCGCGATCAAATCGGAACGTGGCGGCGAGAGAAGACTAACAGGAAAGACCACATCAAACTCAACCGGGTGTCGGAATACCGATGCTTACGGCATTGCGTGCATGAGGCCTCAAAATGACGCCGGTCTCGACCTGTGTCCGCCGAAAATCGCAAAAAGGAATTGACAGATTGTCGGACAAAAATTTTACTATATCGCCCGCGCATTGCTTGTTCGCGGGAGACGCAGCGACGGACCGGGAGTTATAAGTGCTAAACTTGGCCAAAAATGCACAAATTGTCGACCTTCTTAATCTGCCGGAAGCGGCGACCGGCGCGTGATACAAGCGTCTCTGACTCACAAGGCGTGTCATACTCCATCGACCGAGGTACTGGTTGAACGTGACAGTGACGCCAACATTTCTCCTGGGGAAAAAGTCTGTGTCTTGATAGGCGCGTCAAATCCTGTTGGTCTTTGTTTGGCGCGCTCATTTATAGAAAAAGGCTATCGGGTCGCCGTAGGCGACGCCAATCCCGCCGACTTCGCCTCCCTGGCTGAAGGCCAGGGAAACAATTTTTTACCGGTCAAAGTCAACCCGAACAGAGACGTTTACGTCAACTCAATGGCTGACCAGGTGTATTTGCGCTGGAGACGGGTCGACGTTCTGGTGAACATAGTTTTCCGCAGAAATGAAACAACCCAAACTGTAACGGGATCGCTATCCAGCGCGAATCTGGGGCTTGATGCCGTATCCAATCTAATCAGAGTTACAGGTGCCTTTAGCTCTCGACTTCAGGGCGCGGAGCTTGCCGTAGTGGACGTCGCATGGTTCGAAGAGACGACCTCGCTGGAAGCAGAAGCCGTCCTTCAAGCGGCGTTGCGCACTACTACCTCCGCAATTGCTAGGCAATATTTCGGTTCCGGGCTGAGGATAAATGCTGTACACGCCAGCGATGTGAACTCTACGTCTTCAAGCGAAAATGACGTGCTTCGAACAGTGATCCACGCCGTGCAATTCCTGGCGAATTCGGAACTGTCCGGAAAGCTGACAGGGAACGTGCTGGAGATCGATCCTCGGTGCAGATAGATCCACTCCCACGTTCTGATCCGGCAAATCTGCAGGTATTAACCTTCCGTTAAGTTTCTCGAAAGACGCAATGGGCAAGAGGTCAAATCCTAACAACACGTAAAAAAGTTTCGATTGTTTTAGTGAAACTCTTATCCATGTTCGTTCAGGCTCAAACATTACTATTCCAAAAGCGAGGCCCCAGCACCGTTTGAGCCCTTTGGAGGTAAGTATGTTCGTCGATCGCCTGTTGTCCACCTTTACCATAAGAGCAAAGGTGTTATTGGTACTTGTACCCTTGATCCTGATATTGGCGGCAGTTGGTGGGGTCGGCTTAAAAGCAACTGGCTTGCTTCAGTCTCGTCTTCGGCTTTCAAATGAGGTTCTTCAGACCTTGAGCGGGTTTCGAAGTGTCGCGGAAAGTATGAACCGCTTTTTGGCGCAAAGCTCAACGGAGTACCGAGATGAGGCGCTGACAAGTTTAAACGGGCAGAGCGCAACCATGCAGTCGCTCCAGGAAGCGGCGGCAGGTAGCGGGAGCGAAACTGGTGCGCTCGAAAACAGTGTATCGGCAATGTCCGTTATCTCGGGCAGCATCGGCCGCATGTGGTCTTTGCATAATGACGAGGAATCCGTTCGCAGCGACATTGTTTCCAACTTGTCGAAGATCAAGGAGGTCGGAGGCGCCCTTAAATTGGCTGCGGTTGATGTGCGCTCACAAGTACGCAATCAGGAGAACTCCGGGAAAACCATGCTCCGGGAGGCTACCCGCTCACTCGATACGGCATCAGTTATGCAACACATGGCGGAAGACTTGGTGAGCTTGCCGGACGGAGCGAAGCAGCCTCCGACTGTCGCCCAGCAAGGGCTTGTGATCAAAAAGTCGCTAAAAACAGTTAAGCGGGTAGTCTCGACTGCTGACGAGCAGGCCGTTACTAAAATTGAGAGGACTATCGCCAAGCTAATCGCCAACCCCGAATTTGTCGACCCTTCCACACGGCTTGCCGGCTCTGACCTACAGAGCTTTGCGACGAACCTGCGAGTGGATGCGATCCAGCACATGATTGAAGGAACAAATGCGATCCGGGCGTTGGATAAAGCGTTGACGGATTCCGAAATGCTTGTTGCGACGGCGACAACGATCGGCCAGGACGCCGATTCGATCGAAATCGAAATCAATAACCTGTTCCGTACAGCCAACGCAGAGAATCAGCAGCGCCTCGTTGAGCAACTTACAAAATTGGCGCGTGACACCGTGGCAGTTGGAGGCGTTGCCAGCTCGATATCTGGCTTCGATAAAATGCAGGAAGATCTATTCGCCCAGGTGGATTCTATCCAAGAGAACACAGAGAAGCTGGTCAAGATAGCGGAAGCCCGCCAAGCGCAATATTCTGAGGCGGACAAAACCGGCCAGGAGATCTGGAAAAACCTCGTAACCTTTGCAGCAACTCAGGAAAACGATGCTCGCAATGAAAGCAATCTTGCCCGCTTGCTGTCAACTATCGCCACAGTGTCCGGCGTCTTGGTAGCCTTGGCGGCTGGCGCCGGCCTGATGGCGACACTTCGCGCCCCGATCGAACGGATCGCGAAGCGCATGCAAGAGCTGGCAAAGGGCGATCTTCGATCGCAGATTGTCGGACGTGACCGGAGAGACGAAATAGGTGAAATGGCTCGCGCACTCGAGGTTTTCCGTGAAAATGCTGTCTCGAAGATGGACATCGAGACACGAACGGAAGCCGATAGGAAAACCGTTGAACAGGAGCGGATGGATCGTGAACGCGAACGCGCTCAGATGGAGGAGGAGGTCGCAACTGCCGTCACCATTCTAGGAGAGGCGTTATCTCGATTGGCGCGTGGCGACATCTCTCAAGAAATTGACCGCCAATTCCATCCCAATCTTGAGCCGCTGAGGCGCGATTTCAATCACTCGCTTTCGATCCTGAGAGAGACAGTGTCTCATATCGACGAGAATACCAATCAAATTCAATGGGGAACCAGCGAGCTTTTCAAAGCCTCAGATGATCTGTCGCGGCGAACTGAATTGCAAGCCGCCTCACTGGAGGAGGCTGCGGCCGCCGTCGAACAGGTGACGGTCACGGTCAGAAAATCATCCGAGAATGCCTATGAAACCCAGGCTTTCGTGTCCGTTGTTAAAGAACACGCCGAGGGTGCGGCAACCATTGTGACCGATGCGATCAACGCAATGGGCAGAATAGAAGACGCGTCCCACAAGATCGGCCAAATCATTGGTTTGATCGATACGATTGCGTTCCAGACAAATCTTTTGGCACTAAATGCTGGTGTCGAGGCGGCTCGTGCTGGAGATGCCGGAAAGGGTTTTGCAGTCGTAGCCCAGGAAGTGCGCGAACTTGCCCAGAAATCATCAGCTGCAGCCCGCGAGATTCGCCACCTGATTTCGGAATCCTCTTCGGAGGTGGCGATCGGCTCAGATTACGTGGGGAAAGCAGGTGAGGCGTTACACAACATAACGGCGTCGATCTTGAAGATTTCCGATCGGATTGATCAAATCGTCAATTCGAGCCGCGAGCAAGCGGCGTCCCTCGCCGAGATCAACAATAACGTCAATGTACTTGACCAGGGAACACAACAAAACGCTGCCATGGCCGAGCAGACAAATGCCGCGGCAAAGACTCTCTCGGATCAGACTAACGAACTCAGCGAGCGGCTCGCTTCATTCAAATTGACCGAAGATAAGTCGACGCGTCGGGTTAGGTTAGTGGCGTAAGCTACGCATCGAACGAGACTGCCACGCGTCGGATGGCCACTGTGATAGCGGCGTTCTACTGAAGGGAAATCCGCTTACGGAAGCGAAATCCGGCCTTAGGCTCTTGGTCTCCCTTTCGCCGCCCGTCTGACTGTAAAAAACCCACCTAGAGCCGATCAACCTTCAAGAGATCAACTGCTTTGCAATGCTCAGAGACACGAGAGGTATCAAATCCGTGCGCATACGTGAAATTACAAGAGCCATTATTCTAATCACCGGCTTGGTGATCCCTTCTGTAGCGGCCGCCGGTGGCCTTACGGAATTGCCGCGGGAGGAACGAAAAACCTACGAGTTGCTCGATCCAAAGTTGCCTACAGGTGAATCTGTCTTCCGCACGTTTAAGGCACAGCGAGCACCGCCGTGGAAAATTGGGTACGCATCGACATATGCTGACAATTCTTGGCGTGCGAGTATTCTTGATGAGTTCACAAACAAGATTGTTCCAGCTTTCAAGAAAGCGGGGCTGGTCTCCGAGTTCATCGTCACCCAGTCAAATCTTGAAGACGCTGTCCAGATCAGGCAGATGCGGCAGATGGTAGACGACGGCGTTGATGCAATTATTATCTGCTGTTCGAACCTCACGGCGCTTAATCCTACGATAGAGTATGCGTATTCAAAAGGAGTGCCTGTGTTCTCGTACTCTGGTTACGTAACATCGCCGTTCGCCGTCAACGCAACTGAGAACAACATGCAAGGCGGGTTTGAGGCGGCGAAGTGGCTCGCTGAAGAAATCGAAGGAAGTGGCAATGTGCTTCTCGTTTCGGGGATCTCCGGCTTTGCCTCCTCGGACAGCTTTGACGTCGGCGCAAAGAAGGCTCTGGAGTATTATCCCGAGATAAAGATCGTAGGTCATGTCGACGGGAAGTGGACAGACAAGGTCGCGCAGGCCGAGGTGCAAAAATTCCTTGCAGCGAATCCCGGTCGAATTGATGGTATTATCGTTCAGTCGGGAGCTGAGAATGGTGTTATCAACGCGGTGCGCCAGTCCGGGCGCGACATGATCCCAATCGTTCTAGGGGGCGAAGCTTCGGCAGCCTGTTACTGGCGACGGAACCCCGACTTCGTAAGCAAGAGTTTTCATTTCTGGCCGCCGCGCTCTGAGGCGGGTTTCGTATGGGACGTAATGATGCGAACTCTTGAGGGACAGGGCCCCAAAATTCAGACAATCCTGCGGCCAGCAATTCCCAGTACCATAGAGGATGTAATGGCGGTTTTGCCAGCTGATTGCGATCCTAACTCTGAGGATTGGATCGAGCCGAAGAATACAGCTTGGTGGTCTGCCAGCGCTGCTGCTAAATATTTCGATAACCCAGCGGATCCGCTCTCCTGGAAGCCGGCCGATTGAAGATCGCATGCGGGGTCTGTGTGGAATGCGGTGCCTTCATGATCGGCTCTCGTGCAAGGTAGGCTGCGCTAAGGAATGACAGTTCAAATTGGGAAATGCCCGGGTCGCCTCAGGAGACATGAGACAAGCGATCCGGTTCCAACGAACATATTTGCTCCGCGGTAGCATTCTTCCTCCGGCCCTCCTCTCGCCAAACGGGACAACATACTCATTGCGCCTTTCGATCTACGTGCTGCCGCGAAGGTTGTTGCTTCGAATGTGAAAGCAAAGTTCATTTCCGACCGCACTATCCGGCTCAGGCCGACGCGCGGTTCGACGCCTTACTGACATATCTGCATCAATTTGTTGCTCGAATGATTTGGGTGGCGTTCCCGGAATTCCTGATCGGATGGATGATGCATCTGTCTTGGCCCTCGGTAAGGAGCTTCACGATGAATTCGACTTTACAACCGCTTTGGCAACGCTCCTTTTTTCAGAAAAGGCGCAATCGCCGGAGAGACGAAGCGCTGCATCATGATACCTCAGCCGACCGAGGAGCGCTGCTTGAAGCATTGATCGGCGTGTTGCCCCTCCCAATTTTCTTCAAAGATCTGCACGGTCGCTATGTCGGTTGCAACAAGGTTTTCGAAGATCTCCTCGGTCGCTCGCGCGACGAGATCATCGGGAATACAGATTTTGATCTCAGTTCAACGCAACTGGCGGAAATTTATTCTATTGAAGAGAAAGGCCTTCTTGAAAGGGGTGGAGCCCAAGTCTCCGAGCGTAAGATCGCTCTCGCAAACGGCGCCATCCTGGATGTTGTCTGCAACAAGGCAGTTTTCAGAGGTCACGACGACGAGCCCGCGGGTCTGATTGGCGTTATCATCGACATAACCGAACACAAGTTGGCGGAGCAGGAACTCAAAAACGCTCTCGAACTAGCCCAAGGGATCGTCACCGCTATTCCAGACGTTCTGTTTGAGGTCGACGAGGATGGGCGATATCTTCAGGTCTGGACCAGAAATCCCGAACTACTAGCCCAGCAGCGGGAAATGCTACTGGGTAGGACGGTCGACCAAGTTCTTGCGCCTGATCAAGCGGCTATTGCAATGGAGGCGCTTCGAACTGCAAGCAGTGAAGGAGTTGCCTACGGTCGATGCATTAGCGTATCCTTGCCAAACGGCGAGACCCGATGGTTCGAGTTGTCGGTGGCTAGACGACCAAGCGCCGATCCTGACGCCGCCACCACGCTCCTGGCATTTTCGCGTGATGTCACGGAACGAAGGCAGGCGGAAGACGCCATCAACTCCGTGCGGACGCAATTGCTAAGTGTGCTGCAAACCATTCCTGACATGGTTTGGGTAAAGAATGTCGATGGCGTACACCTGTTGTGCAATCATGCATTTGAGCGGCTGACCGGGAAATCGGAGGCGGAGGTCGTTGGAAAAACGGACCTTGAATTGTTCGGGGCTGAGAGAGCTCACATTTCCGGAAAATCTGATGAGGCCACGATCGAAGCCGGTGGCATACTTATCGACGAGAATTGGGTGGTTTCCCCGGAGAACGGTCAGTCCATTCTTCTCGAAACACGTAAACTTGCGGTCCTCGGCGCCGGGGGAGAGGTTACAGGAGTCCTCGGGGTCTCTCGCGATGTCACGGAACTGAACGCCTCGCGGGAAAAAATCAGGCAAATGGCCTTTTACGATCCGGTGACTTCTTTGCCGAACCGCTTGCTGTTTAACGAGCGATTGCAAAAGGTCGTCAGTGACGCGTCGTCTCAACGTCGGCGGACAGGGGTAATGCTGATTGACATCGACCATTTCAAAGTCGTGAACGATACGATGGGTCACCCTGTGGGTGATCAACTACTCTGCCAGGTCGCTACCCGGCTTAAGAAATCTGTCCGCGATCTCGACACGGTTGCGCGTCTCGGCGGCGACGAGTTCGCGATTCTGTTGCCGGAAATCCAGACAACCGACGATCTCGATTGGGTTGCGTGCTCGATCCTCGAGAGATTCAAGGAATCTTTCCTATTGGATGGCAAGGAAGTCTACGTGTCATGCAGTGTAGGCATCGCGATCTCGCCCGACGACAGCACAGATGTCAACGATCTGGTGAAATACGCCGACTCTGCGATGTATCTTGCCAAACGCTCGGGGAGAAACAGTTTTCGCTTTTATTCGAAGGATTTGACTGTGGGCGTGGAGGAGCGGATGCAGTTGGAATCTGAATTGCGCCGCGCTATCGAGCGCGAAGAATTGGAGCTGCACTACCAGCCCAAGGTGCTTCTGGACAGCGGCGTAATGATAGGATCGGAAGCGTTGTTGAGATGGCCTCATCCCGAGATGGGCATGATTCCGCCGGTTCGATTCATTCCGGTCGCTGAGGATACCGGGCTGATCGTTGAACTCGGGCGATGGGTGCTGCGTGAAGCGTGCAAGACGGCGAAGGAGCTGAACGCCGATTGCCACCACCTGCACAAGATTGCAGTCAACCTTTCGGGTAAGCAATTCCAATGCTCACGGTTGGTAAACGAGATCGCTGCAATCCTCGGTGAAACCGGTTGCCGCGCGGAATGGATCGAAATCGAAATCACGGAGAGTCTGCTTCTCGATCGGAAGGGCGAGACCCTGCAGACGCTTCTTAAGCTGCGTCAAATGGGATTTTCGATTGCTATCGATGATTTTGGCACCGGTTACTCGGCGCTCAACTATCTAGCCCGCTTCCCGATCGACACGCTGAAGATCGATCGGTCATTCATAAATAGCTCGGACAAAAGGAACGAAGAATTGGTCAAAGCGATTCTGTCCATTGCACAATGTCTTGGGCAGGACGTGGTGGCGGAAGGTGTTGAGACCGCCGAGCAGGCAGCATTTCTCGCAGCGAACGGATGCGGTTCGGCGCAAGGCTTCTTTTACAGCAAGGCCCTGCCGAAGATGGAATTGATCGCTCTTTGGGTGCGCGCGTCCGCCACCGGCTTCGTTTCAGATCGTTACGCCGCTTCGCGATGATGAGCGCGAATAAGGGAAAATGTCACCTGTCTGATGGACGGTGATGCGGTGCGCGCTGTGAGACAACTCAACTTGAGCCTCGTCAATCTCTGAATGTCTGCGGTTTTTCGCGGAACAGGGGGCAACGCTGGGTCAACGACCATGCGTTGTGCGGCCCCGCGAGCCGCATTCTCGAATGCTCTGCTCCTACTGCGCGGCATTCGGTAGGCCGGGGAAAACGCGGTACACCGGCTCCTAAAGCAAGGCAGTCGCTCTCGATATGGCTTTCTTCAAAAATATTTGACAGATTATCATACAATCTGCCAAAAATGTCGCCAAGCACCTGATGGGAGGAAAATCAGTGTCTCTTAGTATGCATCACCTGGCCAAGCTTCCGTATTTTTATCCGTTCGAATTTGGCGATGGAAAAATCACGGTACTGTCCGACGGGCCGTTAGAGCTAGGAGATCCTCGCCTGAACTTCTTGGGGGTAGAGCCACGCACGGTCAGCCTGATGCTAGAGGACAATTTCCTGCCAACGAACAAAGTTGTACTCGAGCAAAACGTGCCGCTTGTTGAGATAAATGGAAGAACAATTCTATTTGATACCGGGATGGGGTCTTCCAAAGCTTTCGGGCCCACCACAGGTCGACTCCTAGCCAGCCTGAGAGAGGCAGGTCGAGATCCGACGGAGATCGATGCGGTGGTTCTGTCGCACGCCCATATCGATCATATCGGCGGTCTGTGCGATGCCAATGGAAGGTTAAATTTCCCGAACGCCGACATCTTCATCAGTGAGCGAGACTTCACGGACTGGACGGACGGGTCGTCGATCGATTCTTCATTTCAATTTCAAATCGATAACGCTCGGCGAAACCTGCTTCCCCACAAGGATCGGACCTTCTTTTTCAAAGACGGCGAGGAGTTCTTGCCGGGCGTTCACGCGATTTCGGCCCCCGGCCACACGCTCGGTCATCATTGTTTTATGCTGCAGTCGGGAAACGATCGCCTCTGTTTTCTCGGCGACCTTACGCACCATCATATCCTGTTGATGGAGAGGCCGATGATGGAATTCCGATACGACACGGACCCGAAGCTGTCAGCTAGATCCCGCACGCGCGTGCTTGATATGCTGGCGACAGATCGCATTGCGGTAATGTCCTATCACTTCGCATGGCCAGGTGCCGGGCATGTGGTGCGAAACGGAGACGGATTCCGCTATATCCCCTCTCCAATGCAGTTGCTTGCACATCGATAAGGAATTTCAAAGATGCAGATGCGTTCGGTAATCCTCAGGGAGTCGGGTCTGCCGAAGCCCTATTCAAATTCGAAACCTCTTAAGATTGAGCTTGTGGAACTGACGCCGCCTGGCCCCATGGAGGTGTTGGTCAAGATCAAGGCTGCCGGTGTCTGCCACTCTGACCTGTCCGCAATCAATGGGGACAGACCGCGTCCGCTTCCAGTCGCTCTAGGCCATGAGGCATCTGGCGTCGTCGCAGCAATCGGACCGAGTGTCGAGAAGGTTGAGGTTGGTGACCATGTAGTCATGTCATTTCTGCCGGTTTGTGGCCATTGCTCATATTGCGCTGAAGGCCGCGCCAGCCTCTGCGAACCGGGCTACCAGGCCAATGCTGCAGGAACGCTTCTATCCGGCGGCAAGCACATCCGTTTGAGAGGATACGAAATTAACCACCATAGCGGCGTTTCTGCGTTTTCCGAATATGCTGTCGTGTCGGCGAGCTCGGTAGTCAAAGTGACCAAAGATATCGATTTGGCGACAGCTGCTCTCTTCGGCTGTGCCGTTATGACCGGCGTTGGAGCTGTGATGAACACGTGTGGGGTCCGCCCAGGCCGTAGTGTGGCGGTAATCGGGCTCGGCGGCGTAGGCCTTTCGGCGATACTTGGCGCTGTTGCGAGCGGTGCAAGCGATATCGTGGCGATCGACCTAATCCAAGCGAAGCTGGATCTTGCCAAGGAGCTGGGAGCGACGAAGACTTTTTTGGCCACCTCGCCGAATATTGTTGCCCAAGTAAAAGGCGCGACAAGCGGCGGGGTAGACTACGCGATAGAGATGGCTGGATCCAAAAAGGCATTCGAGCTTGCATATGAGATTACCCGGCGCGGAGGGATGACCGCTACGGCCGGACTGGCCAGCGCAAATTCCCGTTTCGAGGTTTCGCCCTTGCCGTTGGTCGGAGAGGAGAGAACGATCAAGGGCAGCTATATGGGTTCCTGCGTGCCATCGCGCGACATACCCCGCTATATCGACCTTTACCTCAAAGGTAAGCTGCCAGTGGACAAATTGCTGTCGAGCACTGGCCCCCTTGATGAGATCAATGAGGTTTTCGACCGTCTTGACAGGGCCGAGATCAATCGACACCTAGTCTTGATGGACTGATGGCGGGGAGAATTCTCTTGAACGAGTGGACAGTGCTCGCCATCCATTACGGCACCGCGCAAAGACCAGTAAGTGACCTGATACTAGAGACGAATGACATTCATGATCGTCCATCACAAATCGACTACTTCGTGTGGCTGATCCGTCTCGAGGACCGATTAATTCTTGTTGACACTGGTTTCGAAGCCGGAGAGGGCGCGGCCAGAGGGCGGACCCTCTTGATCCATCCGGTGGCAGCACTGAGCAGCCTTGGCATCAAATCCAGCGAAATTACTGATGTCGTTGTGACACACCTGCACTACGATCACGCCGGAAACCTCCCGGCCTTTCCTAACGCCACTTTTCACATTCAGGATCGGGAGATGGCGTATGGAACGGGGCGGTGTATGTGCCATGAGCGAATGCGTCGGCCTTTTGCTACAGAAGGTGTCGTCGACGCGGTCCGGCTCGTTTTTCAGTCACGGGTACGGTTCCATGATGGGGATGGGGAAATTGTTCCTGGATGCAGGGTGCATCTGGTTGGCGGTCACTCGAAAGGTTTGCAAGTTGTTACGGTGGCAACAGGCGGCGCTTTGCTGGTTATCGCTTCCGACGCGCTTCATTTCCAGCACTATCTTGAAAATGACGGCGCGTTTCCCCTGTTTGCAGATTACCTAGAGGTCATCGAGGGTTACAACAAGCTCCGCGTCCTTGCCGGAGCAAACGGACTCATCATTCCGGGTCATGACCCTGAGGTGCTACAGAAATTTTCTCCCCTTGCGCCAGACCTCCAGTTCGCTAGAGTTCTCCTGTGACCCACAATAAACCGATTGAAATTTTTTGCTGTTTGCAGACAATCGGGTTGTCCTACGAAACGCTCCGGCAGTATATTGATTCTGTGCGTCACTAGAAATTTCATCGAAGGTTTGTTGTGAATGGGAACGATCGACCTCCAGATTAGACGTCAAAACGCCTCTCTTCGAATCCTTGTTGAGGATAAGCTCCGGCAGGCTATTTCAAGTGGCCGTTTCAAGCCCGGGCAGCGGCTGGTGGAGCGCGAGTTGTGCGAACTTATCGGGGTTGGCCGAACTTCAGTTCGCGAGGCGCTACGCCAGTTAGAAGCTGAAGGGCTTATTACTAGCTATCCGCATCGGGGGCCGGTTGTCAGCACTATCAGCTACGAGGAGGCTAGGCAGCTTTATAGTGTACGCGCGCTGCTTGAAAGCTTTGCCGGCCAGGAGTTCGCCGAGAACGGTTCGAATGAAGAGATCGTTGCTCTCCTCGAGACCGTGGAAGCGTTCGAAGCCGCAGCCAAGAGCGGTTCCGGAACGCGGATCATCGAAGCCAAGACCGCTTTTTACGATTGTTTGATGACCGGCAGCAAGAACGTGTTTGTGAAGCAAATGCTCACGTCGTTGCACAACCGGGTCACATTGTTGCGGATGACATCGATGACCCAGCCAGGGCGGCTGCAGAACAGCGTTTTCGAAATAAGAGAGATTGCGGCCGCTATTGCGTTGCGTGATGGCGACAGGGCAGCCGCGCTTTGCAAGCGCCATATCGAAATCGCGGCTAAGGTGGCGTTGGACTACTTGAGCAAGAACCCCGTCGAAACCTCCGAGTAGTTCCACAAAACGAAGTTCAGGCGACGGCTAAGGTTGACAGATTGTCTGAAAATCTGCTTACCTCTCTTATGGGAGGTGAGACACAGGAAGTGCGGCTTCCCAACAACATCATTTTGTTAGGGAGGACGTATGGGCGCCCATGCCGAGCTGATTAAACGCGTAACCCTGGCGATCGAAGATCCGGAGCTACCGCGACTGACCCCAGGTCTTACAACACGGATCTCGTTGCAAGTTGGACCAGAAAAGTCATCACTTGCTGTGGGAGGCGGGATAGTCGCACTGGACGGCGCGGACGAAAATGCTGACGTCATACTGAGTGCCCCAGAAGGAGCTTGGGAAAAGGTTATGCAGGTGCCGCCGCCGGCAACCTACCATTCGTTCACCGCCTTTCAACTCGCTAACCCTGAGTTCACGTTATCTGGTTCGCCCGTAGCAATCGCTCAAGCGCGTCCCGCTCTGGAGCGACTGTTCGAAATCGTCGTAGCGTCTCCGCCCCTAGTTGCGCCGAAGATCGATCGAAATATTGAACAGGTCACCGGACGCTATAAGCGGGTAGAGGTCGGCGGCGTAGAACACGATATCTTTTACGAGGAAGCCGGTGCAGGAACTCCTATCCTTTTCCTCCATACGGCTGGCGCAGACGGCCGTCAGTTTCTACCGCAACTCTCCGACACTGGGTTTGCGCGTACGAACCGATTGATCTCAGTTGATCTGCCGTTTCACGGACGTTCGATGCCTCCTTTAACTTGGGACGGCTCGCCCTATCAACTCACAACGGATCTCTACCTGACCTGGTGCACGGCGATACTCGACCAGCTCGTCGGAGACAGAGCTATCGTCGTTGGAGGATCTATGGGCGCGGCGATGTGCATGGTGCTGGCGGCGGAGCGACCGGAACGTCTAATGGGTGTAATTGCGGTCGAGCCGCCGTTGAAGTCAAAGGGCCGTCGCAACCCCTTTCAACACAACGTCAACGTTCATGGGTCGCTTCATAACTCAGCCTATGTCCGCGGAATCATGAGCCCGCTCAGCCCGCAAGAAGAGCGACGCCGCGCCAGTTGGATCTACTCGCAGGGTGCTCCTGGAGTTTATCCCGGCGATCTTTCGTTCTACAGCGACGAGTTCGACGGTGCCGTCGTCGGTCCGAAGATTGATGCCAAGCGAACACCGACCGTTCTTCTCTCCGGGACCTATGACTACTCTGCGACGCCTGCAGACGGAGCAGCGCTAGCGGCCCTCATTCCTGGCAGCCGTCATGTCGTTATGGAGGGGCTTGGGCACTTTCCGATGTGCGAAAATCCTGACTATTTCCGGAGCTTCTTGCAAGACGCTATTCGGTTCGTCGAAGATAACGGCTGATCACAAAGCAACCGCGTTGGCCATTTACCGATCGTGTCCCAGTACGTGGCGTAGGTGACGGTAGGGAGTAAAGCCGAGCGCCCGCGCGCTTCTCGTTGCGCTGTAGCGGGTGATCGGCTTTGCGGGCGGCCATCAGTGTTTTCCGCTAGGGTCGGGTTGTTCAAGA